>CAXTVW010000004.1:0-75332 GCA_964247675.1 uncultured Acetobacteraceae bacterium
GTCAGTAGCAAAAGTTTTTTGCTTCTTTTTTTCAAAAAAGAAGGCCTTTTTTCCTGCAGGAGTTTGTCATGCTGAACCCCGCCGCCCCCCTGAAACTCACCGATCCGGACCTGCTGCGCCAGGCGAACCTGATCGACGGCGCCTGGGTGCAGGCCGATAGCGGCCAGGTGGTGGCCGTGCGCAACCCGGCCACCGGCGCGCTGGTGGGCGAGGTGCCGAGCATGGGCCAGGCGGAGACGGCGCGTGCCATTGCTGCCGCCTACCGGGCGCAGAAGGCCTGGCGCAAGCTGACCGCCAAGGAGCGCCAGAAGCCGCTGCGCCGCCTGTTCGACCTGATGATGGCCAACCAGGAGGACCTGGCGGTGATCATGACGGCCGAGCAGGGCAAGCCGCTGGCGGAGAGTCGCAGCGAGGTGGCCTATGCCGCCAGCTTCATCGAGTTTTTCGCCGAGGAGGCCAAGCGGGTGTACGGCGACACCATTCCGCCGCATCTGCCGGGGCGTCGGATCATCGTGCAGAAAGAGCCGATCGGCGTGTTCGCGGCGATCACGCCGTGGAATTTTCCGGCCGCCATGATCACCCGCAAGGCCGGGCCGGGCTGGGCGGCGGGCTGCGCCGGGGTGATACGGCCGGCTACGCAGACGCCGTTCTCCGCATTGGCGCTGGGCGTGCTGGCGGAGCGGGCCGGGCTGCCGGCGGGCATCTGCAACATCATCACCGGGCCGGCGACCGGTATTGGCGCGGAGATGACGGCCAACCCGATGGTGCGCAAGCTGACGTTCACCGGCAGCACCGCGGTGGGCGCCAAGCTGCTGGCGCAATGCGCGCCCACGATCAAGAAGACGAGCATGGAGCTTGGCGGCAACGCGCCGTTCATCGTGTTCGACGACGCCGATCTGGATGAGGCGGTTAAGGGAGCGATCGCCAGCAAGTACCGCAACACCGGGCAGACCTGCGTGTGCGCCAACCGGCTGCTGGTGCAGGACGGCGTGTATGACGCGTTTGTTGAGAAGCTTACCGCGGCGGTGCGCAACCTGCGCGTTGGCAACGGCATGGATGAGGGGGTTACGCAGGGCCCGCTCATCAACGGCGACGCGCTGCGGAAGGTGGAGGACCACGTGGCCGATGCCTTGCAGCGCGGCGCGCGCGTGGTGACAGGCGGCAAGCGCCATGCGCTGGGCGGCAATTTCTATGAGCCGACCATTCTGGCCGACGTGCCGCGCGCGGCCGACATCTTCCGCGACGAGACGTTCGGCCCGGTGGCGCCGCTGTTCCGTTTCAGCACCGAGGACGAGGCGGTGGAGATGGCCAACGACACGGAGTTCGGCCTGGCCGCGTATTTCTACACGCGCGACGTGGGCCGGGTGTTCCGCGTGGCCGAGGGGATCGAGGCGGGGATCATTGGGATCAACGAGGGTATCATATCCACCGAGGTGGCGCCGTTCGGTGGCGTGAAATCTTCCGGGCTGGGGCGCGAAGGTTCGAAATACGGGATCGAGGACTACCTGGAGATAAAGTATCTCTGTCTTGGCGGCGTGGCGTGAGATGCGGCGCTGCTGTCATTGGTGTGGCGTTTGTGGCGTTCTTTGCGGGTACGGCATTTAGCGAGGGCGTTGTAGCATAGCGGAACGATGACGGGCGGATCGGCCGTTGCGGTGATCACGGTGGTGCCGGATTCGGGCGAGGGCGGGCTGAAGGGTTTGCAGGGGGCGTTGACGATCAGCCAGCCTGGCGGTGTGCATCATTATGCGTTTGACTACGCGCTTCCGGCAGCTCCTTGAGGCGAGGAAGGAAGCAGTTCTTTTTTGGAAAAAAAGAACCAAAAAACTTTTATCTCGTTTGTTGGTGCGATGTTGAGACGCGCGCTTCGACGTTCGGCTACAGCGGAGTTAAAAGAAGGTGTCGCTTCCTTCAACTGTGCCCAGCCGCCAAGATCGGCCCGGTGCCCGCGGCCTGCAACAGGACTGCACTCTTTAGTCCGTCTCTCGGCGCTGCCGGCAGTGTAAAACTTTCCGCCTGCCCGTGCCAGGTGCCCAGTTTTACGACCTGATGCACCACGTTGCGGTGTGGCAGCGTCTCGCCGGCGTTCTCGCCGCGATGGATCGGCACCTGCACCAGCGCGGGATCGTACCGCACCAGCACCACGTCCGCCTGCCCGTGGCCTGCGCTGACCTGCGCTGCGGTTTCTGTCACATGCACGGCCGGGCCGGTGTCGCCGCGGTCACCCAGCCTGATCAGGCTGGCCAGTTCGCCGTCCTGGCTGCCCACACCGTCCACCCGGCCGTTCACCACCACCTGGGGCGTGAATACGCCGTCATGGCCCAAAGCGTGCGCGTAATCGTATTGCCGTTGCGTGTAGGCCGCGTTGCCGAACGTGTCGCGCCAGCCGAGGTAATCCCAATAGGTGACCTCCCAGCTCAGCGCCAGCACGTCCGGCCGTTCGGCGATGGCCAGCACGCGCGCGTTCGCCGGCGGGCAGGAGGAACAGCCCTGGCTTTGGAAAAGCTCGACGACCACGGGATGATCGGCATCGGCGGCGAACGCCGGCGCGGCCAGCGCGCAACCGGCCAGCGCGACTAGCAGTGGTCTTTTCATTGGCCGCTCCTCCTGTTGGACCAGGTTTCGGAGCGGGTGGGCGGGAGGTTACCTAGGCAAGAAAGCAAGGCCTTCTTTTTTGAAAAAAAGAAGCAAAAAACTTTTGACTCCGCTGTCGCGGCATTTGTTCTGATAGCCGCCGACAGGGAGTAAAAGTCTTTTGCTTCTTTTCTTCAGAAAAGAAGGCCTTGCCTTGCTACATTCCCATGAAATCCCGCTTGCCGATTTGCACGCCGTTATGGCGCAGGATGTTGTAGGCAGTCGTCATGTGGAAATACAGGTTCGGCAGCACGAAGCCGGTCACGTAGTCGGCGCCGCTGAGTGCCACTTCCTGGCCGCGGACTTTCAGCGTGATCTGCCGCGTCTCGCTGCCGTC
This sequence comes from uncultured Acetobacteraceae bacterium, assembly GCA_964247675.1. GTDB lineage: Bacteria > Pseudomonadota > Alphaproteobacteria > Acetobacterales > Acetobacteraceae > BOG-908. The sequence goes on from CAXTVW010000004.1 coordinate 2,972, forward strand.
CAATTGTGCCTCGGTGATCCCTTCGAGAAAAGCGATCGTCTTGGCGACACGCGCTTGCAGCTCCTCGAAATTGCTCTCCGTGTCGGGATAGGAGGGCGGCTCCATGCCAGCGAGCCGGGCGCCGCCGTTCTTCACCAAGTCGGACGCGATCTGCACCTGGCGCGACAGCTTGTGCATGTCCGGCGCCAGGCGGGCATCGACCAGAACCTCGGGTGCGAACTTGCGGGCTTCCGCATCGGCACGGCCCTTTTCGAGCACGCCGCCAAGCGCGCGAAAGCCGCGTATGAATATCGGGATCGAGATCTGGTACATGGAAACCGGCATGGGCGCGCTCCTGCTGTTCCGCGCCGCTATACACCCATCCGGCCCCCGCGCTAGGCGTCCGCTTCCACCAAACGGTCGATCGCCTCCGCCATGCGCGCGTCGCGTTCCGACAATCCATGCGCGTCATGCGTGGTCAGCGTGATCGTCACGCGGTTATAGACGTTCTCCCATTCCGGATGGTGGTCCATGCGTTCTGCCAGCAGCGCCACGCGGGACATGAACGCCCAGGCCGCACTGAAATCGGCGAAGCGGAACTGCCGCATTATGGCGTCGCGCCCGTCCACCATCGCCCAGTGAGGCCGCGCCGCCGCCAGCGCCTTGCGTTGCGCGTCATCGAGCCTTGCCACCATATTATGTTACTCCGTTTCCTGAAGGTGCATCCATGCCAGCCTATACTACCCCGCCTAGCGAGGAGGACATCCTGGCCATGGCCGAAGCCGCCCTGGCTGCGTTGCCGGAGCGGCTGGTCCGCCACGTGGAAGGGCTCGCGATCATGGTGGAGGACATGGCCGACGAGGAGACGCTCGCGGCGCTTGAGGTGGAGAACGCCTGGGAACTGACCGGCCTGTATCGCGGCATCCCGATGACGGAGCGCAGCGTGTCCGACCCGGTGCGCCTGCCGGACACGATCATGCTGTATCGCGATCCGATCCTGATTGAGTGGATCGAGACGGGGGAGGATCTGGCGCGCCTGGTCGGTAGCGTTCTGGTGCACGAGGTCGCGCATCATTTTGGGTTTTCCGACGCGGAGATCGAGCGGATCGAGGCGGATATGTTGGATCGGTGAGGGTTGAGGAAGCAGACCTTTCTTTTTTGACAGAAGAGCAAGAAACTCCGCTGTCTCAGTTTGGATCTGGCACCCGCACAAAAGCCTTGTGAACTGACCTGAGGTCATAGCGGAATCCCGTCCATCCAGCCCGACGCGCGCTTGCTGCCAATGGGGCGCGAGGTATAAACATCTCTGGTTTCTGGAGATCCGCCGCGAGATAATGAATGGCGTAAGTCTTCAGATCGGACGTCACTAGCACCAAGAACAAGGGAAAATAGATTCCCGCTTGCATTCGTTCTCTTTGAGGATCCCAAGCCGCCCCCATCAAGAATGGAGGAATTTCACTTACATTTTTGGTCGTGCTGGTTTTTACCTGAGCAAGGTAGCCGCAGAAGTCACAAACCACATCGGCGCATTTAAAATTGTTCGGCAAACGCTTAAGCGTTTTAGCTCGCTTACATCTTGGGCAGAAGCAATCAGCAACCACACGCTGCTCTCCAAAAGAGCCAAGTTCCTGCCGCTTCGTTGCCATGTTGCGTTTGTTAGCTAAACGGGCGTTTCACTCGCGCGTTACAGTTGCCTTCAACCCATCCTGCAACCCAACATCCGCCGAAACACCAAGCAACTCCTGCGCCCGAGCCGCGGACCCCACCGACCGCCGGATGTCGCCAGCCCGCGCCGGCCCGTGCGCTACCGCCGCTTCCACCCCGCAAATCTCGCCCAGCACACGCGCCAGCTCCAGCACGCTCGTCTCCCGCCCGGTGCATACGTTGCTGACCCAGGCGCCAGGGGCTCGGCCCAGATACGCCATCGCCGCAGCAAGATGCGCCACCACGTCGGCCACGAACACGAAATCCCGTGTTTGCCCGCCGTCGCCGTGCACCGTGACGCCGGCGCCGCGCGCGATGCGGTCGGCGAATATCGAGATCACGCCGCTATAGGGCGAGTTCGGGTCCTGACGCGGCCCGTACACGTTGAAGAACCGTAATCCGAAACTCGGCACGCCGTGCACGCCCCAGCCGACGGCGGCGTGCAGCTCGGAGCCGTATTTGTCCGCGCCGTAGGCCGTCTGCGGGGCGCAGGCTAGACCTTCGTGGGCGACCGCGTCGCCGATGTTGCCGTAGGTGGCCGCCGAGGATGCGTATACCACCGGCAGGTGCGCGGCGCGGCAGGCATCCAGCACGGTGATGGTGCCGGTCAGGTTCACCCGGTGCGTCCCCGCCCAGTCCTCGTTGCCGCGCGCCACCGACGCGATCGCCGCGAGGTGGTAGCATCCCGCCGCCCCGTCCAGCGCGGCGCGCAGCGCGCCTTCGTCGCAGATGTCCGCCTCGATCAGCTCGGCGCCGGCGCCGAGATTGTGGCGGTGGCCGGTGGAGAGGTCGTCGATCACCCGCACGCCGTGGCCCTGCGCCAGTAGCGCATCCGTCAGATGCGAGCCGATGAACCCCGCGCCTCCGGTGACAACGAACAGGGCCATCTGCAATCTCCACTCGGGCGCCACGTGTGCGATACCTGCCACGAAACGTATCGATATCAAATGTGCGCGTGTTGACGCTTTCCCGCGGCCGCCACCGCCGGTAGAACCGCTTGCATGCCCGAAGACACAAGTTCGTCAGACACCTGCGCCGTCATCCTGGCGGCGGGGCTGGGCACGCGGATGAAATCCGCACTCCCCAAGGCCGCCCACGCCATTGCCGGCCGCCCCATGCTGCGCCATCTGCTGGACGCGGCCGAGGCGGTGTTCACCCGCATCGTGGTGGTGATCGGCCCGCAGATGGAGCGTCTCGCTACGCTGGCAGCGCCGCATCCGACCGAGATCCAGCACGATCGCCTGGGCACCGCCCACGCCGCCCTGTGCGCCGCCGCCCGGTTCGGCGGTGGCGAGGTGGCCATCCTGTTTGCCGACAACCCGCTGATCCGCCCGGAAACCCTGGCCCGGCTGATGGCCGAGCGCCAGGCCGCCGGCGCCGGCCTGGCGCTGATGGCCATGCGCCCCGCGGACCCCGCCCGCTACGGCCGGCTGGTCCAGGATGAATCCGGCCGCGTCACCAGCATCGTCGAATGGGCGGACGCCACCGCGGCCCAGCGCGACATCGGTTTGTGCAACGCCGGCGCGCTGTGCGGCCCGGCGGCCCGGCTGACGGCCTGGCTGCGCGAGATACGTCCGGACAACAGCCGCGGCGAATACTACCTGACCGACCTGGTGCGTCTCGCGGTGCGGGACGGCGCCGGTGTGGTCGCGGTGGAGGCCGACGAAAGCGAGCTGCGCGGCATCAACTCGCGCGCCGAGCTGGCGGATGCCGAGGCGGTGGTGCAGCGCCGCCTGCGCGCCGCCGCCATGGAGGCTGGCGCCACGCTGCAGGCGCCGGACACCGTGTTCTTCAGCGCTGACACCACGCTGGCTCCGGACACGGTGGTTGGTCCGCACGTGGTGTTCGGCCCGGGCGTGCGTGTGGAAGGGGCCGCCGAGATACGCGCCTTCAGCCACCTGGAAGGCTGCCGCGTCCAGGGCGGCGCCATCATCGGCCCCTACGCGCGCCTGCGCCCGGGCACGGTGGTGGAGGCGGGCGCGCATGTGGGCAATTTCGTCGAGCTGAAAGCCACCACGCTGGGCCAGGGGGCGAAGGCCAACCACCTGACCTATCTGGGCGACGCCGCCATAGGCGCCGGCACCAACATCGGCGCGGGCACCATCACCTGCAATTACGACGGCTATGCCAAGCACCGCACCACCATAGGCGAGCGCGTCTTCGTGGGGTCGGACGCCGTGCTGGTGGCGCCGGTGACCCTGGCGGACGGTTCGTTCGTGGCCGCCGGCAGCGTGATCACCGAGGATGTGGCGGCAGACGCGATGGCGATCGGCCGCGCCAGGCAGGCCACCCTGCCAGGACGTGCGGCCGCGTTCCGCGCGGCACACAGGAAGGAACAGAGCTGATGTGCGGCATCGTCGGTGTCATCGGGCGCGCGGATGCCGCCCCGCTCCTGCTGGAAGGCCTGCGCCGCCTGGAATACCGCGGCTATGACAGCGCGGGCATCGCCACGCTGGTCGATGACCGGATCGTCCGCCGCCGCGCCCAGGGAAAGCTTGCCAACCTGGCGGGGGTGCTGCAGGCCGCGCCGCTTGGCGGCACCACCGGCATCGGCCACACCCGCTGGGCCACGCACGGCGCGCCCACGGAGAGCAACGCCCACCCGCACGGCACGGAACGCGTGGTCGTCGTCCATAACGGCATCATCGAGAACCACGCCGAACTGCGCCACGAGCTGGAGGGCCGCGGCCAGGTGTTCAGCACCGAGACGGACACCGAGACGGTGGCCCAGCTGCTGGACCACCTGCTCGCCAGCGGCATGAGCCCTGGCGAGGCGGCGCAGGCGGCGTTCGCCAGGCTGGAGGGCGCCTACGCGCTGGCGTTGCTGTTCTCCGGCCAGCCGAATTTGATCATCGCCGCCCAGCACGGCGCGCCGCTGGCGGTGGGCTTCGGCGACGGCGAGATGTTCGTGGGGTCGGACGCGCTGGCGCTGGCGCCGATGACCAGCCAGATCGCCTATCTGCGCGACGGCGACTGGACCGTGGTGACCCGCACGGGTGCGGATTTCTACGACCGCGCCGGCCAGAGCGTGCAGCGCGAGATCAAGCGCACCGCGCTCTCCGGCGCCTCGATCGGCAAGGGCGCGTTCCGCCACTTCATGGAAAAGGAGCTGCACGAGCACCCCGCGGTGATCGGCGACAGCCTGCACCGCATGGTCGATCCCGGCACGCGCGCCGTGGTGCTGCCCGATCTGGGCTTCGACCCGGCCACCGTGCCGCGTCTGACGATGACCGCCTGCGGCTCGGCCTATTACGCGGGGCTGGTCGGGCGCAACTGGATTGAAACGCTGGCCCGCGTGCCGGTGGATGCCGACGTGGCCAGCGAGTTCCGCTACCGCGATCCGCCGATGACGCAAGGCGGCGCCGGCCTGCTGATCAGCCAGTCCGGCGAGACGGCCGACACGCTGGCGGCCCTGCGCACCATGCGCGCCGGCGGCCAGACCATCCTGTCCATACTCAACGTGGCCGAGAGCACCATGGCGCGCGAGAGCGACGCCGTGTTGGACACGGTAGCCGGCCCCGAGATCGGCGTGGCCAGCACGAAGGCGTTCACCGCGCAGCTTGCCGTGCTCGCCTGCCTGGCGATTGCGCTGGCGCGCGCGCGCGGCACGATCGATGCGGAGGAGGAAGCGGCGCTGACCGACGCGCTGCTGAAAGTGCCTGGCCACGCGGCGGAAATATTGGCCGAGGGCGACGCCCCCGTGCAGCGCATCGCCGCCATCGTGGCCGAGGCGCGCGACGTGCTCTATCTCGGCCGCGGCAGCTGCTACCCGGTGGCGATGGAAGGTGCGCTGAAGCTGAAGGAGATCAGCTACATCCACGCCGAGGGCTACGCCGCCGGCGAGATGAAGCACGGGCCCATCGCGCTGATCGACAAATCGGTGCCCATCATCGGCATCGCCCCGAGCGGACCGTTGTTTGAGAAGACGGCGAGCAACTTGCAGGAGGCGCATGCGCGCGGAGGCCAGATCATCCTGCTGAGCGACGCCGCGGGGGTGGCGAAGCTGCGCCACATCGCGGTGGACACGCTGACCCTGCCGGACATCCATCCTTTCGCGGCGCCTATCCTCTACAGTATCCCGGTGCAGTTGCTGGCGTATCACGTGGCGGTTCTGCGGGGGACTGACGTGGACCAGCCTCGGAACTTGGCCAAGTCGGTTACGGTGGAGTAAGAAAGCGCCGGGTTGGATTGAACGTGTCGACATACAATTAAATCAGTTTCTCAACAATTAAATTGGTTTCTGCACAATGAAATTGGTTTCCAGACGATTAAGTTGGTTCGTCCGACTTCTACGTCCGGCGGTTCTCCCCAGCATCAGCCCCCGACTCCAGGCGGTAGCGTCTCCGGTGTCGTGATGCTCGGACAGACGGGCGTTATCTGCGAGACGCGCGAGAGGAACGGCTTGAGGTATCCAGGTTTTCCTTGAGCTCCTCCGATGCGTCGAGCAGTCCCTTGAGCGTGAAGGCGGAGTGGTTCCAGAAAGGAAAACCTGTGATTGGCGCCAGAAACACCCGAAGGTCGTAGTTTTTGGGCGCGATTATCTGATACTTGGCGAGGACTTGTTCCTTGGTGGGCGCCAGAAGGCAGTCCAGCCGCCGCAGGACGGTGAACGGCAGGATGACCCGACGATACTCAGGTTCGCGGAAAGCGCCCCGCAGCAGCTCAGCCGTCCGCCAGATGAGGTCCGCCAAATCCGTCTTGGTCTGGGCCGGTGCGGCTAAACCAGGTTGAGGTATTTTATCGTTCATGTTTCCTCGGAGGCAAACTTGCGGTGCAGGATTGCGGACCGGACCGCGCCGACGCCGGAGCCGGTCCTCGACTTTTGGCGACGGTAGCGTCTGCGTAGACGGCAAAAAGGGGCGGCGGTCATCGGGTCAGCTGCCTAGGTTGAGGTCTGAGCAAGCCTTGGGCGCGGGTTCGACGTCCTGCGGTATCGTTGCTCAACAGTGTGGTCACCACCTTGGCGGCTGGCCTAGCTTCTTTTTCGCTGGCGAGTTGAGAGGGGAAGTCAGCCGTGAAGGTCATCTCCCCGAACCCGATTCCGCGCAGCAGGCAACAATCAGCCTGCACGCGGCTGTACGCTGAACCCTGTCAACCACCCTTCGGCGAAGCCTTGAGGGTGGTTGATGGGACGCTCTTCGGCGGCATCGGAGATGGCAAGGGCGACACGGCGGCCGCAGGTGGTTTCAACATGGGCTTCGCTGCAAGAGCCGGATTGATCATTGGCTGGCTTCCGTTGCCCGTCGTGCCTGCACCCGGCTGGCTCTGTGGCTGTCCGCCCCATTCGGATAGTGCGAGACCAATCAGCGATACACACAGGAGCACCGCGACGGCGCCTCCTGCCCACGCAGCTTTGTAGAAGCCTCGTTCAGCGCTCGCGACCGGCTTTTCCACCATTTCGGCATATTCAGCTGGCTCCAGGAACGAATACAGGCGCGCCCGCCACTGGGACCGTATCTCCCGCTGTATCTTCACGAAGCTCCAGCCGCCCCAGATGACGGAGCCCACGTAGAAGAGGAGCACGACAGCCAGGCAGGCCACGGCGGCCGGTGGTAGGTCCGCCTTCAGGCGCGCCAGGACGATCCCGATGCCCGCGAAGAGTGTCGTGGTGACCAACCCGGCGAGCGAACGCGTGCTGTCTGCTAATTTACCCGTCTCGTCGGTCACGGCCTTCCGCAAGTCGGCGAGCGCCTTGAGGGTGTCGCGGTTGACCCCGGACAATACCAATCCGTAAGCAATCTTTGCGCTGGCCAAGGCAGATGCCGAAAGCCTCCCGAAAACCGATGCCGCCTCGCGATCCGCAACGGCGGCCCGCGCCACTTCCGCCGTGAACAGCCCATGACGCGTATCCAGATCACGGTCGGTCTCGTATACCCAGGCCGCCGCTTGCTGCAGGCCGTTGAACGCGTTGACGTCGTCCAGCTCCGGCATTGCACCCACGCTCATCGTAAGCGTAACGCTTGGCGGCCCTCTCAGGATAAGACGGTCGGGAGTTACCTCGTTTGCGAGACACCGCAACAGCTGAGGGGCGGCGATCGCTGCCCAGACTTTGAACGCCGGGTCGGAGGAGGGCTGCGCATCGGGTAAAGCCAGCAACCACGGATTGATGTCCACCGGCGTGAGCCGCCTGTCACCCGTCTCCCTGACCACCTTCCTAGGAATTCCCGTAACCGGCTTCGCCTGGAAGGGCTCAAGGTCGTCAAGAGGACATATCCTGAGCGAACGGGTGTCAAACCGGACTGAGCAGCGGGCGACGCGCAGAACCGCGATCCCCGTATCCTGTCGAAGCCGAGCGCCGAGGCCGGTCAGGGTAACTAGCCGGTCCGGGCCGGAAACGCTGTCCGGTTTCGCCAGGGTCATCCTGAACGGACTGAACTCCTCGACTACGTTAGAGGTCTCGACCGCCATGCCGGTGCCGTCTTCGATCTCGAACGACCAGCCTGGCTCCCGGCAAAGTTCAGCCGCACGCGCAACATCTGGTGCGGAAACCCTGTTCAGGACGATCTCGGTCCCAGTCTCAGTCAGGGTAACGTGACCTGACGCAACCAGGGCGTCGAGTCCCTCAGCCAGCCTTGATAGCGGCGATTGCATTTGTCTTCAGGTCCTCGTCGGTGGTCACAACGATCCGCCAACCGTCACCCAGCCTCTCGATCGTCACTGCCCGGTTTTCCTCGCTTCCAGGATAGGAGACCTGGACGCCTTCGACCGTCTCCAGCCGTCGCCGCGGCTTCTTGGCAAGGATGTCTGGGGAGGGCGTGAATGCTACCCCAGCCAGGGCTTCCTGTCCAAGTTGGCGAGTGGTCTCCCGATCCAGCCTTGCTGCTTCGGTCTCATCCATCGGGCTCCCGCTTCCGACGAACAATGCTTCCCTGATTGCTTCCTCGGTGATCATCGCCCTGTTCCTGAGAGCGGCAGTAGCCGTCTCAAAACCAGCCAGGACGTCCTCCTTGGGGAGGATTGCTCGGAGGGTGTTTCGTACGACTTCGAGCAGATTGCGGTTCAGCTCTTCATCGGACCGGGTCCTCCTGACGTTGAGGAACCGGGCGAAGTAGTCCGTGATGTCCGAGCCGTGACCCATGCGGTCCACCGCGGAGACGGTGTCCTGCGCAACGCCGCCGACCACCCGCACCAGGCAAGACTTCTGGATGGCGCGGCTCTCGGTCACGAAGGCACGCGCGATATTCCGGAGTGTCGGCTCCATGCCCTGTAGCTCGGTATGCTCAAGAGCCGTGCGGTAATCATACTTCATCAAGGCGTAGATAATCGTATCCGGGACCTGTGTTCCGAGTTCTATTACGAAAAAGGCTCCGCTCACGCTCGATCCGCCGTGCAGCCCCGAGAATGTACGCGCCAGTGCCTGTGCGCCTTCGACGAAAAAATCCGCATCGCTGGCCATCCTCTCGATGATGCCTTTGGTGGCGGACCCGGGGCTAAAGTCATGCACCGCGGCGGACGCCATGTCCCGTATTCGAGCCTCGAAAAACGGTCCACTGCTCAAATCTGTTATTTCGGGTTCTATTTCGAACGGCCGCTCATCATCACCGACCACATGCAGGATGAGCCGCCGGACAGACAGCGTTCCGGCCTCACCATCGGAAAGAAAGCTCACCCTGATCAGCTCCGCGTGCCTGCCTGCCGCGACTGGCGGCCGCCTTTTCGATATGATGGCGGGACGTCAGAAAGGTTGGCAAGGGCGGTCTTGCCTACGACGCGTCGTTTCTACCAAGCGTTCGACCCGTCACGCCTGCCGGTGAGCTGTGTTCCGCACGTGGACAGGTCCCACCCGCAACGGAGAACCGGAGGCGTTGAATGAGCACCCACACGGCGGATACGGCGGCACCGGCCTTCATGAATGCCAGCAGTCATTCCCTCTTCTTGTTGCGCCGCATTCGGGGCCTCGCACGAGGCCGCAGCGACCTGGAAGCCGCGTCGAACATGGCCGCTGCGGCGTGGAGCGAGGCCGAGTCCATTGTTTCCGCCGCCAGTGCGATGCGCGTGCGCAGGACCTGCCCCTCATCCCCGGCCTCGGGTTCCGCCATCCCCAGGACCTCGTCCGCCGTCAGCCCCAGAGTTCTCGCGATCCTGACCAGCGTGCCGAGGTCCGGCTCCACGACTTCGTTGACGTAGTTGCTGTAGCGGCCCTGGCTCAACCCGAGCCTGCGGGCGACTTCGGTGTCGGTCAGGCCCAGCGTCCTGGCGCGTAGTCGTAGGCGTTCTCCGAGTCCTTGCATGCCCACGGTTTCCCGCAGCAGCCAGCAAAGCCGCCAACCAAGTTATTGGTTGCAATCCCACCTAGTTTCTTTATTCCACTCCCCGTGTGAAAAGGGGCCGGGCATGGAGCCGTTCAACTACCGGGGAAAGAAGTTCGAAGCCTGGAGCCAGAGCGGCACCGTGCTCTCGACCAGCAAGCACTCCCGGACGACAATCAGCGGTCACGGTGGCGGTGGATTTGTGGGTCCAAACGGCACTACTGTATCCGCGCCGACGCTCGTGTCCTCGACTACGACGGAGCAGGAAATCTGGATCCGCCGGGCAAACGGTGAGGAAACCGCCATCCAGCTTTCAGGGGTGGACATCCCGGTCCGCGAGGGGCAGCACGTCACGTTCATCGCAGCCAAGCGGCTAGGCGCGAAAGACGGGTTCTGGGTCACTCTGGTGAACCACTCCGCCAACCGTCATTGGCGGCTGTCGAGCAACGCCGAAATCAGCATGAGAGGGCGCCTGGGAGCCTATCCGCTGCTGGGGCTGCTGGATTTCGCGGTCGCGGCCGCCCTCTGCTTCCTGATGATTGCCGTGCCGTTCTTCATTTGGAGCACGAAGACGACCGCTGCGCCTACACCGGAGGACATCGCCCCGTTTGGCTCGCCGGGACTGTTCTTCCTCCCCCTCTGCTACATTCCGCTGAAGGTGATGCTGCGTACGAAGCGGAAGGACCGCATCTTCGCTGCCCTCGACAAGTGGGCTGAACGGAACGCCCAGGAGGCCTACGACACCGATAAGGCGGAGCCCCGGCCCGCCGCCTCGACGGAGAAGGTGGCGTGAGATACCTCGTGGCCATCGTGGCTGTCCTTGGCTCCACGGCAATCCTGTTCGGCATGGCATCCGCGCAGGGAATGGACGTCACGTGCGTCGGTCCGCATGTGGACCGCGTCATCCCGGGCGACTGGAAGCACGGCGTCAAGGACACGGTGATCGGTGCCACCCCTGAACTGCTCTCCAGTCCCGGCGGCCATCCTTCCGGCAGGAAGCTCCCCGCCGGGGGCGCATACATCGCCGACCGGCACGTCCGTGGCTTCTACAGGTTGGTCGGGACCCATTTCTCTCCGCCCGCCCAATATGGTGCGGCCGTCGGGTGGGTCCGCGAAGGCGACATGACCGGGCTCGCGCTCAGGAACTGCAACTAGCGTTCTTGAAGCTCGTTTTGGATTGATCATGTAGCCTATCTTGTTGCGGTTGCATCCGTTTTTTTCCAAGTATGTTTGTAGCCGTTAACCTTCATTACATAGGCAGTTATGGGCGTGTCCTGAATCTTCCTAAGAATTCGATTACGACGAGTAAGACTTATGCGCGAGCCAAAATATATCTTCCTCACAGGCTGTAAACGGCTGACGTAGACTTTTCCGACCGGCCCTAAAAGACGCCACTCGCGCTCGTAGGCCCAATTTGCTTTCTTTTGCGACAAGATACGAATGGCTGCAATTTTGGCATCATTGATGTGGTTTGTGGAAATGAAGGGGGGCCTCTCTGTATAGGAAAGTCTTACTAGTTTTACTTCACCCGGGAGCCCAGCAAGCAAATCTTTGGTTGAGTAAGAAACGCAAATACCGTTGTAATTGTTCGCGTAATGGGTCCACATTAAGGGGTTGTCGTTGGTTTCTGTAAAAGACGCGATGCCCACGGTAGATTTGCTATCCGTAATCTGGCGAACAATTTCTTTGTAGTCTGTTTTTCCTGCTAGCATCTCGCTTGGGCGGTAAAACCCTTCCATTGGGTCGTTCAAGCAGTCAAATGTTGAACAATGAAGGTATCCTTCCAGTATCGAGTCAATCTCTTGGTTTACAGCGTCGTCATTGCGGTCCAGAGATCGATAGCGATATAGACGTCCTGGTATCACTGGTGGCAGTACTTCGGCCAAATCTTACTCTCCTTCCCGGGTTGAAGTTGTGTCTTATCATGGGAGCGCTCTGTGCATTTCCGGCGTGCGCGAGTAGCTCTCAGAACAGCAGCGACGTCCGGATCGGAGGCGGATCCTCCTTCTCACCGCGCGCCACTATCTGCAGTGCGCCACTTTGGTAGTGGCCTCTGCAATTGGCGGGCCTCGGGCCATGATGCCGTCAGCCATGCCTCGGTCTCCCCGGCGGTTGTCAGGATGACCGGCATCGCCTTGGGGTGGACCGCCCCGACCTCCTGGTTCGGCTCGGTCGTCAGAAACGCGAACAGCTCGCAGGTCACCTCGCCCTCGGCCGCCTTGCGGGTGCAGGTCCAACTCGTCCAGATACCGGCGAAGAACGCCAGCGGACGGCTTGGGTCCAGGGCGAACCAGACCGGCTCGGACTTTCCGTCCGGGCGACGGGCGCTTTCGCTGAACGAGGTGAACGGCACCAGGCACCGGGAGGCGGGTGTCAGCCATCGCCGCCAGTGCGCACTCTCGGTGTTGCGCACGTTGGTGACGCCGCAATCCACCTTGCGCCCGGCCAGCGCGAAGGCGGGCGACGGCATGCTCCATCGGGCGCGGGCCAGTTCGCGGACGCCATCCGCTCCAGTGCGCACGATGGGTGCGGACTGGTCGGGGAAGATGCCCGGCAGGGGAGGCAGGTTGCCCGCGTTGTCGCGCATCGCCCGGACAAGGTCGCGTATGGCCTGCTGGTTTGTCGTCATCGAATACAGGTTGCACATGTCGGCGGGAGGGTAGCGGCCGGGCGCGGCGGGCGGAAGCCGCCATCAGCCTCGGCGTCGGCACCAGTGTTAGATCTCGATTCCGTTCACCTTTGAGAGGCTCCGCTTCCGGCCAACCGACAACAGGCAGGTCGGGGCGATGTCCACGCGCGAAAGGCGAGGGTCGCACCCTGCCCTAGACCCAATAGCCTATGGTCATCGCGCGAGCCGGGCATTTCATCGCATCGCATCGAGGAGCCCTAACCTCGTCTTGCACAACCTGCTTATCGTCGGCATCACTCCACGATGCCGAAACCTTCGAACCAGATACGCAGACAACCGGGCCGCCCACTCGTCAATCCGCATGCGGAAAAGCTCGGCGCTGCCGAAATCGAGGAGCTTGTCCGCAAGTACTACGGCATGAAGACGGTCATGTTCGACAAGGGCGTGGCCGGAGCTGTCCTGACATACAACACGGGCAACCGGCGGCTGAACAGGCGCAAGCTGCAACAACTCGTCGGCCAGATGCAACGCGGCGAGTTCATCAATACCGGTGAACCCATCATCATCTCCCGCGAGGGTGTGCTGAACGATGGCCAGCACAGGTTGCAGGCCGTCATCGAGGCGGACGTCGAAGTCGACATGGACGTCCGGTTCGGCATCTCACGCGAAGCCTTCAGGGTGACCGACACAGGCGCATCGAGGACACCCGGCGACGTCCTCACCATCATGGGTGCGCATGCGGGTGGTCAGGTCTCTTCGACGGTGAGGCTGCTGCTCCTGTACGAGCGTGGCCTGCCCGAAAGCGTACGCGAATTCGTGTCCCATGAGGAAATCGCGACAGCCTACGAGAGGTGGGGCGACGTGGAGGACGTGGTGGCGACCGTCAACGCCCATCCGTTTCCGAAGCCGATCCGCAGCATCCCGCTTTACGCGACGGCCTTCCTCGCCTCCCGTTCGCCGGGCAAAGCGAAACTGGAGCGATGGCTGGATGGGGTCGCCACAGGGTTGGAGGTCGGCCGCGACCATCCGGCCTACCAGCTGCGGGAGCGGATCATGCGGGGCATTTCGGCGGCGACCCGCGAGGGTCTGCTGGAGCGGTTTGCCCTGATGTTGAAGTCCTGGGACCTGTATGCCAGCGGCGATACGGTGCCGATGCGGGAGTTTAGGTGGGCGGCGACGGGCAAGAACGCGGAGGCGTTCCCGGCGGTGGCCGGAGCCAGATTGTAGGAGGACCCGGAACAGTTCGTCGTGACTGTATGCCGTCGAGGTCCTGGTAGCTCACGACGGGTTCGACTAGCCGGGTCAGACCTGGTTGCGCCGTCCTAACCCATGGCCTTGTTCAGATCGCCGTCGAAGTCCGCCACCTTCAGCTCGCGCGCCAAAGTCAGCTTCCACGCGCCGCCTGGATCCATGTCGGTCCATACGACCCCGGCGAAGTCACTCGGAATTTTCCAGGTCACCCCGCTTCAGGGCGCATACTCGGTCACGGCCGAGGCGTGCCAGGAAGTAGCCGAGTTCCAGGACCACATTCTGCCTTGCCCGGGGCATGAGTTCACCACCGCCCCTGGAGCGTCCTTCGTCATCGGGCGTGAGCAGCACCACCGCGAATGCGACGTCGCCGTGCTCCTCCACCTTCTCGATGACCGTCCTGCCCCGGCTGGCCTGCTCATGCAGGATGACCGCCACGAGCCCGAGTTTCTCCAGGAAGCGGGCCACCATCTCGCGTGGCGCCTCGTCGTGGCCGTGGACCACGAACACCCTGTCCGAAACTGTGGCGACGACCCTGGACTTCACCGGCCCCTGCGCGAGCACGTAATCACGATAGTCCCGCTGAAAAGGAATGATGATCTGGCGCACGACCGCATGGAAGGTTGCGGTCAATTTGGAACCTGCATTGCAGAAGGTGAGGCCAAACTGGAATATCTCGTCGGGGTGACCGGCGAACCTGCGGAGAAAGAGCACAATGAGGCCAAGTTGCCTCGGTCGCTCCGGCGGCCATTTCAGGCGCGCGCTTCCTACCATGCTTCCCTCCGTCCTGGCGCTCTCGCCCAGGAACGATGCCAGGTCCAATCCTTCAGTCAGCTTAGCGTTGGCCTGTCTCAGTTCCGCATGGTCCAGCAGGCCCGCCAGCTCCCTGAGCGGCCGCTCGACGTCTGGTAGTCGCTTGCCTGCAGGTCGAGCACGGCATTGTTGATCTGCCTCAAGATGTCCATGGCTGCGGCTGTCAGTCTCCGTCGCTCGCCATGCGGGCGACGGCCGCCTTTTCCAGGATGGCCTGACGGAAGTTCTTTTTCGCGGCCTCTACCAAGGGGGCGATGAACGGGTTGTCGGCATGGCCGGACACCCGCGCGTCGATGACCCGCTCCATCTCATGGATTGCGGATTCGATGCTGGCCGGTTCCTCCGGGTCGAAGCTGGCTGTCGCCAGGTCTCCATCAAGATTGCCCAAGGCCTCCTGAGCCTCCTTCAGCGACCTGCTGAGTTCCTCCAGACCTTTAATCTGCACCAAATTTTGTTCCCGACTCGGGATGGACCATACCATGAACGAACGTGTCTGCACGACCGTGTCCAGGGCAGGTTGCCGCCGGAGGGCACGGCAATGATAGGAAGGCAAGAGCAGGGTCCACAACGCGATGAACCAGAATCCTGTCGTTCCCCTGGCCTGCCACCTCGACTTCGCGCGACGTATCTCCGTGCCCGTCCGCCGGAGGACAATCCTCGTTGCCGCCCACCTGCCCGGGCATCCATCCCTGCATCTGGCTGACGCGCTGCTGGCCGACATCAGCGCAGGCAGGCCGCTGGCGGGGCATCTGTCGCCGATGAAGAACCAGCGGAGGGTGTTCAAGCGCGCGAACCGGAACGGCAAGTGGACCGACTACAGACCGGTCATGGATCACCTCCTGAACAAGTGGCCGTTTCGGCATTTCCACTGCGGCGGCTCGGTGCCCACCCGCCGCTGGCGGCTCCTCCGACCAGCCGCGGCAGAAGGCCAAAGTCTGCGGGGCACCGTCCCCGCAGCGCTGCTCGAAGGCGACACAGCGGCTCGTCCGCCAGGATGGCCAGGGTTGGCGGGCATTACTCTTGCCGTCGCCTGCTTGAAGCCCGGGGACGCCTAGACCCTTTGCGCTGTTTCGCTGTAGACCGAATCTACCTCCGTCCGCCATTCGCCTCCGCAGGCTTGGAGGTCGCGTTCCTTGGCGACGGCTCCTCACCGAAAACAGCCGACTCAAATCAACTGGAGCACCATCGGAATGCGTACAGCAGCAAGAGGAACAAGGGCACTCCTGATGGTTGGCGCCTTGTTCGTGCAGGCGGCATTGCGTCCTGCACTGGCCGACAACGCGATGGGATATCGGATGCTGACGGCAGCCGATGCTTCCAACCTGCCGCACAACCACGGTTTGCTGGGCATCGACGTGGAGCGTGCGGGTGACATTTCCGACGCCGGACTCAGCTTCGAACTGATGCGGGTGAAAACCGTCCGGCCCTCCTCGCCGGGCCAGGTAGCGGGATTGAAGGCCGGAGATGAAATCATTGCGGTCGATGGGCGGGTGTTCCCGGACATCGCGACCTTCGCGGCCTACATAGGCTCCCTGTCCCCCGGGACCGCAGCAACTTTCGACAGTATACCTGCGGGCGGAGGCCCGGCGCAGGCGCAGCGCCTGACGGTGCACATCGGACCGACTTCTACGCACATGTCCACGGGCACGAAGCTCGCAATCGGCGCGGGCGCGGTGGCGCTGCTGGGGTGCTACGAGCTCGGCTGCTTCTCCCACCCCAAGCCTGCGAACAAGCAGGGTGTGCAGCCGAACCTGCCCTCGCAAGGAAGCACGGTAAGTGGCCGTGCCCCGGTTGCGCCCGCGAACGGGACTGCGAGCGTCACTTGCAGGGACGGCACGAGTTGGACAGGCGCACGGCGCGAGCAGGCTTGCAGCAACCAGGGCGGCGTAAGGGCCCTCGACCCGCCGCCGTCCGGCAACCAGGTCTGGGTGAACACGAGGTCGAAGGTCTATCACTGTGCAGGCGATCCCAACTTCGGGAAGACCAAAAGAGGCGCATACATGACGGAAGCGGCTGCGAAAGCCGATGGGGACCGGCCGAGCGGCGGAAAAGTTTGCTTTTAGAACCGTGTGAGCGTCGCGCAATCAACGCATTCGCGGCCGTTCTGGCCATATCCGCCGCCGCACTCTGCGCCTCGTTTCCCGCCCGGGCGGCCAGCTTCGATTGTGCCCGGGCCAGGACCCCTCACGAGCACCACATCTGCAATATTCCGGAACTGAACATGGCTGACGGCGAAATGGGCATCGCCTTCAAGGCCGCCGTCGCCTCTTTCCTGGTCAAAGGTGCCGCTCTCGCCGTGCAACAGGTGTTCCTGACCGGCTACCGGCACTGCGACCAGAAGGATGACGGCAATTGCCTGGACGAACTCCGGCAGCAGACCGCGAAGCTGCAATCCGTGATAGGGGCCGCGGTCTATGCGTCGACGGAGCACGGGGCGGCTTTCGGCCCTGAGGACGCGCTGTTCTGGATGATGCCTGGGACCGCCCGGGCCGAACTCCATTACTTCGGCGCCTACATGCCCGACATGGTCAGGCCGGACACGTTTCCCAACGGTGTCATCTGCGACGACGAGGTGACGCTGGCGAAAACCGCCAAAGGTTTCGAGGGGCGTGAGGACGGCAACGAAATCGATGTGACCGACACCGCGGTGGTGTCTAAACTTAGCTGTGGCGCCCGAACAGGGTTGTTCGGGACAACGCCCCGGGTGCGATGACCGGGCGCGGCAGCCTTTTTCGACCCTGGCCAAGCGCTCAGTGCGACCGCTTTCGCCTCCTCAGCCCCTCGAGGTGTCGCTGGAACACCATGTGCTCGGGCGCGCCGCCCGTATGGGAGTAACTTCTGTCGGCGCTTTCCCGCGTCCTGTGCCCGAGCATGTGGGCGACGGCCCAACCAAGGTCCGGCTCATGCGCGGCCAGGCTGGTCGCCAGGCAGTCCCGAAACAGGTGTGGTCCCAGTTCCTTGCCGAAACGTTTGGCGGTGCGCCGCTTCAGCATGGCGTAGAGGGTTTGCCTGCCCAGGGGCGAGCCGGTACGCGACACCCACAGGTAGCCAGCATCCCGCTCGCCCGCCGCGAGCAGGCGAGGCCTGACCGCATCGAGGTAGCGGCGGAGGTGGGCGAGGAGGCCAGGCGGGAAGGGATACTCGAGATCCAATCCGTTCTTGGTCTCCTCACCCGGAAAGCACAGCCAGAGGACGCCGTGACGCTCCGTCAGGTGGATGCCCAATCGGACACTCAGAAAATTGCCCATCCTGAGCGGCCGCATGGCGAGCAGCGCGATGATCAGGCCATCGCGGTAACGCAGCAGCGCTTCGTGGCCTTCCCGCGTGGTCGGCCACTTATCGGGCTGCATCAACTCCACTCCGAAACGGAGCAGGTCGCCGGAGTCTACGACGCGCTCCGCCTTGCGCCGCGCGGACACCGACCGGCGGCGAAACCTCCCGACGACGGGTCGAAGCCAGGCGGTCGGGGTGCCGGGCGCCAAAAGGCAGGTCACGGTCTGTATGTGCACCAGCGCCGTCCCTATCGAGATGTCCCGCAGCCGCTCGCGTAGCTGGTCGACGTAGAGCGCCACGGTCTCCCTGGTCAGCCGTCCGGCGGGGCCGAGCATCAGGATGGCGGGGTGCTCGTCTTTCAGCCACGCGAGCCAGCGCCCGTAGGAACCCTGGATCGCCGCGACAGTGACCGGGCGCCATTTCGGACGGGGCCTGCCCAAAAAGAGCCCGTTGTCGAGTTCAATCGCCGCCAGCCAGCCCAACCGGTCGCTCTCGGGCCAGAAGCCGAGCGGGAGGGAGCGTCGCCGCACGGCACCGGCGGTCAAGGCGCGGCCTTCCGTCGCTTGCCGGATGACATTGCGACTTGCCGTTCACGGGATTTCGAGTGCCGCCTCCCGGGAGGAATCTTTGGGAGTTCCGCGCCCTGCAGCAGAAAGGCGTCGACACGCCCGGCGACCCCGGCGACATCCAGCCGCGAGTAGGTGTTCACCGTGCTGGTCACCGAGGTGTGGCCGAGCAGCATCCTCACAATGCCGAAGTCGCCCGGGTTCCGCTCCAGGTAGTGTTTGGCCGCGAAATGCCTGAAGGCCGTGGGCGTCATCTCGACCCCTGCAAGGCGCAGGGTCCATTCCCGGACGAGTGTCCGCAACTGCCCGGGGCCGAGCGACCCATGACACCCGCCGGGGAAGAGCGCCATCGACGGCTCCTCGACGAGCAATGGTCGGTACTCGCGCAGATACGTTGCCATCATCAGACGGCAGGCTTTCCCGAGCGGGATACGCCTTCGTCGTTCGGAGAGATACCTGTGCTGGGTAACCAGAAGACTCTCCGGGCCTTCCGGACCGATGACGACGTCGGTCCCTATATCGATGGCGAGCATTTCGCCGGGACGGAGCGGTGCACCGATCAGCATCTCGACAGCCACGGCCGTCATGAACATGCGCGCGGCGCGCCTTCCCGTTGGCTCGGCTCGCGCGAGCGCCGCGAGGCGACCCGGCAAGGACAGCAGCGAAGCCGTTCGCCGCCCGTCGTCGAATTGCGAGACCAGTATTCTGTTTTTGCGGGAGACCCCCTGGTGACACCAGCCAAATCCTGCCCGGAGTCCGTCCAATGCAGCTTGGTCCTCCCCAGACGCCCCCGTCCACAGCCGGGCTATGGCGGCCACTGCCGAGGTGAGATGGGTCATTTGCCTCGTACGCGATCGACCGCTCCGCACGGCGAGAGTACCCAGGGCAAGCCGGACCATATCGGGAGTGGCGATGCTTGCGAGGGAGTCGAAGGATTCAGGGGCCTGGCCCTCAAGGACGAGCAGCGAGACGAAGGCCATGACGCTATGCCTGATCGACCGGACCGAAGCGGGACGCAGCGGCGTCCTGCCGCTGCTCGGAACATCGCGGGAGCGGAAAGCGAGGTAGGACTCGAGTTCCATCCTGAACGCAAAGGGAAAGGAGTCGGCTTCGTGTGCGTACACGCCCGTGCGGCGGGGCAGAGGGACGTCGGCTCGTTTCGGGCCGGTGGACACGGGAAGGTTCCAGGCGACCCGCACCGCACGGAGGTCCGTTCCCGGGCGGCGGACGAGTCCTTCCGCCAACGTTATCGCGCCATATGCCTCGAACTGGCTCTCATCGACGGATGAAGGCCGAATGCCGCGGGCGGACATGAGGTGCATGAATCGCGAGAGCGTCAGCCGCGTACGCTCGTCCGCCAGGCGAGCGGCGGTCTTTCTCCACTCCGCGGTGAGCGGCGCGGCGTAACGGCCCGGTGCCTCCGAAAGGCCCCACCTCTCCGCGGCCGCGCGAAGGTCCGGCCGCAGCCGGTCCCACGCGGCCATGCCGTTTGCCGAGCGCAGGACCAGAAGTTCCGCCCGTTTCAGGAGCAGCCGCGGGTTGGCGGGCAGATCGCTGGGCTTGCGCCCGAGCAGACGGGCGATGTCGGTGAGGCTTTGTGCGATCCGGTCGCGACGGCGCTTCCACATCGAGGTGTCCATTCGCACCGCGGCGGCAAGGTCCGCGAGCGTGGAGGTCGTCGGGATCGTCATGTGATCGAGCCGCATCGCCTGTCCCCCGGGTCTGCCAGGCTGCAGCCCGGCCAACCTTGAGCCGGTTTACGGGAAACGGGAACGGCGAACTCCGTGGACGACGCTCTCCGGCGGAGGTTGCGCACCTACGCTTACCTCATTCCGACAAACTGATTGGGTCACGATCCAGGGTCAGCGGTTCGCGATGCGGGAGGCACCGAGTGCCGTTCGCCGTTCTACGCCGCGGTCATGGTCAGGCTTGCTTCGACCGTCTCGTCGTCGGTCTCTGCGTCAGCGGTCCCGTCGCCTTCGGTCGGCTGGCCCGTCGCCTGCTCGATCAACCGGAGAGGAAGTCGTTGCCGCGCCCGCATGAAGCCCGCGAAATCGTCCGACCGAAGCCGCGCCGGGTCCATGAGATGGGATTTCAGGTAAGTGTCCAGAGTGCTCGGAACCATGGGCGGGGTATCCACCAAGCCGAGTCTCACCAAGCCATGATCGTTTCGAACACTACCGGTCCTGCTTGATCGATCCTGAAAAGCGGCTTGGCAAAGAATCGAAATTGCGGACGAAAGTCCCCTATCCGCGACCCACTCCCGCACGTCATGTAAGCTCCGGTTGCTTTCCTTGGGAAGCGGGCTTCGGGACGGAAGGTGGAACGCATCGCGACGCAAACCGTACGGTCTCCACCAGCCGCCCTTCGAAGGTATCCGGCCGCCGAGCGGGTCGCATTTACATCTTGAGGCTTGCCTTCACTGGTCCCCTAGTCGCCCGTAGACTGCCTCGGCAGTTTGCCGTCATCTCAGCTTGCCGCACAGCAAAGCGTTCGATTTGGAAGCGTAGCCACAGGTCCCGCGAACCGGCGGGGTTCGAGGCGAGCTGCCAGAGGCGCTAAAAGCAGGCTTTCCCGTCGGACGGCCGAGCGCCTTCAGCCTTCGCCGCCGTCTCCGTCATGTAGGAGCCCGCCTTCGTCTTCCCGTAATTCGGGTCGCCCGCGCAATGATATACTTTTGACTTCGCATTCACCCAAACCTTTGCCACCGGTGCGGGTGCGGCTGTGTCGAACGCCTTCACGCCTCCGTGGTGGCCGCAGGCGCCGCTACGCTGCGCGCCGCTCCAGCTGGTGCCGTCCTTGCAGGTGGCCGTCACCGGCGCTTGTGCGTGGGCTGCGACGCACACCACAAGCCAGGCGGACGCGGCGTAGGCGATGGCAGACTGACGCATGATGCTCTCCCGACCCAGTCAAAATCGCAGGCTGTGCGCAGTGGAGCGCAAAACCAATCCGTCTTCCATCACTTTCGCCGTGTCCTCCGGTGGTGGCTCGCGCCCAGACATCCGCTGACAAGAGTCAGGACCGAAAGGAGCACCGCCGGGTCGATACTCAGGTGCAGACCGAAAAATAAGATGGTCATCAAGGAATGTCCTCCCAATGACATGCAACATATCCCAGCCTGTCAGACCTGGGCAAAGGATATCGATGTGCCAGGAGATCAATGATATCGGCATTCAACACAGGGTGTGGCAGCTTCAGCGCGGGGTGATCCGGGGTGGGTCCGTCATGCGTCTGTGTTACGCTGTGGTTCTCGCCGCCTCTTTGCTCTGCGGTCCGGCTGCAGCTCAGACAGCCGTGCACACCTCTCCAAACCGTCTGGCCGGTCCTGGTAACCTGTGGTCTGGTTGACCACGGGAGCAGGTGTCTACCTGTTCAAGGGGGGGGGAAGGTATCTCGGGAACACGAAGCAAAGGATCTTCATCTGCGGACAGGCGGCGAGCGCCGAAGGCGACTGGCCTGCGAGGAATGGCCGGTAGTATGAACCCGGTCGTCCGCCACAGTCCGCAAAGGCATGTTCGGAACCTTGGAAGCGTGGTCTTGATGCTGAAGGCGGCAACTTGGGCGAGCCCGGCCTCGTGTTCGGCTTGGGCTCCGGTCGGTTCGAGACGGACTGTGCAGGCCAGGATCAAGGGGCCGAAATCCCTTGATCCTGCCGCTGGACTGCATCCCGAAAATTCTTCGAAGGAGCGTATCAGAACCGCCGCACCGTTGCGATCGCACGCGCCAGCATCAAACGCGCGCCCACCGGGATGCCCAACAGGTTGGCCTGCGTAACCTGAACGTCCAGCCCGATCACTTCCATCCTGCCATTCAGCGGTCCGGGAGTCTGCTCATTGACGATGACGTAACCCACTCCCGGCAATGCCAGCTTCAGGTTCACCGGCGAGCTAGCTGGCACAGAAATTCCTGCGACAGTCAGGCCAGTCAGTCCCGACCCGGCAGCTGAAGGTGTAGAGATGTTCCCCGTTTTGCTCACCTGAGCTACCGCTGCGACCGAGTCGGCGGTGACCAAGCCGCCCAGCACCGAAACGCTGGAGAGTGTCGCCGTCGTCCTGGTCACCAGCGACGTGCCCACCGGACCACCAAAGGCACTTGCCTGCTCCGATACGGCTGACGCGAGCCCGGGAATGCTAAGGGCGCTGGTCGCGCTTTCCAGTGTAGACCCGGCAGTTCCGGTACAGCTCGGAATACCGACTCCCTTTCCGAGACCGACCGCCGTGTCGAGAGCACTGGCCACGTCACCCGTCAGCTCCGCTCCAACCCCGCCTCCGGCCAGGAAGGCAGCTGGCTGTTCACGGGAGTAGCCCGCCCCGGCGTTGGCGACCTTGATCCTGCTGCCGACAGGCAGACCGAAGCTGTTCGCCGCGCTTACGTTGACCAGTAAGCCATGCACCTGGATTGAGGCCCGCTTTGTGTCACTGGATTTGGTCACGGCCTTCACCGTCACGGACCCGATGCCTGGCAAAGGAATGCTGGTGTTGTCGGGAACGGCGGGATCGATGTTTGTCCCCGCGATCACCAGGTTCGTCAATGTCGTGCCGTCATCTGACGTGTCGAGCGTGCTCGGCGTCGCGCCTGCGCTCGCTTTGACGGTGATCGCATCCGCTGTTATCAAACCGCCTAGAAGGCTGAGCTTGGTAACCTCCGATCCCTCGGTAGTCACAGCCGTGCTGTCCGTGTTCGTGCCGAGCGCGGTTGCCGTCGTGTTGGTTGCTGAAACCAGGCTACCGGAGACCCCGAGAGTGACAGCGGAGACACTGCTGGTCTTCTTCAAGCCATTCGTTCCATTGCAAGGGCAACCGACGGACGCGGCATGAAGCATCGGCGAGGCGACCGTGCTCGCGCCCAAGAACAGCGCCACCGACGTCGCCGTTCCGGACACCTCGCCCGGAAGCGGCGCGGCAAGCGCCTGACATACCACCCCCAGTTGCATGGACGTCATCAGTAGCGCAGCCAACGGCAAACCATGCCAAACAGACTGATATGACCAAGTTTTCTTTGTAGAACCAAACATTCTGCTCTCCCTTGACGCCAAAGAGGCCCTGTAAATCTCGAGGCGTACCCGGAACGTTACGGTAAAAAAAGAAGAGAATGCAACCGAAATGCACTTCAAGGTTTAACTCTATTGTAACAGCACAACCCAGGATAAGCTTGCCCTTGCTAAAAATGAGGCTCGCCGGAAAGCGGTCGTTGTATTGCCTTTCCGATACACGGAGAAAGGTCTTCGGCAGCCTGCGGAGAGGTCCGGCTCTCTGTCAGACTCCAGAGGTGCCTCGTGCGGGCCCGTGGAGCCTTCCAGTCTAGGATGAGATATAGGTCACCGGCTGTTGGCTGGCCGGTTCGGTCTGACCGCGCTGCGGCAATCCCAAGCTGCCAACTGTCGGTTCCGCAAGTCCGGGGGTCACCTTGTAGGACGTCTTACGGCGCCATTCGCGGGAAAAGTCGGAAGGCGCTGGCATGGGTTTCGGTCGTGCGCCTTGCGATGTCGGAAGCTGCCTCGCTGTCTCAATGGCTGAACACGTTCATAGGTCGCTTTTTGGAAGGTGACGCATCCAGGCCAGTCAAACTGGCCCAAGTATTTCCACTTGCGGTTGCTCTTGGGCGGGATGTTGGGCGTGGCATCTTGGTCCTAGATCAGCTCGCGAATGCGGTCGGCGTCGTAGCCTTGTCCGCCAGCATGATGGTGTGCGGGCCGAGGTGATCGAGCAGGTGGCCTACGATCTGCCCGTCATGCGTCTGGCCTGCGGTGAGGGCGAGCCGGATTGGGAGCCCCTGCGCGTCGACGACGACGTGAGTCTTGGTCGTGAGCCCGCCTCGGGAGCGACCGAGACAATGATCTGAACCACTTTTTTGCCGTCGCAGCCTGCTCGTGCGCCCGGATCGAAGTGCTGTCGATCAATCGGATTTCGCCGTCGTGTGCTGCGCTGATGGCATCCATCAGCCGGTCCCACACGCCTGCCTTTCGCCATCGCACAAAGCGGTTGTGGCAGGTGGTGCGCGGTCCATAGCGCTCGGGTAAGTCACGCCACGGCGCCCCGGAACGCAGCACCCAGAAGATGCCGTTCAGCACGCGCGGGCATCCATACGGGGCACGCCCCTCGGCTTGTTGGGCAACAGCGGCTCGATCACGCGCCAGTCGAAGTCGGTCAGGTTCTATAGCTACCAGCCTACGAAGCGGACGAGGACTGCATCGGAGGCACCCTACAGCTCGGGACGGTGCCGTTGCGGATCTACTACGAGCATTCCCTGAGCCACCTGACCCTTATCATGAGCGATAACGAGCCTGCGCTGCGCGATGCCGCTGCTCGCATCCAGCCCAACGTCGCCATCATCCCATACTGGTTATGGGTTCACGACCTAGTGGACGCACTGCACGCATGGCTCGATCCGCAGGTCTCGCGCTTGCCTGGTCGCAGCCGATTGGCCGAGGCGGTCCGCATGCGCTCGGCCGCTGGGCGGCCCTGAGCCGGTTCCTCGACGATGGCCGCATCGACCTCGACACCAATCCCGTCGGGCGTGCCATACGGCCAGTGAGTTTTGGGCGTAAGAATTCGCTGTTCGCAGGCAGCGATGGCGGGGCGGCCAGGTGGGCGATCGTCGCATCCCTAATCGAGACCTGCAAGCTGAACGGGATCGGACCTGATGCTTGGCTCGCCGCCATACTCACCCTGATGATAGAGGGCATCCTGCTCAGCAACTCGATGATTTACTGCCTTGGTCGTGCCAGCTTGCCCCCGGCTGAGCCACCTAGAACGTGGACGTTGCTTCAGCGATACTCTGGCTCATGCCGGACACCGACAAAACTGGAGTGCTCTACCCGAGCAATCACGCTGGCCCAGTCGATGACTGGTCCAAGCGCATATATGCAAGCCTTGTTGACTGGCCGGTCGCTCGTGAAGGCGAGTGGACCCGCTGGGAACCAGGATATGTGCTGCTGACCATCACTCGCGTCGATGGTGACGAGGTCGATCCCATTCACCTCTATACCGCCGACGAGGAACTCACCGTCACATCCGGTTTTTGGGAGATGGTCTTCCCCACTCCGTTTGAACCGGCGGAGGCCAAGCCCGAGGTAGTGGCCGAGCATGCGAAAACGCTGGTGGAACAATGGTTCAGCGGCCGTTTGAGGACGGCTGTGCTGACAGATGCTTCGGGCAAGTGTTGTGGCGGCACCGTGATCGAGCCGGGCGAGATTACCTCGCAGCTAAGGGCCGCCGCGCATTCGATGCGCTACTTCCACCCAAAGCAGATTGAGGTGCAAACCTCCGCCAAGCGCGAGTGGCATAGCTATCCAGCTGAACCTGAATGGTTGCACATGCCGCCGCTCTCGCCGGGTCAACTCCCAGGGTAGATAAAGCGCAATCACATCCACTATGATGATCTTTGGACGGTCAAGGTGCTAGCGCCGGACGTCTGGCCAAACCTATTCCGCATTGTCCTCCAGCACCTAGTGCTAGCTGCGTTTCCTTCTTCGAAGCACGGCGACGTCGAGATTCCCGACGCCTTCTTCAAGGATATCGACAATGTCGAAATGCTCGCTCCAGTTACGCCGGACGTGCTCATGGCTTTGCGCCACATTGCGGTAATACTTCGGATCTTCGATTTTGCCGTTCAAGGCAACGTCTACTTGGTCGGCGTGGTAGCCGTCGCGCAGAAAGGTTTCGAAGTAGTCCGGCCCGTTCCACACGGAAGACCAAGCGGCGGCCGACGGCCCGCCGAAGGTCATCAACACGATGCCGTCAGGACGCACGATACGGGCAAGGTCGGCGAGCCAAGCGCGCTGGACAGGGGGCGGCAGGTGGGTCATGACCGATATCGAGAATGCCGCGTCCACGCTGGCGTCGCTAAGAGGACAGGGTGGCATGAGAGGCGAGGTGACAAACCGGCCCGGTGAGAGATTTTGAGACGCCCACGCGGCGTTCTCGGCATCCACATCAATCCCGACAATAGTCGCTCCCGGCCACTCACGCACGAAGTGCCGGGCGACGCGGCCATGACCGCATCCCCAATCCAGGAGGACTGGACAGCTCTCACGCAGAACGCCGTAACGGGCTAGCATAACCTGGACGGCGCAGTAATGATTGAAGCCAACCAGTGTGGCCGTCCGCGCGTCTGACCATGTCTGCACACGGGTGAGCTGCGTGAGATCGGTCGGGAAGCCCACAGCAACGCCCAGATCCCGTGGAAGCCAGATACGGCCATAGGGTTCTGGCAAGGCGTCGAGACCAGGGTCGCGGTACCGGAATCGGAAAGTAAAGGGATCGGATCCAATCTTGCTCGCCGCCAGGTCAATGGTAAGCTGGAAATCCGAAAGCGTGGAGTTCGGCCAGTACCAAAAGTGAGCGCCCCAATCGCGGGCTTCTAGTGGGTACCTGAACTCGTGTGCCACGCCGGGTCCGAATTCGACGGTCAAGGCGGACGGGTCCCCCCTCGGAGGCAGATGGGAGCCTGAGACTGTGAGTGTCGACCCATCAAAGGAAAGATACGGAACGGCGTAGAAAGGGCGGTCGCAAAGTTCGAGGACGGCCGCGGCGTCAACTCCTGACAAATTCCGGACTCCGGCACGCGCCGGTACTTCGATGCTGGCAAGAGGGTCGCCGAAGACGTCGACCACCGACGCCTTGCAGGAACCGTCGTGCCCCGGACTGACCGGCGGAAAACCGCACCGGAACGAGCGTCCGCCCGAGTACGGACTGGGAAAGCTCGGCACAGTCGCCCAGGGTCTGTCATCGATATGGACCACCGCGGGACGGGCGGGCGCTCCGGTTGTGAAAGTTCCCACCAGGAAACCGTCCTGGTCGATACCCAGTTCCACGATGTCGGGAACAATCTTCTGCATATTGAGAACCATCTGCTAGGAGGACGCGCTTGGAATTCCGCTTTGCCGCACGCGGGAGGCGAGTTCGAGATAGACATCATTACCCGGATCGAAGGTAAGGGCGCACGAGATTGCCTCAGCCGCTCCGTTGCGCTTTTCGGCCGCCTCTCTGAGGACCGCGGTCCAGTACAAAAGGTTGGCATGGTCGTCGATTGAAAGTATGGCGTGCTCGGCCACCTCCGCAGCCTCGATCGGTCGCTTGTCCTGCATCAGGGCATAGGTAAGGAGTTCCTGGTAAGCGCCGTTCCACGGTGCTGCCTCTACGGCCCTTTCGAGGAACGAGACCGCCTCGCCAGCGCGCCCGGCACCCAAAACAAGCCTGGCAGCCAGCGAAAGAGCAGCAGCATCGCGCGGACGCGCTTCGATCAAAGGCTGCACGAAACCAGCGGCAGCCCCGGGATCACCCGCCGCTTCGAGCACATAAGCGGCAGAGTAGGCGTGGGACGGATCTTCTGATAGGCCCGCGCCGATGCCGCGAATGACCGCCGCGGCTCCGGACGAATCATGGGGCATCAGATTCAGCGCCGCCAGAACGGCGCGCCCGATGTCGGAGGAATGGTCGGACAGATACATCCAACCATGATGGTGCGGTTGATGGTCGGTCTGGAACGCGACGAGGCGACGCTCGGCCACTTCGCTGATCACAAGCTCAGGCCGCCACTCGTCTACGGCATCCAGCATCAGGCTAGTGGTGGTGCCGACGGTCAGGAGGTCGCGGAAACTCCGAGCCAAGTAAGGAGAAAGGTCGGTCATGAAACTGTCGCGGAAAGCCAGCACGCGTCCGCCCGGGACCGACGGCAACCGGGTGTGCGTGGCGGTTTGCCGCTGCGGACCTTTGCATTCGAGTATCCGCACCGGGTCGGGACCGTCGAAAGCGGCGACTGGGACGTCGGCACGAACCTCCGGATCGAGCTGCGATCCAAGGTCGCCGAAGCTGGATTTATGCGTGAAGAGCACTTCGGATGGCGGGACTTCCCTGAATTGGATGCGGGACGGCACGACGCGCATCAAGTCGCGATAGGCCACGCCGCTGCCGAAAGTAGTCCAGTGCGAGTCGTTCCTTTGATAAACGTCAAGGCCACCCTTCGCGGCACTTAGAGCCTTGACCGGATGGACGAACGTCACTCCGGCTATCTCGCCCATGGCCTCGATGAAGACATCTCCGGCCATACGGTACGGTCCCGGATATTCCTCAGGCAAATCCTCGGGGTAAACGGAAGGCGCATCTGGCGCCACCATGAACAAATACGGAATTCCACGCTTCGACAGCTCTCGGCCGCGCCGTGTCAAAGTCGCACGCCACTGCGCGAGAAGCGACGGAGTCAGGGCCGTGCCGTCGGTGAATCTCCCGAGGTCGAAACCATCCTGGCGCCCGAGGAACAAACGGCCGTTGCGGCCCCTTACGACTGCGCCAACGCTCCCCTTGAGTGTCATCCGGCCGTCGCTTCCTGCAAGGCGGCCATCCTGGAATGCAGTTCACCGACCGTGCCGTCCATTGTGGCGTCCGCCTCGGCAAGGACGAGGCGATATCGCTTGGACAGCCGCGAAAGAAGCACGGAGTGCCCAAGCGAATCCCATCCCGGGACTTCGTCGCAGCGGGTGCAATCGCTGATTGATCCAAGCGGCCTGTCGAAAGTCTCCTCAACCAGTCCGGCGAAGGCCTGAAAATCCATTTTCCTGTTCATGGCATCGCTCCGTCCAAGTATCTGCGCCTGTTCGCCTCGCGGCTGATTTTTCCGCTTGTCGTTTTCACCAACACGCCCGGAGGCCTGACCAACACTTCATGCAACGCGAGGCCCAGCGATTGGGATACCGCGTCCCGTATCCCCCTGATTATGGTCTCGACTGAATGACCCGCATCCACGACCGACTCCACGACGACGATGACCGCTTGGCTCCCGGTCGACGCCCGGTCGATGCCGAAGGCGGCGGCGCGCCCGGGCTTGACTCCCTCGACCCTGTTTACCGCCTCCTCGATGTCGTGAGCGTAAACATTGCGGCCGTTCACAATTAGCAGGTCCTTGATCCTGCCGGTGATGAACAGCTCTCCGGCAAGCATGAAACCGAGGTCGCCCGTGCGATACCACGAACCCTCGAAAACTGCCGCCGATGCTTCCGGGTCACCGTGGTAGCCCGAGAATGCCGAAGCGCTGTTGACCATCACCTCGCCGATTGGCGATCCGCCCGAGGGAGGCGCCGACGGTGACGCGAGCAGACCGGCCAGCATCGAGAGCGGAACGCGAGGTTTCGGCTGCACCACTCCTGCGCCGATGCGCAGCGCCGTGTTTGCGAGGGGCGGGCCGCAGGAGACGACGCGCAAGGCGGTAGCCGACCCGGGCTCTTCGCGTATTGCCACCGAATGCATCGACATCACGTTGCGGTTGATGGAGACAACCTTCGGCGCGCGACCGACGGGCGACTGGGTCACGGCGAACACAGTCTCGGCCATCGCGTAACAGGTGGACACAGCGCCGGGCGCCAGCCCGTGGGCGGCGAACGCGAGAGTGAACGCCTCCAGCGTCGCCGCGCGGCAAGGCTCGGAGCAATCGATGAAGGACCGCACGCCGGAGAGGTCGAAGGCACCGGCTTGAGCTGCGGTGTTGACAAGGTGAGCGAACGCGAAATTCGGCAGCCAACAGAAGGACGCCCGGTAACGCGACACTTCCTCGAGGATCGACGCAGGTCGGATGAGCCAGTCGAAAGGATCCATGGATACGACCATTGACCCAAGGGAGAGCGGCAGCAGGACCGAAGTCACTAGGCCCATATCGTGGTAGAGGGGGAGCCACGAGGCGACGGTGTCGGCAGAGGTCATGGACAAAGCACGAGCGTAGGCATCGACCTGCTGGCGCACCTGCCCGTGTGTCAGCACCACACCTTTTTTCAGGCCAGTGGTCCCGGAACTGTGCTGCAGGATGGCCGCCACGTCGTCGCCATCCACATCGTCCATCGGTGGCAGCGGCCCCTGTGGGCTTGGCAAAGCATTCGACGCATCGACGATTGGCGTGCCCGCAGGCAACACGCCCGCAAGCGAGGCATGCAGCACCGCAGGAGCGGCGACCACGGTTGGCATGATGCGGTTTAGGACGGCTCGATGGCTCTCCCAATAAGCGGCGGCGTCCTGCTTGGCGGTAGGCCCAGGAAGGATGCAACCCGCCAAGCCCGCGCGCATGGCCCCGAGCAGCATCGCGTAGGTGTCGAAGCCGCGAGGTGCCACGATGACCGCGGTCGCCGCTCCGGACCCTGCGCCGAAAGGTCGCATTTTCAGAAAGCGATGCGCCCAAGCTGACATCGCTGCAGAAAGGTCGCCCGCAGAGAACTGGCGGGTGCCGCCCGGCTCGACGAAAAGCAAGGATGGACGTTGCGGGACGTCTCGCCCCGCTTTCTCCACTGCCCTGATGACGGACGTCACGTTCACGCCGATGCCGTTGATAGTTCCTTTGCAGCGACTGCACGAAGCTTGCGCACGCGTCCGCCAATCGGGACGACGGCTGCTTCGGAACGTGGCTGTGGCACCGGACCGGCAAACGATTCCACGAAAGCCTTGTTAAACACTTCGCGCCAGCTTGCCGATGCAGGAACGTAGGCCTGCGCCTGCCGTGCGCTGAAATCGGCGACACGGGACACCGCCTCCCGTATAGCTTGGATCACGCCGGGCAGGGAGCTTTCGCACGGGATTATGTTGCCGCAGATAGCCCGGAGTTGCTCGCCGGATCTGTTTTCATAGACATTGGTGACAACAAGCGCGCCGGTTGTGGCGAACTCGAAGGGGATCACGCTGGGGTGCGGCGCATACATGAGGCTGACGCCCACGTCCATCGCTCCACACATTTTCTGGTAGTCTTCTTCCGGTTGCTTCTCTCGCAGCACCATCTCGTGACCGTCGCCCAGCTGGTAGGGGGGCAACGCACTCAGTGCGCCGATGCCTTCAAATCTCCACTCAGGTCCAAAGAACGACTCACGGCAGAGGCGCTGCAAGGCGAGGATGGCGATTTCGAACAGGTTCCGCGAGGCGTGGCTCTCCGGCCTGGCGTAAAGCACCAAGGTGCGGGTCGTGCGCGCCTTCATCAAGGCGGCCGTCTGGCGGGGAAGCTGCATGATGCGATGCTCAAACACGATATGGCGCTTGCGTAAGTTCCGTTCGTCCTTTTCCGCAAATGGACCGAAACCGTGCGCGTCAAAGTAATCCCTTAGGAAGCTGCTGTTGATTATAGCGAAGTGCGGGATCGAGTACAGGGCTTCGCAGAGCGCCCGATGGGATCCGTTTTCGTAGAAGACCGGCTCGTACTCTTGAGACAGGAACAAAGGCAGATGCCTGGTGCACGCGGCCAGCCTTGCGCAAAGCGGCAGGTCCCATGCTGAGTAAGCCATGAACCTGTCGTCAGGGCCGAAGCGGGCGTCTGCGAAAGCTCGTTTGTCATACACGCGGATCGACGAGAAGGCCTGCCTGATGGGCTCTGACCGCTCACGCAGCAGGAAGTAAGGAAGATTCGGATCTTCCTGAACGCACACTGCCGCCACGTCGAAGCCTGCGTCCACTATGGCGACGACCAACCAAAGAATCGCCCTGTAGCCTCCGAACATGATGTCTGGGTTGAGAGTCGGAAACACGATCCATATGACGGGAGCGCCGCAAGTTGCGGCATCCAGCTGTGGCAGGCCGTGCCTGGGTTCGAGCCTTTGGCTGAGGTTGGCTGCATGGCTGATGAGGGTCGGTGCGGTCACACCGGGCATTTTGGCTTCAAGGGCGTGAGGAAGGATGAACCGGGGCTGGCGGCCCTCGTTTCGGCCGGAACTCAGGAAATGGTAGAAGCCGGAGGGTAACCAGCCTTCCTCACAGGCCGTCCTCACTTCAGGATAGAAGGCGCGGTACCATCTTTCATCAAACCATTGGTTTGGCGAATTTCCTGCTTTGGCGCCGGTTGACAGGTAATGCGCCAGAGGATCGACGCATCCGGTATCTTCCAAATAGGTAAGCCGGTAGAAGTCGGCATCGAAGCCCGCGGCAACCAAGCGCAAGCCGTCGTCCTTGACCAGCTCCTCCCGAAGATGATCAGTCTTATAGCCGAGCAAGCGGCCATATAGGTTGTAGTGACTTAACGCGGTAACATGTGGAAACGCCGAGAGAAAGGCCTGGGCGGGAGAGTTCAAACGGAGATAGGTCTGGGCGTTGATCGCCTTCATCTCCGGTCCTGGTGAGGCGCAGAGGGCAGCATCGGCGGCAAGAATGGAGTTTGGCCAGCGCCCCTCCGACATGCCACGCTGGATGTAGTGGACGAAACCCGATATTAGGCCGTTGTTATTGATCGCGCAGCGGATGTCGTTATAAGTGTCGACATACCATGCTTCGTCAAAAAAGGCGTTTGGGCTGATAACGCTGCAACGCTTGCTGAAATACAGCTTGGCGATTTGGACGTCGCTTGCATTTGGCTCGCAAAGCCCAAGTGCGAGCATCTGCATTCGAAGTCGGCGCACGTCCATTGCGCCAACAAGTGCCGCCGTTTCGCCTTCACTGAAAGAACCACGCAGGACAACTGAAGCCACTTCAGTTACGTTCCGCATGCTTACAAGTCCTTACGGTTGCAAAAAGGCAGTAAGTTGGAGTGAGTCTAGGAACGTCGCAATTCCTTATCAGGGATTGCGACAGAACTCTAAGCAGCAGACAAAGAGACAAGAGCGATACGACCAAGAATCGTATCTACTCAAAGTTTTCAGCCGTCCGCAAGCAAAATTTCATGTCGAACTCATATGGGTTATGCGGCTTGCGTGGCGAGTACCCTTGCGCACCGGCTGCTGTGTGCTCAAGTTCTTTGGCTAGGTCGGGCAGGTGGTTCGCCCGCGGGCCCAGGGTTTGTTCCGGCGGGAGTCATCTCGACAGAGCTTTCGCCTTCACCTTTGTTCGCACGCGCGACACTGAGCCTGGAGAAGTAGGGCAGAGACTCAACGGACCTCCCGTGACTGGCAGTTCCAGGTCATGGTCGTTTGCTGGCGTAACCCGCTAGGACTGACAAGTGGAACGACATGCGCCAGTCCTCAAACGTCGGTGTCGCGGTCGAATAGCGGAATTACCAGGAGACTGACTGCAGTCAACAGAACCGCACCGGAGAAAGCGCGAATGGCCAAAAACAGGTGTCCCGCGATGATTGCGGCCAGACAAGAAGCCGCCGACAAACCCGAGAGGCACACGAGAGTCGCGAAAACCCATGCGCCCGTCCTTGTTTGCCTGCGCCCATCGCTTGTTTTATTCAATGGCTGTTCCTCCACAAAGGTTGACGACCGTAGCGGCATCCATGCGTCCTTGACGAAGACCGGCTTCTGATTGCACTGTCGGTGCTCTTGGCCCTTGCTGGCCAATGCAAGATGGAATGGCGGCCATAACACCTGGTGGAGCTCTGGAAATGAGGTCGTTGCATCCGACCAAAAGAAAAGGATACCAGGTCGGAATGACGGGGGCACATGACGCGGCTGGACTCGAAATTGGTGGCGGCCCGCCGACAGGCACCCTGATGAACGTCTCAAAGCGCCCGGAGAAACAAGCGAGCAAACGGCTTTCCATGGCAGTTCCGTTCGAACTGTCCCTCGAAGGCTTGAACAGCTCCGGGTCGTGGCACTTGATCGCCCGACGTTTCTCCTCAAGGTGGTTCAAAACATCGAGCCTGAAACCTGTCGGAACCTGGGCATCGAGCACACGCCGGGTCGGAAGGGTCCAGCTCGAAAGCGGGTATTCGAAAAGTGGCAGGTTCATACGTCCCGCGACACGGCGTCCGAGGATGCTGGTAATGAGATGGTTGTCGTTCGGATCGTGCCGCCAGGTGGTCACCAAAGCGACGGCACCGATTGTCCGCGCATGCGCCTCTGCCGTCTGCATCAAAGTTCCGGCGGCTTCGCCCCGATGAGCACCGATGTCATGTATGCCGAGAAAGCGGATGTTGGCATCGGCCACTCCGAAAGCCTCCGCCGCACGACGGCATCCTGCCTCGTGCAGGTTTCTCTGGCTTCTCCCGCGATCCCCGGCGAGAAGGCAATCCGGCAGGCCGTCGGTCAGGATGGGTGTATGGACTGGACTCCCGCCCGCCCGCCTGCGCGATCGCACTCAGGCCGCCGCAACCCAAAGTCTCGTCACCCGGCTGCGAGGACAGGATAAGAACCGGCCCAGAGCCCATCTCAGCTTCGAGTAAGGGCACAGGCAGACTGCGCATCCGCCAACGCATCCTCGCAGCGCCCATACGGCGCAGCCGAAGCGGGTCGCAATCGGGTTCCGACCTTCCGCCCACCGGCCCATGGGCTGATTGTTTCAGCTCGGGCCAGGCCACGTCGGCGTTCGGGGTGTGCATTTTCGCATCCGTTGCTGAACCGTGAATACCTTCGTATCCCACCAATCCCCTCACGTTTCAACAGCTGATTGTGCTAATCGCTCCTTGACAACCCCAGATTGGCTTGCCGCCCCGAAAAACAGCTCGCGATCGCAAAAACTACGCCGCAGAACCTGTCCTCGGCCAGACACCCGCAGGCGGTCTTCGCCGAGGAGGTTCCTGAAAAGGAGACTGCGGCGGCGGTGAAGCTGGACCACCGCGCAGCGGTTCAAACGGGTCCTGCCGCGCTAATATGATGTCTAAGCACCGGCGGCCAGAGATTACGATATCGCAAAGAAAACAGTATGCGGGGGCGGATTTCTACTGTATCGCCGGATGGGAAAACGCGGAGCCATTACGGTGCGAACGGGAGCTGGACAATGTCGTTGTGTTGGATAAAGGCCGGAAAGATGAACTGGAGCCAAGCATCCGGACACGCTTGCGCCGCGGACACACAACATGAATTCTATGTAATGTGCACGTCCGAAGGAGCCTTCCGATACTTCGTATGGCAGAAGCTTTCACCTCGAACGATCGTTGCCTGGGGCGAGAAGCCGACCATCGAGGATGCGATGACGGCAGCCGAGACTAACCGCGTCGGTGATGACGGCTACTAGACCAAGCGCAGACGAGTGCCTGAGGTGCATGGTCCGGCCGTGGATCACGCCAGGCGCAAAAGACGGATCCAGCCAATGGTCCCGTTGCCCGCAGGTGCTTTTCTCGGTGGTAGCTCCGCAAGCAGCAGGTGGTGCGCGGATATAGGCCCGGGAAAGCGTCCGCGTTCTCGGTTGACGGCTTCTCAGCAGCAGGACAGGCTTCTGCCGCTCGGTCGTATGTGCCCGGCAGGGCATAGGACAACGGTCACGTGCTCCGAAGCGGCGGGCTCAAGCCTCTCACCCTGCCGTTATGATCAGACGGACGTGATGGCTGCCTTGCGCCCGAATGAGCGTCAGACGACCGCCACTGGCGGAACCGCCGCTGGACTGGCAAACTCGTTACGTCGGGTTGCGGGTGACCGGGGCATTCCGGCGTTGTCATACGTATTCCTGTGCGCAAGCTTTTGCCCCTTTTCATCAGCGAAGGCGGTCCAAAAGATTGTTCCCGTCCGTCTCCGCAGCCCTCTCTCGCGCACCGGACGGCTCGGCAGGCGTCACCCGCCTTGACGCGTCGAGTCCGCTAAGGAGGAAGAACAGCCCCATGCTGAAGGCCCTTGTGTTCACAATCCGTGACGTTAGGGTTTTGTCCCGAACAAGGCTGTTTTCAGGATGTCCGCTCGCATGGGCTGTCATAAGCGTCCAGGTGCGGCTCCTCGACTTGGACAAAGCCCGTTCAGAGACATAACAGGTGTGCCAGTGATATCGCGCCTCCAGTTCACATGCCCGGATCAGTCGACGGACCGTATGGGTGGTGACGGTCCAGCGTTCGCGATGTCCTTGACCGTGAGGAAAGTGCGTTCATCCATGAAATCGGGTTTACGAACAGGCGGTGGCATCACGCTGCCGGACCGGAGAGCGCGTCAGACACGGAACAGAACCGACCGGACTGACGCCCGCTGCCGCTCGTGTTCGGCCGACGGTCCCGCGGACGTACTATGAGGCTTGCCAGCAAGCGCGTGCGCCGGACACTTATCCCCAGTTGCACATGGTCGCAGAATTACGGGGATATCAGGCGCCCGGGAGAAAAGACCCGTCCTTTTGACTGGTTTCCGTTCTGGATCTGTGTGATTACGCATCATGCAATCCACCGATGGCAGGCCTCTCGAGTCGGAAATATACGAAGCCATCGCGATGGCTCGTGCACAGGGTAGGTTTGAGGTCGCCCTCGCGCTGGCCATGACCCTGGAAGCGTTGACACGCCGACGGCCCTCGGTGAGCCTGCGCAGCTACTGGCCGATGGAATGTTCGGCAGGCCTCGTCACAGCACCACTCCATCGCCCTGGAGCCAGTTAGCGCTCTCCGGATGCCGGTCGGTGAACAGGAGCGCGATGGCATCCTCCAACATGTCGCAAGTATAGGGTTTGGGTAAAAACCGGCTCCGTGCCGGGATTTCTCCGGCTAGCGGCCGGATATGCCCTGAAGCAATCAAGACTCTCATCGCTGGCCATGTCACCGAGACGAGTTCGGCAAGTTGCATGCCGTCGATTCGACCCGGCATCCGGACATCCGTGAAGAGGAGATCGATCTTGTGAGAGCTCTCCCGGAGCATCTCCAAAGCCTGTGCAGCATCCGCGACCTGGAGCACCGTGAATCCGCTCTCAACGAGAAATTCGGCCACAATCTCCCGTATCGGGTGGTCATCCTCGGCCAACAAGACTACCTTGGGTTGTGTCTCCATGGCCTGCGATTAAACCGTTTCTTACGAAAACCCAACGTATTCGTCATCACGATCGCGTGAAAGAAGGCTTGGCGGTTGAAGACATGCCTTTGTTTGGTAACGGGGCGTGCGCGAGCAACGCGTAACGACGGCAGTGTCCATCGACGGCGTTCTCGTCGGACTTCCATTATCGTGACTGCCTGTCACCCCTGCTTCAGCGTGCAGGTCTCCCCGATGTCCACCAAAGGTGTTTGGCGGACCGCATCGGACGCGGGAGACGACCGACGGCCGCCCTTTCGAGCGTCATTGAAAGCGGGACAGCCAGCGTCGTCGTTCTGCGTTGAAACCGCAGCTTTCCAGTATGCGACGTCTGTGAGCGGCCGAGACTCGCCCAAACGCGTCCGTTGGTTGAATGACCTGAGCGGCGGGTAATCCGACGCCCTCGATGTAGCGTCCCGAGATGAAGCCACCGAACCTGCTTCCGGCAAGTGGCTTACCTGAAATCCCGCGTCGCTACCTTGATGCCTGACCCGAGTCGCAGGTCCGGGACATAGATGTCGCGCGGCACCGGCATCTCCGGCACGGAGCCGGGTCCGGTGCGCGGGTCCCGTCCCGCCGGATGCGTCGCGCCGTCGCCGCGCCCGTGCACGATTGGGAACGCCTCGTCCCGCTCCCCGACAGATCGCAGCAGGTCGGACACATCCTCCAGGACGTCGGTGACGACGTGAATGACCTCGCCCTCGCGCTGCACCCGCCCGTGGCAGGCTATCATGCCCGCCGAGAGCACCAGCCGCCGCTGCTTCTCGAACCGGTCGGCCCACAGGACCAGGTTGGCCACGCCGGTCTCGTCCTCGATGGTGATGAACATCACGCCTTTGGCCGAACCCGGCTTCTGCCGCACCAGCACGATGCCGGGCACAACCACCTTGCGGCCGTCCCGCGCGTGCAGCAGGTCGGCGCACGTCACCATGCCTCGCGCCTGCAGCGTGTGCCGCAGGAACGCGACAGGGTGCCGCCCCAGGGTGAGGCCGACGCTGCGGTAGTCTTCGACCACCTCGCGCCCTTCCTTCATCGGCATCAAGGGCACGTGCGGCTCGATCGCCTCGGGCTGCGGCGGCCCGTTGCCGTCGGCGGCGGCGAACAGCGGCAGCACTTTGTCGGCCAGCCCTCGCACGGCCCACAACGCCTGCCGCCGGTCCACCCCGATGCCGCGGAAGGCGTCCGCCTCGGCCAGCCGCTCCAGCATGGCAGGCGGAATACCGGCACGGCGCCAGACCTCCTCGACCGTGCCGTAGGGCGTCTCGCCACGCCTGTTCACCAGTTGCGCGCCGGGTTCGTTGCCAAGTCCCTTCGCCATACGCAGGCCGAGCCGGACCGCCTTGCCCGGCCCGCCGTCGTCCCGTCGCTCCAGGGTGCAGTCCCAGCGACTAGCGTTCACGCACACCGGGCGCACCAGCACCCGGTGCTCGCGCGCGTCCCGCACGATCTGCGCCGGGGCGTAGAAGCCCATCGGCTGGGCATTCAGCAACGCGGCGCAGAACACGTCCGGATGGTGGCACTTCATCCAGGCGCTAGCGTAGGCCACCAGCGCGAAGCTGGCGGCGTGGCTCTCCGGGAAGCCGTAGGAGCCGAAGCCCTCCAGCTGGCTGAACGTGCGCTCGGCGAATTCCCGCTCGTAACCCTTCTCCACCATGCCGCCGATCAGCTTGTCCTTGAAGTGCGACACACCGCCGGTGAACTTGAAAGTCGCCATGCTCCGGCGCAGCTGGTCCGCCTCGCCCGGCGTGAACCCCGCGCACTGGATGGCCACCTGCATCGCCTGCTCCTGGAACAGCGGCACGCCCAGCGTCTTGCCCAGCACCCGCTCCAGCTCCGGCTTGGGGTAGTGAACCGGCTCCAGGCCTTCGCGGCGGCGGAGATAGGGGTGCACCATGTCGCCCTGGATCGGGCCGGGGCGCACGATCGCCACCTGCACCACAAGGTCATAGAACGTGGTGGGCTTGAGCCGCGGCAGCATGGCCATCTGCGCCCGGCTCTCGATCTGGAACGTGCCCAGCGTGTCCGCGCGGCGGATCATCGCGTACGTCTTCGGGTCCTCGGGCGGGATGGTGGCGATGTCCATGGCGACGCCGCGGTGCGCCTCCAGCAGCTCGAAGGCGCGGCGCATGCAGCCCAGCATCCCCAGGCCGAGCACGTCGACCTTCATGAACTTCAGCGCGTCGATGTCGTCCTTGTCCCACTCGATGACCTGCCGCCCGGCCATCGCGGCGGGCTCGACCGGCACCAGCTCGTCCAGCCGGTCGCGCGTCAGAACGAAGCCGCCCGGGTGGGTGCCGAGCTGGCGCGGGAAGCCGATGAGTTCGCGGGCGAGATCGATGGCCAGGCGAAGGCGGCGGTCATCGAGGTTGAGGTTCAGCTCCTTCGCGTGCTCGCTCTCCACGCCGTCCTTGGACCAGCCCCAGACCTGGGAGGCCAGCGCGCCGGTGACGTCTTCGGTCAGGCCGAGCACCTTGCCGACGTCACGGATGGCGCCGCGCGGGCCGAAGCACATCACCGTGGCGCACAGGGCGGCACGGTCGCGGCCATAGCGCTCGAACACCCATTGGATCACCTCCTCGCGCCGCTCGCTCTCGAAATCGACGTCGATGTCCGGCGGTTCTTTGCGCTCCTGGCTTATGAAGCGCTCGAACAGCAGGCCGGAGCGCACGGGGTCGATGGCGGTGACGCCCAGCACGTAGCAAACGGCGGAGTTGGCGGCCGAGCCGCGGCCTTGGCACAGGATGCCCTTGCTCCGCGCATAGCGAACGATGCTGTTCACCGTCAGGAAGTAGGGCGCGTAGCCGAGCGAGCCGATCAGCCGCAGCTCATGCACCAGCTGGGCCTGCACCCCCAGCGGCGCGCCGTCGGGGTAGCGTAGCGGCAGGCTCTCCTGCACGAGGCGCTCCAGGCCCTGCTGCGGGGTCTCGTCGTCCCGCTGCAGCTCGTCCGGGTATTGGTAGCTGAGCTCGGCCAGGCTGAACATGCAGCGCGCGGCGATCTCGGACGAGCGGGCGACCGCTTCCGGGTAGGCGCCGAACAGGCGGCCCATCTCCTCGGGCGATTTCAGGTGGCGGTCGGCGAAGCGCTCGCGGCGGTAGCCCGCGTCGTCGATGGTGCAGCCCTCGCGTATGCAGGTGACGACGTCCTGCAGGATGCGGCGCTGCGGAGCGTGGTAGAGCACGTCGCCGGTGACCACGGTCGGCACCCGGGCGCGCTGCGCCATGTCGGACAGCTCGCGCAGGCGCAGCGTATCGCCAGGCCGCCTGCGCAGGCCTAGCGCCAGATGGCATCGGCCTGGGAACGCAGCCCGCATTCGGCGCAGCTCGGCCTCCAAGTTATCGTCCGGCATGTCGGGCAGCAGCACCACCACCAGACCTTCGCCCGCGGCGGCCAACTCCTTCCACGCCAGCTCGAAGGTGCCTTTCTCCCCGCGGCTCTTGGCCAGGGTGAGCACGCGGCAGAGACGCGCGTAGGCCGGGCGGTCCGTTGGATAGGCGAGCACCGGTAGACCGTCGGTCAGCTCCAGCCTGCAGCCGACCACCAGCCGGAGGCCGACCTCGCTGGCCCTGGCGTGGGCGCGCGCGATCCCGGCCAGCGTATTGTGGTCGGTGACGGCCAGGGCCTCGTAGCCGAGCGCCTTGGCCTGCAGCATCAACTCCTCGATCCGGCTGGCGCCGCGCAGGAAGGAGTAGTTCGAGCAGACCTGCAGCTCGGTGTAGGCGGCCATCAGCCCGCGTTCGGGTGGCCGTGCCCGCTGGTGCTTGGCGCCGCCCGGTCGGGCTTCTTCATCAGCACGAAGCCGGAGCGCTCCAGGTGCTCGACCAGGCGTTCCGCCGTGATGCGGGCCATGGCATCGTCGGCGTGGTGGACGCGCTTGCGCCCGGCGAAACGCAGGGCAAAGGAGAGGCTCTCCTGGATTTCCTGGGCGCTGGCGGGACGCAGGCCCAGCTTGTCGTCGGCGATCATTTTCCACTACCCTCCCCAGGATGAGGGCGGGAAGAAAGCACGGGAACATAGGGAGAACAAGCCTCATCATAGCCGGGGGAGGCCGATGACGTTCCTGATCTACGGTGCGACCGGCTACACGGGCCGCCTGTGCGCCGAGCACGCCGTGGAGCGCGAGTTGCGTCCCGTGCTGGCGAGCCGGAGCCCGGACAAGCTGCGCCCGTTCGCCGAGGGTCTGGGACTGGAGTGGCGGCCCTTCGCGCTGGCGCCACGCCCCGCCGAGCTACGGGGCGTCGAGGCCGTGCTGCACGCGGCCGGTCCGTTCTCGGCCACGGCGGCGTCGATGGCTTCGGCCTGCATCGAGGCGGGCGACCATTACTGCGACATCACCGGCGAGATAGACGTCTTCAAGGCGCTTGCAGCGTTGAGCGGCCGCGCGCGCGATGCCGGATTGATGCTGCTGCCCGGCGCGGGGTTCGACGTGGTGCCCAGCGACTGCCTGGCGCCGTCCGCCTCACCCCTGTCAATCGGCAGCCTCGCGAAAGCAAGCCGCGGCACGATGAAGACGATGCTCGAGGGTGTCGGTATGGGTGTGCGGGTCCGACGCGGCGACGCCGTTGTTCAGGGCGCGACCACGGCGGCCGTCGCCCGCCGGATCGCTCAGTGCCGGGTCGCTTGTGCCGCCTCCATGACAAGCAGTTCTCCGCATGGCAGGTTCGCCGAGCCTTTCTCCACGCTAATGCGAAGTACGTTGCCGACGCGGAGGGGAAGCAGGCGCAGCTGCCACACGCAGAAAGCATCTCGTGCCAGTGCTTCGCTCACGACCGGGTTCGGCTTGACGTCCATGTAGCCGGTTTTCTGCGCCGGAAGGTCCAGCCGCAAACGCAGTCCGCCCGGGTCGAAGTCGCCCTGCCAGGTGAGGCGCGCGAGCACCCACAGCTGCGTCACGGGCTGCCCCGGTTGCGTGAGGATTATGTTCCCGGGTAGCACCCGATGATGCAGACTTTGCCGTTCGCCTCCAGGTGGACGTCGTCGTAGAAGGTGGCGCTTGCCAGAACCGGCAGGGCTGCGGTGGCGACAATCGGCGCCTCCGGGTGAACACGCTGCGTGTTCACGGCTTTTGGCCTGGCGGGCATCGTATTTCCTTTCTGGCGGTCAGGGAACAAGTCGTGCCGGGACGGCGACGCGTCCCGCGACCGGAACTCGAACGGCAACAATTGTCGATCGATGTTCCCGGCGAAACGTCCAGCTCCCGCCCGAGGGCCGCAGCAGCGCATCCACAATGGACAGGCCCTGTCCGTTCGGCGATTTGCTGCCCGTTCCCCAGCCGTCGTCGCTCACGGTCAGCGTGAGCTGCTCGCCGTCTCTCGCAACCTCGATGCGTATGTCGCCAAGGAGGCGCAGGTGCATGCCGTGCTTGATGGCGTTTCCGACAAGCTCGTGGGCGACCCGTACCAGCAGGTCGCAGAGTTCCGGGGAGGCATCGCAGCGGACATGGACGGCGACTGAGATCGTCGCCGCATCGTCGCCCAGGAGTTTGACCAGGCAATCCGACAGTCCGGTCAAACGGTCTTGCAGACTTCCTGGGCTGTCCACGAAGCCGAACAGCACGTCGGACAACCTCGCGGCAGTCAGGATCCGTTGCTGCAGGCCGTCGCTCAACGCCCGGCCGTCAGACGAACGTCGCAGGTCGGCATCCTGCGCGATCATCGAGAGTATACGTTGGAGGGCGTTCCTGCTCAGGTGTCGGAGCTGGCGGAAATCGAGGGCTTCCGCGGCCTCCTGGTCAGCAACGACCCCATGCCGGGGCAGCGCTACGCCGGGGATCTTGCCGGGCAGGATATCGCAGGTGGCGTGGACGGACATGGTCTTCCTCGCTCGGGATTGCGGGCGGCAGGCATTTGCCTCCCCGTCAGCCTCTAGCCGGAGATGATGGAGCGAGTATGGGCCAATTGTGGAGACAAACGGCAGGTGCCAGGGACCGGCGCCCGGACGGTGCCGCCTGCCGTTTTCCTCCACATTTCACCCATATTAGCTTGCGATTCGGTTGCTAGGTTCCGTGTGTCGGCAAGGAGTTTTCCGGAGCCGCACGAGGAGGATAGAAGATGAGGTTCTTTGTTCTGGGATTGCGCGAGGCTGCTGTCGTTTGTGCGGCCGCATCGCTGATGACGGTCTCCGCTGGCTTGTCCGCCGCGGCCCAGGAACCGCCGCCGCCCGGCGTGCCGGGGCCTGGACCGCAGGAGATGATGCACGGCCGTCCTGGCGATGGGCACGGACCGGAAGGCATGCATGGCGGCAGTCCGCTGTCGGAGCTGGCCCATGCCGAAGCCGACCAGGTCGCCTCGCAGGCCGTGGCAGGCCTTGCCAGGGCGCAGCTTGCGGATGTGCAGCGGACCGTCCGTACGTTCGGTGTGCCGACGGCGCTGCGTTACTATGACGTGGCGCCTAAAGCCTTTCACGACGCCGTGGTCCCTGGCCTGGTGGCATTGGTCCGGTCCGCCGAACAGCAGCAGCAAGTCTCCTCCGCCGACGCCGACCGCATCGTGGACCGCCTCGAGCACGACGGTCCGCACGCGCCGCCGCCGAAGTAGCCGGTCCGTCCGGTGAAGTGGTCCCTCACGACGAAGCTTGTCGCC
Source organism: uncultured Acetobacteraceae bacterium (assembly GCA_964247675.1). Taxonomy (GTDB): domain Bacteria; phylum Pseudomonadota; class Alphaproteobacteria; order Acetobacterales; family Acetobacteraceae; genus BOG-908. The sequence continues at coordinate 46,596 of CAXTVW010000004.1, forward strand.
GCACTGTTCGGCATGTCGGCCGTCATGGTGGTGCTTGTCCTGGCCTGGACAGGGTGGGCGCTGGAAGACCGCTTCTCGGCTTATCTGGGAACTGCCACCCTCTCCCGCATGGACCGGACCGTCGAGGTTCTGGAACAGTCTTTCCGGAGCAAGGGCGACTGGTCGGGCGTAACTGCTCATCCTGAAGTCTGGGAGGCGGCGCTACGGGAATCCGAACCGGCAAGACCTTCCTGGCCCTTTCGCCCGCCCCCGGGCGGGGGTCCGGGCGGGTGGCCGCCTAGCCCTCCGCCGGACGACTTCCAGCCAGGGCTGCCCGCGGGCCCGCCGCCCGGCTTCGGGCACCGTCCTCCGCACGGCGAGTTCCGGCTCGTCGATGCGGCAGGCAGGTTGGTGGCGGGTCTTGCCGGGGATATGCCGGTCGCGGCGCGGCGGACGTTGTTCGTGCAAGGTGCCCGGGTTGGCACCCTGCTGTTCACGCCAGGCCACCTCCCCGGCGACATCGAGTCTGCGTTCCTGTCGGAAGGCACCCGCGACCTCTACTTCGCAGGATCGGCGGCGCTCGTCCTCTCAGGGCTTTGGGCCGTGCTGCTCGCGCGCTACATCCTGGCGCCGGTGAGCCTCGTGGCGGCCGGTGCCAGGCAACTGGCGGGCGGCGATCTTTCCACCCGCGTCTTTACCGAACGCCGCGACGAGCTGGGCGACCTTGTCGACGACTTCAACAGGCTTGCCGTGGCTCTCGAGGCCGCCGAACAGGCGCGCAGGTTGTGGGTGGCGGACACCTCACACGAGTTGCGGACGCCGCTCGCCGTCTTGCGGGCGCAGATCGAAGCGCTGCAGGACGGCGTGCATGAGCCCAGCCCGCAGTCGCTTGGCCGGTTGCACGATGAAGTACTGCGTATGACAAGGCTCGTCGATGACCTGCACGAGCTGGCGCGGGCCGACAGCCACGCGCTCGGCCTTCGGCTGGAGCCGGTCAGGCCGGGGGAGATCATGGCGGAAGTGCTGTCCAGGTTCGCGCCGCGGCGGGAAGCCAGCGGACTGCACCTGGACGCCCTGATGCTGGGCCGGTCGGGCGCGGTCGCGGTGGCCGATCCGGACCGCCTGCGCCAGGTCTTCACCAACCTGCTGGAGAACGCCATATGCTACACCGACCCCGGCGGGATGATCACCGTTTCGGAAACCCGGACGGAGGAGGCAATTCTGCTCAAGGTCGAGGACACGGCGCCCGGGGTGCCCGCGGGCAAGCTTCCCCGCCTGTTCGAACGCTTCTTCCGGGTGGACGGCTCGCGTAGCAGGCAGACCGGCGGTTCCGGCCTCGGCCTCGCCATTTGCAAGGCGATCGTCGAGGCGCATGCGGGCACGATATCGGCCGAGCCCTCGCCGCTCGGCGGACTGGCGGTGACTGTGGCATTGCCGGTTCAGGCCGTGTCCGCCCCGTGACCCTCGTCGCCATCGTCGAGGACGAGGCGTCCATCGCCGACATCCTCGACGCCTATCTCCAGCGCGAGGGCTACGATATCCGCTGCCTGCGCACCGGCGAGGAAGCCGAGGCGTGGCTGGCCGCATCGAGCCCCGACCTGATCCTGCTGGACCTCATGCTGCCGGGTCTGGACGGCCTCTCGCTCTGCCGCAAGATCAGGGCGCGTTCCGACGTCCCGATCGTGATGGTGACCGCGCGGGTCGAGGAAATCGACCGGCTGCTCGGGCTGGAGCTCGGGGCGGACGATTACGTCTGCAAGCCGTTCAGCCCGCGGGAGGTGGTGGCCCGCGTCAAAGCGGTCCTCCGGCGTGCCGCCGCGGCTGCACCCGCAGGCACAGTCTTCGAGATCGACGAGGCCACGATGGTCGCGCGCCTTCACGGCGTCCGCCTGGACCTGACACCCACCGAATTCCGCCTGCTGCGCGCCCTGACCCGTCGTCCCGGGCGGGTGCTGTCGCGTAGCGAGCTCCTTGACGCGGTGTCTGACCGCGACCGCGACGTCTTCGACCGCAGCGTGGACAGTCACGTGAAGAATCTCCGCCGGAAGCTTACCGCGTCCTGCGGCGGGAAGGACGTCATCCATTCGATCTACGGCGTGGGATACCGGCTTGAAGCGCCGGACGGGTGAAATGCCGGACACCGTCGTCGGCATGTCTCGTCCTTGCTGACGACGCCCGAACTCAACCACCTGGCCGCGCGCACGACCGCGCAAGTCGCGCGGCAGGGCGGCTGACGGCGCTGTGTCAGGAGCTACCAGACGCCCAACCATCGCCTTCGGCGCGAAGTTCATCCCCGCTTCGATGGCGTGGCGCGGCCGGATTTTGGGGCCGCCGACGGCAGACCGTAAGGACGTCCGACCGGGCGGCTCCGTGCGAACGCTTAGTCACATGAGGGTCACGATCCGTCACGTGACTTCAGGAATGCGGCAATCGCGCGACCTCCTCGTCGCACTGGCGTGCGAAACGGACGCCGCGATCCTGCGACGACACTTAACCGGTACGCACGTCCAGCGCACCTTCCGCCTGACTGCAGCTCACCCAGCCGATCACCTCGTCGCCCCAGGACAGCGGCATCGCTTAGTAGTCAAGCTTGCGCCTGCCTTCGGGCACGTAGGCCTCGAAGCGGTATGGCCAGCCCCAGAGGTGGTCGAACCAGCGGCGATCCCGAACGAGCGGATCGGACGGTGCCAAAAACCGCACGCGCCGGGGCGGCGATGCTGGCGGGACATCCTGCCCGACGTGCGCTGCGTAGCGCAGCCCATCGGCCTGGAGCACGACCGAGGTATCCGAGTGCTGGACAGCCGCCTTGGCCTCGGCGCCGCGAGGTCCGACGAGCGAGCGAGCGCGCGGGACAGGAGACCAGCGCGGACATCGTCGTGGCGGGCACCGGGGAGAGCAGGTCTACGAGATGCAGCGCGAGACGCATCAGCTGGTCGGCGGGTTCGATGCCGGGAGCGGGCAGCACCGCCGAAGCATAGAGCCGGATACCGCTCTCGCGGCCGACGACGCGCAGGTGGGCGTGATGGTGCAGGGCGTCCAGCGCCCGGGTGGTCGCCTTCGACAGCCCGCCCTACCCGTTGACCGCCGCTTTCTTCCGAACGCCGCCTTAAGGTCGCGCGGGTGCGTCTCGCGCCGGGCGGCCGCGAAGGCGAGCACGTCCGCTTCAGTGACTCCGGCGAGAGGTCGTAAGAATGACGGCACCAGTGCCTCGGCATCGATGCGTGCCACCGCTGCCAGGACTGCGTCCGAACCGACGATCGTGGCGAACTCTCTGCAGGTCGACCAGCGCGCCTTGATGTCGCCGTAATCGAGCGGGTGGTCCTCGACCTCTACGGCCAGCCGCTTGTCGTGCGGGTCGACCGACGGACCTTTGGCCACGGCCCAGGACCTGAACACGCCGTCGAGCTCCAGGCGCAGGTCGTGATGGAACCTGGTCAACATGAACGAAGTGATGGTCTGTTTGAAGCCATCGCAACGGACGTGACGGAACAGCACCGTGCTGAGACCTTGCTGCACAGATCGAGGAGCGGCGGCGACTGCATCGGCTGCGGCCAGTTCGGCAGAAGGAACGGAGCGATCCGATCATCAAGCCGCCTCGCGTCAAGGCTTCGGATCCAAGCTCATAGACGCTGGCCTATCAAGCGGCCTGAGCAGCAGGGCCACAGTGACCTATTCACCCGAAGGTCTCACCTGCGTCGTGGCTTTGGAAAATTAGGTAACGGGCCAAACGTCCTGGTATCCGACGTTGCGCATCGGAGGATCAATGCACGGGCGATGAGCGAAACGTGGGCACAACGGCCCTGCATCGAAGCTTGCTTCCTGCTCACCCACCGGAGAACGGCACTCCGGATTACCCGTCAACATCCAGTGTCAATGAAAGTAGATGAATAATTTGCGCGAGGCAGCCGTTTCTAAGCGGACTCCGCCAGAACTCGTCCAAGCATGGCCCTGCTCTTGCCTGCGCGCTTTGCCCGGTAACACGCTTGGTCGGCGGCCTCCATCAATTCGCCAATTTCCGTCCGGCCCGGACTCATCGTAACAACGCCGATACTAGCGCCCAACCCGAAGCTGCCGTCGTCCCGGGTGAACCGGAACCGGGCTACACCGGCGCACAGCCTGTCAGCTACCCGCAAGGCGGCTTCAGAGGTATCACAATCGAGTAAAAGGGCGAATTCGTCACCCCCGAGGCGTCCTACACACTCAACCTCCGAATTGGACGCCTCCGCCCGAAGTAGCTCCGCGACTTGCCTGAGTATCCGATCTCCAGCCGCGTGCCCGAGAGTGTCGTTCACCTGCTTAAAACCATCCAGGTCGATGACAAGCAGGCCAGCGGATCCCTCGCCCGATGACGCCCTTTGTGACAGCCGGTCTTCAAAGGCGCGCCGGTTCAACAGCCCCGTGAGCGGGTCGCGCTGGGCTTGATACTCGAGATCCCGCTCGCGACTTCGCTCGGCCGAGACGTCCCGAAAGACAATTACGTGGCCTAGACAGCCACGCGATTGCTCGAGGACCGGTGACACCGTCCCATCGACGTCAGTCCTTCCGACCGCATTCTTCAGCACCGTATTCCTTGGCAGGGAACACGGCACATGTTCCGGATGGGGAAAACGCAGGGTCCGTTCGCAGCCATGTTCCACCATGCGAGCGACGTCCTGCAAAGGTCGCCCGATGGCGTCGCCGTCACAGCCCAACAGTCGTCCCGCCTCGCGATTGAGCCATGTGACGTTTCCGGCCGCATCAGTAGTGATTACCGCGTCGCCTATGGACTCGAGGGTTACCCGGAACTGCTCCTGCCTTTCCGCGAGATCGCGCAACACCTGACGCCAGTCTGTGATGTCCTGCAACGCGCCAATCAGGCGAACGACACGGCCGTCCGTGATTTCCGCCGTGCCTACAGAACGCGCCCAGAACTGTCGCCCGCGAGCAGTAACCATTTGCAGCTCCAAATCCCAGCCTGTCCCGTCCTCCAAGGCACGCTGCACAGCTTGGGCGATGACCGGTCGAAACTCGGGTTCATAGAAGGCGAACGCTTGCTCGAGGGTCGGCTGAAAATCTCGCGGCACTTCCTGTAGCAGGCAGGTCTTCTCGGACCACAGTAGCTTACTGCTTACCGCATCGAGTTCCCAGCCGCCCACGCCCGCCGCGGCGCTCGTGCGCGAGAGAAAAGCCTGGCTCAGCCGTAGAGCTTCCTCCACCTCCTTGCGAGCGGAGACGTCCCTTACAACGTCGTGAAACGCGACCGGGCGGCCGGACCGGTCATACTCGACTCTGGGCTGCCCCTCCAGCCAGACCCAACGACCGTCCTTGTGCCGCGCTCGAAACTCATACGGAGTCGATGCCGCACCCGGACCCGCTTTCACCAAATGGCCGAATAGAGCTCGCGTTTCGGGAACATCAGCGGGATGCGTCAATGACATTGTGGTTCGTCCCACAATCTCTTCCGGGTCATAGCCGAGCACTCGTCTCACCGCGGGCGTGACGAACAGAACCGTGCCGTCGGTCGCCATGGTCGCAATCATCTCGTTGGCACTTTCGGCGAGCAACCGGTAGCGGCCATCGCTGGCGGATAGTGCAGCGGTTCGGTCGGCGACCTTCGCCTCCAAACTGTCTTGCATTTCCAGCAGACGCTCCTCGGCAACCCTGCGCGCCGAGACGTCCTCGACTGCGGCTATGAAGTAGCCCGGCACGCCGACAGAAGCCCAGACTAATGAGACAGTCAAGTTGCACCATACGACGGAGCGATCCTCGCGAAGATATCTCTTCTCCATGCTGTAGCCATCGATCTCATGTGCCAGCACGGCTTTGACCTTTCCCAGGTCGGCCTCGAGGTCGTCAGGGTGAGTGAGTTCCTGAAAAGTGGTTGCAAGAAGCCGTTCGCGAGCGTAGCCCAATATCGCGCATAGGCGTTCGTTGACCTCGAGCCAGCGTCCGTCGGGGGAGACGTGAGCCAGCCCGATCGGAGCCTTCTCGAACGTTCGCCTGAACCTGTCACTCGAGGCTAGCGCGATAGTAGGTGAGCAGGTACTGCCGTGATCCATCGAAGCAAGTTGTAGAAGGTCCATACCTGCAATCCCCGCACCTTACAGAGCACGCGCTGTCAGTTATCGCCTATCATGGTCGCGAAAAGTCTACAACCTGCGGTAGAGGCTTCGTTGGCCCTCAGTCCGGGAAAAACAGGATGTCTGTTGCAAAAGGATAACGTTTTCCGAAAGACCGCGGGACCCATGCGAGGCAACCGCCAATTTTGAGACGACTGCTGACCCGTCCAGTGAACCCGGCCGTTGCGCCTCAACGCGGGCGAGTTCGCGGATTCCGCAATAGCCAGCTCGCCTTCCAGGACGATTGAGCGCATGATCGTAAGCTTTGTGACAACGCAAACGCTTCTAAGTCGGCGGAGGCCGACTATGACCTCTGTGGCCTGATAGCGCTTTTTCGGATAGCGTTTGCCGTAGCGGGAGCGGTCAGGTTAGGGTGTGTCTGTCCGAAACTCCTACGAAAGGGCTGTTGTGACGCTCTTCGCTGTTGTCGTGAGGCTGACGCCTACTGCTTTCCGAGAGGACGGAAGGACAACCCCAGCGGAACGCGTCCAAGTTGCACTCGCAACCCAGGTAGGCATCGGGACAATCGAGGTAGTCGCCGATAACAAGTTGCTCGCGATATTTGACTTCTCGGTGGAAGTGAGCGAGGCCGACAACGGTATCCGGCTGGATCAGCCTGCCCGCCATCGACTTGCAACGTTAATGCGGGAAGTCGTCCGATCGGCGCTTTTGGGCAACCTGCACGTCGTTTGACCTGGTTTGAAGTCGCCTTTGGCCAGAAGTCTCAGCCCTGCCTCACCGGTCGTGCACTTTGAAGACGTTTGCTTCGCCAGACGGATGATACGGCATCTACGCCGGATGCCTCATACAAAGCCATTTCTGGCGCTTGTGTCTTTTAACTCAGCTGCGTTGAACTTCGGTTGAGGTCCTCGGAGCCAAGCCGTCATCAATTCAACTATCCCGGACACCTTCGACTGATGTGCTCCAGGGAGATAACGGGGCATAATGACGTCTTCGTCCGTGTCCCCGATTAGCTTACATCGGAGAAACCAAAGCCGGGCCTGAGCCTTGAGAAGCTCCTGTAAAGCAACATCTTGAGGGTCGCCCTGCGAAGCCGAACGTAATTCGTCTTCCCAAATGAGGAGAAGTCGCGCGGCATCCTGGAGTTTGTCACCCTCGCAAGCTTGATAGAACGCTTCGAGAGTGGCACCTGAAGCTCTTCGGTGAGACCAGAGACTGAGCAGTCCCGACTTCTGCAAACTCCAAATGAAGGATTTCACAATCTCCAGAGTCGGTATCGTGCGGGTGTAGCGGTTCTGGTCGCGAGAGAACCAAACACCGCCCCCGCTGCCGCGGGCTTTGCGAATGGAAGGTAATGTGACAGCTATAAATGGTAGCCGCCTGAACGGCATGTTTTGGCTTTCCCCGCAGAAGTCATTATACAGTTCGGACTTATCGCTCTTCACGAGAACGCTACGAGCCACACCGAATTAAAGACCAAGTGCTCTGGAAATCAGTACAGCCAAGGCCATGCCGATCACCAAAGACGCGAGGCCTGTCAGCTGCCCTGCCGCTGGCACAAGCAACAAGACGAACAACAGCGCGACTACAGCGAGTGCTGCCACTCCAGCCAACAGCGTGAAAAACGAATTTTGTCGCAACATGCGATTATGAAAACCCGTAGTTTCACAAGAGGCGAAGGACGTAGAGACGCCGCATTCCCGAGACACTGGCAAGCTTCCATGAGCATCGGTTGCCAGTCGCGAACGCCGCGGTGGCTCCGGACGTCCTCTCCGTGCCTGCTCTCGGTTTTGCGGCGAGTTGCATCGAAGATAGTTTACTGAGCGCCTTGCGCTATCGGCGGCGGCCTCTGAACGACTGCCCAAGCAGTCCTTGCGTCCACCGGTTCTCTTGCCGCTTGCTTGGACCGAGACAAACTCAGGAGATGCTCGCATTCAGCACCCTATCGTTCTGCGCTTGAATGCGTCCGGCTGACAGCGCCTGAGAGATGACAGTCGCGGAGCAGGTGCTCGATCCTGAATTAGACCGCATGGACCGTAGAGCATTCAGCCTGATTTGCGCCGACTCTATCACATCGGACGGGTCGCGCCGCTGCTGTCCGGAAAAGGTGTTTTCCCGAAAAATCTCTTGCTCTAGCAAGTTCAACAAATCCGTCGCGATGTCCTCGCGGCGTGCATTGCAAGCTTGATCGAAGGCGAACAAGATTTTGTCTGACCGCCTGCGTCCGTTGTTTTGCATGATTCCCTCGTTCCACCTTAGACGCTGCCCCCCAGTTGGGTGCGGGCCTCGTAGCCATAACGTAACGGATGAGCGGAATCAACCGAAAGTTGTTGACCCACCGATTTTTTCCATCTTCGACTGTTTCGCGGAAGTCCACCGCCATCAGGTGTCGTCTTGCCGCCCGGGTAAATGCCCGCAATGGCTTCACTGCCCAACCAGCAGCGAATTACCTTGTGTTCACGGAAAAGTGAGATTACAATCGAGAGTTGAACGAAACTGGGTGCCTCATGCGTTCGGATCGCCGATGAAATTCGCCGAAAAAGTGGTTCGTTCCCCAAGGCGACCGGGTTCGGCCCGCGTTATGGAGCCAGGCCGCTACCGGCTACTCGCCTGCTTGGTTGTGCTGCTGGTCGTTCTCATGGCTCTTGCCGAAACGCTGGGTTTCCTGACAGAGCACCGGCACCAGTCGGAGCAGAACGCTTTGAGAACGGAGAACCGCGGTTCCAGACAGTTGCTCCAATGCTTGGTAGACGCCGAAACGGGGGTGCGAGGCTTCCTTATCACGCGTAAGCCGCAGTTTTTGGAGCCCTACCACTCCGGTGTGCGCGCGATAGACATGCTGCCGCCCGAGCGGCTATCGGAACTGGATGCAGCGGCAGGTAAGCGCTACGCAAATTCCTTCCCGTTCAGCGGAACGCTTAAGAGCCTCCGCGATATCTGGGCATCGGAGATCGACGACGTAAGCACCGCCTCGGACGATCGGTCGTCGACCAAACGAGCCCTGACTGACGGGAAGCGGCTTATGGACGCGCTGCGGGTTCAGTTAGCATCCGTGATGGACGCGCGCGACATTCGGATAGCCATGCTCGACAGTCGCATGAGTTCGGAGCGAACTGCCGACTTGCTGCTTGTACTGCTTGGGACGATAACGACCATCGCCGCCGTTACTTACGCCTTCGACCGCTCGATACGCGACGGTGTGCGACGAGACCGCGCGGTTCAGATCGGCGCGGAAGCGAGCCGACGCACCCGGCTCCTGTCCTCGATGGCGGAGATGTTGCAGAGCGCCTCGGACCGCGATGACGCCAACGAGGTGCTCAGGGCAAGCGCGACACGCCTGCTACCCGGCGTAGCAGGAGCACTTTACGTTTTCAACAATTCCCGAGACAGATTGGATCTCTCGACGGAATGGCCAGATGTCGACGCGAATGAAGAACCTGGAAAGACCCATCCCGTCCACATTGCGCCTTTGGAATGCTGGGCGCTGAAGCGGGGAAGATCTCATCGCAACGACATGTCATCCGGAGCGCTTCGTTGCACGCACTGCGTATCGGCAGCTTCCAGCTTGGAGATACCCATGACTGCGAGGGGGGAGCTTTACGGACTTTTGCAACTGACTGCTTCGGGCGACGATGGCGAACTACGCCTTGACGACCTACAAGAGACAGCCGGGGCGCTTGCTGACGCGATGTCTCTTGCCCTATCGAGCATCGTTCTACGTGAGCAGCTGCGCAACCAAGCGCTTCGCGACCCGCTGACCGGGTTATATAACAGGCGCTTCATGGAGGAGATGCTCGAGCGCTCGACGCAGGATGCGGAACGAAAGCGGCTGCCGATATCGGTGGTCATGATTGACCTCGATCATTTCAAGCTCCTCAATGACCGCTACGGGCATCCGGTCGGCGACAAAGTCTTACGGCAGGTGGCCAACACCATAAGCAGCTTGGTCAGGGCACCGGATGTCGCATGCAGGATCGGCGGCGAGGAACTCATGATTTTGATGCCGGATTGCGGGCTGTCTGCTGCTGAGGTCAAGGCCGATCAGCTAAGAGCGGCAATAGCGGCGCTCTCGGCGGACGGCAGCATGCCTCCGGTGACTGCCTCGTTTGGGGTCGCCTCCCGTCCAGAAACGACCGTCAGGGCAGAGGATTTGCTGTCCCATGCGGATGCCGCTCTCTATTCCGCAAAACAGCAAGGCCGAAATGTTGTTGTCTCGTCACCCCTCCGGCAAGCTTTGCCGACGTTGGCTGTGGCTGAAGCGTGATGATTTCAATGAAGCCGTTCGCGCTCCGCACGAAGAGCGTCAAAAATTGCAACCAGCGGTCTAAAATTGAAAACATTTCTTGCAACCAATCGACGGTGACTTTATACATAACATTGCGTAAACGCACCGAACTCAGGTCTCCACTTTCGGCACCTGACGTCAGAACGCGATTTTGGAAGAACGTTCCGAATGCACGGCGGCTTATCGAGGTTACCGGGCATACTTAGCGATCCCGTGCGGGCGATCACGTCCATAGCGTTCGGGTTTACGAGCTTCGCTCAAGATCGGAGTCGCGACTCGCGATCTCAAGCCAAACCGGAGAGCAAGGCCAAAATAGAGGTTATAGTTAAAGGACGCGACCCGCTCACCAAGCTCGACGGCTACGAGGGACTTCGGGGTAGCGTCGCCGCCAAGCTGGCGATAAGGGCGCCAGCCGCGCTTTTCATGCTTCGCCTCGACAACCTTCAGCAAATCATTGCCTCCCACGGACACCCGGCAGCAGAGTCCATTTTGGTCGGAGTGGCAGATCGCTTAAGGATGCTCTGGCCTACCGAACGCTGGTCGAGGCTTGTCGGAGACGACTTCGGGTTTGTGCTCGCGGGTGTCAGCGGTTCTGCTGAAGTTGAGGCGGCCGCTCTTGCGATCCTGCGCGCAGTCGAAGCGCCAATTGCGACGTTGGATGGCGAACTCGTGTGCTCGGCTAGCCTGGGTATTGCCAAAATGCCCGGTAAGAAGGCCCGTTCCGATGAGGATGTGAGCACGACTATACTCGCGGCGTGCGCAGCAGTCCGAAATTCGTCGACCGGCGGCGGCAGTCAATGGACGCTCCATGATCCGGACCGGCAATCGGCCGAGGTCCTCCGAGACTGCGTCAAGGAAGAACTGCGGGCAGCGATCGACGTAGGACAGATCATTCCTTATTACCAGCCGATCGTGGATCTTCAGACGGGAGCAATCGCCGGGCTTGAGGTCCTTGCGAGATGGGAGCATCCGACCCGCGGTGTATTGCCGCCGGACCTGTTCATACCGATGGCTGAGGAGATGCATCTCGCCGGACGGATTAGCCAACTGCTCATGCGCAGGGTCATTGTCGACTCGCGCTACTGGCCCACCTCTATCTACTTTGCGTTCAACGCATCACCAGGCCAGCTTAGGGAGTTGATAAGCCTCATAAGCTCGCCGCCCTCATGGCCAGAGGGAACGCTGGACCCCAAGCGGCTTGAGATCGAGATCACCGAAAGCGCGCTCATCGAGGATCTCGACGTGGCACGAACAGTCATCGAACTCCTGCAGGCCTCGGGAACCCGCGTGGTGCTCGACGACTTCGGTATCGGCTATTCCAACTTCTTCCACCTCCGCGAGCTGCCGTTCGACAAGATCAAGATTGACAAGAGCTTCGTCCTCGACCTGGGCCTCGATCCGCGCGCGGACGCTTGCGTCAGGACGATGATTGCGCTCGGGAAAAGCCTTGATATCGAAATGGTAGCGGAGGGAGTAGAGAAAGACCAAATCGGCAATTACGTAGCGGATCTCGGCTGCCGGTACGGTCAGGGTTATCTCTACTCCGTGCCGGTCTGCGCCCTGGAGGTTTCGTCGATCCTAAGAAGGTCAGTTCCGGCCCAAGCTCTCCGCCTAGTCGGCTGACTGCTTAGTTAAATTGCGGCTTGCCTGAGTGGAAACTTCGAGAGAACTCACCCCGGCATCATCCACGCGTTCGTCGCGGCCCGCTGAGTTGCGGCCGTTCAACGCCCAGCGCGTGTTCACGCATAAGCTGAGCCACGCCTGGATCGATGCGCTCCCGCTTCCGTGAGTGATGTCGAGATGCCCGCGAAGGAGGTATGGCGCGATGAAGTCGACGGAACCAGGCGCCGAGCCGCCTTGCTGCAACGCCCAAAGCAGCACGTTCTCGCCATGAAGGCGCAGTGCCGCGGCAACCGCAAGCGCCTCTGCCACATGCAAGTCGTATGGCCTACGTAGTACAAACGTCTTCAGACCACCATCGAGCACTTCAAGAAACAGTCTTTTCAGAAACGGCAGACGCCAGAGCTCGCGCGCAACCAGCTGCTCAGGTCCCGCTTGCCCTTCACTGACGAAGGTGTGCCAAACGAGACCGTAGGCATGATCCACTACGTCGAACTCGCCATGCCAGTCGGTCCGGACCGAGGCAGTTAGGTTTGCGGCGCTTCCGAGCTTGGAGAACCTCCCGACGAGAGCCTCCACAAGATCAGGGGTCGAAATGCCGCCGAACCGGAGCAGCCCAAGCGGCTCGGCGCCGCATTCCCGCTGAAAAAGACCGAAGTCGCAGCTATGGCCGAGGCTCTCGAAAGCCATGACGAGGGTGTCTGGGGCCACGCCCGCTCGGGCTTCAAACGCCGTCAGAAGATCTCCCGTCTTTAACGGAAGCGGGATTGCGGGCAAAGACGTCGCGATTTCTCCGGACGCTTGCCGCTGGGCGATAACAAGGAAGCTACGGAAGGCAAGCGCCAAGGCCCGCTTCTCCGACCGATCCAACGAGACAACCTTGTCGAACTCGAATTGCAGGTCAATCGGTCCGTGATCCAGAAGGGGCTCTAGCGCGACCAGATACGTGCTTCGGCGGGAAACCTGGACGTCAAGCAGGACCTGCGCCCCGAGCCTCACCAGCAACCTGCGCGAGGGACAGTCAAACGAGATCCACGCGGGTTCTACGTCCACGAGGACTGCAATTTGCCCTTGCGCGAGATCGGGCGGTAGCCGAAGCCCACAGCCCGGCGCCATTGCCCAGGTGAAGCCTTCCTCCGGGTGTGACCAGCAACCGAGCTGGTATGGCATGGAGTTTCCGCCTAGACCGAAGGCAAGGCTCAATAGCAGGCGGTTCGGCGCGGCAGGGACAGCAGCCCTACCTGTATCCACGGCTTCGATTAGACGTCCTCCGGCAACGCGTCGAACTTCGTCAAACCACCATAAAAGTTCTCACAGGTGCGTCTTGTTCTCGCGTTTGGTTCTTGAGATGGCACACACAAGCTGCGTGTTGCGGCAAGCGAGTAGCCGCCGCTCTGTCGCCGGGACTACCGGAACCATGATAACACTAACTCGAACGCCTGCTGCACGACGGCGCACCGGCTTCCCGTCATTTGCAGGGTAGTCAGGTCGTCTCCCGCCTCCGAAATGGCCAGGATCGCTCCTTGCCGGACGGCATGTCTCAGGCCGTCCGCGTCCTTGAACACGATGAAGGGCCCCGCGCGAACACCCGACACGATGTCAGCCATCCGCAACCTCCCGCGATCGACCTTTAGCGACCAGCGTACGAAGGATAATCTGACAGTCCTCCTCGCTCCTGGCGACGATCGCATTCGGCTCGACACCGCCCAATACGGCCTGGATTGTGGCCATCCAGGTTCGCGCCCGAGCCGTATCACCGAAAACCCGCTTGGCTATCTGTCCCGTCCGTGTGAGCCGAGACGAGGCTTGCTCGGCGTCCGTCAGGCGCTTCGGCCGCCCATCGGCCAGCTCGAACCTAATTGGCTGAACACTTTCCCAAATCTGAAATTCGGCTTCGCTCATGGTCACCGGCATGTGCGGGCTCCCTCCCGGCGGGCGGGTTGGCAACCCGCGATTGAAGCTTGTAGCGCACCGTGGGGAGGATGTCGACCAATAGTTCGCTGTATGTTCCTATCGTCAACACGAGAGGCTCCCTGTGGGATGCCAGAAATACGTCTTGTACGATCGGGCGAGACCGCATGGGCTGGTCAGCCGAGCCGACCTGCTCGGACGAACTACTTATGCTCGTTTGGATGCTGTCCCGCTTCAGGATGACCAGTATGTTGCGTTACGTCGTCTATATCGGCTGGAGCATGGCCGCACGCCCGTTGCTCGAGCAACCGTCGAGCTTGGGGTCGGATGCCGACCATTAAGCTTGCCAGGCTCGCCTGCTCGTAGTAGAACATAAAGAGAACACGCGTCGGCGTCGCGAGGCGGCACTGGAGCAGTAGCGGCTTGTTATTGAAATCTACGAGACCGGCCCCGCACCCGGATGGTCTTCATCAGACGGTAGCTCGCGTCGCTGGGACCGAATGGTCGCCGAACGAACGAGACCTCGCGATTGAGGGTTTAGAGGAGTTTATGTATGAATTCGTTGGTTTCGCGTACGATGGTATCTGGCGAAGCGAATGCTAGTGACTGTCAGGTCGGAAACGGGGCGGAAGCAACGCCCGAGCCGTCTTCACTTCCGAGGTCTGCGATTGCTGGAGCGGACACAAAGGATATTCGGCTTGCCCTCCACAAAAAGGAAGTGGCCGTTGAGTTCGCGGCCATGTTCCTGGACGGTTATCTCACGCCTGCATTCGGCGCGCGAACGAAGCCTGAGATTGACTTGCTCGTTCTGGGGTGTCTGATAAAGGCGAAAGCCGTGGATCCGGGGGCTCCCCTTTACGACCTAGCTCGCGCGTTGAACATCACGCCTTCGAAAGTCCGCGCACTTATCCTAAACTGGCAGTTGCGATCGACCGAACGAGAGGTCGATCTGCGGCAAGCGCTTGCAGCGGCTGTCGTTAAAACTCGCTTCGCCAAGGATGGCGCCTTGCTGACGTTCGGGATAGAAAATCCACTGTTGCGCGCAGAGGTCGAGGCGCGGCTCAAGCGCAAAGGCGTGTTTGCCGACGCAAGCTTCTCGCGCGAGATAATACGCATGCCCGTAGAGGCTTTCGTCGAGTTCCTGGACGACATAGTTGAAGAGTCGGCCAAGCGCGACTTGCGCCGTCGACTTGTGGAGGATCACCAGATGCCGGACCGCAGCTTCAAAGCCTTGGTTACCGGCCTTCTCGGAAAAATTGGAGAAAAAGTGGCGGGCAAGGCGGGGGAGGCAATGGCGAGCGAACTTATCGATCCGCTTGAGAAGATGGGGTTCGGAAAAGCCTCCGGAACTTTGACCGCGTTCTTGTTCCACCTTCTTCGGCAAGAGGGTGCCTCCGCTGTGGCGGTCTTGCGAAGTGCCGGGTGCGCAGAGTGATCCGTTTTCAACAATTTGACGGCTTCCTAGTCTGACCAGTATCTAGGACGGGTTCGCGAACTTTACGCACTTTTGCAACATCACGATGCGGAGGGGTTGATGGAGGACGGAAGCGATACCAGCCCTCTTAAGCGTAGCTAACCGGCAATTCCGTTATCCTCTGCTTCAAATAACGAGCTAAATGACGTGCAGCCGTTGGCTTCGCTGACCGATATGCTCGAACAACTGATATCTGGAAGAACCGAATCAAACTAGTCAAAGACGGCGCTTCCTTGGAAATGAAAGCCTTACTGCTGAAAAGGAAGTGCGACTCGCCGCCTAGGCGCGCTGGCGACCGCGGGATAAGAGTTCCGTTTAGCGACGATACCGTCAAAAAAATCGCCGCTCGCATAGATGGCGACGTGGTCAGCGCAGCACATGCCTTCTTGGCCGACAAAGTTGGCGTGATCGCAACGGCATGCTTAGAAACCGCACCTGTTCGAGTAGAAGAACAATCGCCCAGTCTCGCCGTTGCTATCCGGGTGGTCGCAATCGACTCTGGTAGACGCACCGCCGACAGAGGAAGTTCGTGAGCTGTGGCACTCATCGATTCGAGCAATCGAAATACTTAGCTGGCTGCTTCAAAGAGCTAGAAATCATGACATAAGTGCTGCCTGCCAGGAGTTGTGTATGTCCAAGGTTGAGCGATAGACCGCAGCCGCGAACCCTGCTGCGGTCTATCTCACCGGATGTGACGTCAAACGTGCCGGGCTGGCTGGCTTATCCCACGCAAGGCGCCCCGCACGCTGTATCGAACTAAAAGATGTGTTGAGCGTCTGCAAACCCTGCGAGGAGTACGTTCGTGCCGTCGCTGAGGAAAAGGGCCGTGGATGTCGAACCAACATCCTCGGAGACCACACTCACTCCGTCAAATGACAGCGTGTCGACTCCTTGTTGGAAGCCTGTAATCACGTCATTGCCTCCGCCTAGCCCGGCTTGGAAGATGTAATCGTTCCCGCCGCCCCAACCCGCGCCTTGTATCGCAGCGTTACCGGAGCCGAACTGCACAATGCCGCCCGCGGCCGAGAGCCTAGCCGTCAGATCGCCAGAACCTGCGACGATCGTGGCACCTTCGTTTCCTCCCCAGATGTCGAGGTTTCCTGAACCCCCAGTGACCGACAACGATCCCCACCCGCCATCTATGCTTGCGTTCCCGGACCCTCCTATAAAGTTCAGCAGTCCGGGACCTTGTGAGAACGAGACGTCACCCGCTCCCGCCTGAATTGTATGGGAGTCACTTCCATTCCAATCGTAGTCGTATACGTTCAGCTTGCCGTCTCCTCCAATGACTGACGATCCATCAGCGGATAAGACCACGGTTGCTTGTCCTGAGCCGCAGGTGACCGTGTCCGCACCGTAAGCATCGACGGTGTCCGGGCCTCCTCCAAGGCTAACTGCGCTAGCTTCCCCGGCGCTGGTCGCCACATCTATGCCAGCGCCCGCCCAGGTTCCTCCGGTCACGTAACCGGAACCGGTCAGCGTCGCGGATGCAGAACCCTGATCCGAGATGGCGACTGTCGCATCAGCTACGGTCACAGTGGTTAGGAGGCCCGCCGTCACACTCAGATGACCACCCCCGGAAACGGTGCATTGGTCGTAGCCGACGCCATTCAGGGTGTCTTCCCCTGAAAAGCTCAGTCGACTGCTCCCGGAGCTTCCCTCGACGGTGCTGTCGCCGAAAACCGAGATCGTCTGGTTGCCTGAGCCAGCATTGATTAGGTCGTTTCCGTAAGAGCTGACCAAGTCGGCACCCGAGAGCGTAAGGACGTCCCATGCTCCGGCCGACGTGGAGATGGTGTCGCTACCGCCGGAATCAGCACTGTCGAAGACTAGCCCACCGGAACCGCCCTGGATGAAGTCATCAGAGCCGCCCAGGACAGATAGAGCGCCGCTGCCGCCTATCAGGGCGATCCTGGAGACCTGTGCCTCAACAGTGCTCGCCTGGTCTCCGCCGTAGTAGGTTATATCACCTGTGTCGCCGCCGATGAGGTAAGTTCCTCCATCTCCGTAGACGACCGCGCCCGCCGTATCGCTTCGGCCGTAGATCGACAGGCTACCCGACCCCGCATAGACGGTAGCCGCGCCCTCGACAATCACAGAGTCATCACCGGCTCCAGCATATATCAGGTCGCTACCGACGCTCATGACTTGTGCGTCGCCCGTCGTCAGATCCAATACAGCTCCTGAAGGACCACCACTGGTCGTTACATGCGAGACTCCATCGTAGACTTGCACGTTGGCGGCACCGCCAATTTCTGATACCGCGTCTGTGGTTCCTCCTTGCGCCACGTTGAATGCGAAATCTCCGCCGTAGTCCGTGACACTCAGGAACCCAACCGAGCCGCCTATCGACGCGTAAGCATTGACGCCAACCGTGACTACGGGGTTGCCGCCTTCACCTGTGATCGTTGCGGTACCGAGCACCGACCATTGGTTGTTTCCGGAACCGTCGAGGATCTGTGCAGTTCCCGTAATCTGGCCGGTAACGTTGCCAGCACCGCACTCAATCGTATCCGTACCCTGGCTGTCGACGAGATCCTGCCCGCCCAGACTTAACGCGTTGCTTGAATTTGCTGAGGTCGTAATCGTGTTCCCGCCGGAGTAGCCAACCTCGGTGAAATCGAGGCCCCCGGAGCCACCAATAGCGACTACGTGGCCCGCAATGGCGGTGACGGTCAGAAGTCCCGATCCACCTTCGATCGCGTCGTAGGTGCCGTCCATGGTGATTGCATGCGCCTGGTCGTCGGTGATTACCAGAGTATCTCCTGGAAGGACGCCAGAAAGGGTCTGGTCGGCGATAGCATCTCCTTGACCATCCAAGTTGCTCGTCTCAGTAGCTGGACCAGCTGCAATGTTGCTGGAAGCTATTCCGTCAAACTCGTTGCCTGTGATGTTCGCCGTCAGCGCCGTTTGATTTAGAACAGCAACGGCACCCTGCCCATAGTCGTTTTCGAACACGTTTCCCGAGACCAGCAAAGCCGAGTTGGCGTAAGGAATGCCCTCTCCGCCGAAATGCACGAACGTCTGGTTTTGTGCATTCGGTCCCTTTTCAATAAGGTTCCCGGACACCGTGTCCGCTCCGCCGTTCGGCAAATCGATCTCATAGCTTGCGTCACCGGTTGGACCGTCCGCAAATACATTGTTCTCGATGTCGTTTGCGTATGCACGGCTCTTGAATTCATGACCGACGTTCGCTCCCTCGCTGACGTTGTCGGTGAACGTTACCTTGCTGACTGCGCCCATATAGAAATTGTGGGTATATCCCGTGCCAGAACCATTATTCTCAAAAAGGCAGTGGTCAACACTCACCGTATTCGTCAGACCGGCGATAACGGGTGCGCCAAGTATTCCGTCCTGATTGTTCTCGAAGCTATCGTTCTCGAGAATCATCTGTCCGCCCTCATAGCGTATTCCGGCGCCGTTCCCACCATCCTCGTCTGAAATCGTACAGCCAGAAAACCCGCAATTTTCGACCGTGACGTCGTTATCGACGGTCAGTATGCCCTTCTCGTTCGGAGGAGCCTCGGTGGCGATGAAGTTTGCCATCCCGCCGACGGCCTCAATGGTTATCTTTGTCGTGACCGTGGCGAAGTCGTTGGTGTAAGTGCCAGCGTCTACGAGTATAATGCTGCCGTCCGGAGCGTGAGCAGTCGCCGATGCGAGAGTAGAAAACATCTCGCCCGCACCGACGGTCAGCACGTCGGGTCCAGCAATCGGCAGGTCCGACGCGACAATTGGTATCAGCCCCGGGTCAGCCGACGCCGTCAGGCTCGGGTCGATGCCAGGTGTCTCGTTCCCCCAAGTAAAATGAACCATACAACCTCCTGATACGGGTAAGGCGTTCCTCACCCTTCAACTGGAGATTGTATATGATTTCGTAACGGTATGCAAACGATACTTGTCGACCGGTGTAGGTTCGCCGAATGGGTTAGAGAACTAGCTCCTGCGCCTTCGACATTGTCGATTTCTAAAAGCCCTCTGACCGTCTTTGCCTAGGCGCGTAGCTTTGCTCCGGCCATGAACAGTCTAGTTTGCCCAATCATGCGCGCCCTCAAGGTCGGTCTTACGACCTAGCGGATCAGCCTGCCCGGCAGATTTGCCAGGAAAGCCTCATGATGCCTTGTCGGCCACCCGTCCGTCAAACGCCGCGCTGTGGCATCTCTTGTTGCGCTAGAATTCCTCCCGAATGGCAAGACTTTTCAGGTTGGTCAGAGCCGATCGCAAGACCGCGCTCGTGCAAGCCAAAATTAGTAGTAACCGGCGTTGGCGACGGACACCGTGATAGCGGTTTTGGACCGGCACCGGGACCAGGGAGCTTACCTTCAAGAGGTCGAAGCTGCTGAAGTCGTAGCTTGCCGAAACTTGGAACGCTGAGCGTTGCTCGGGTCCGCTTGCGTGCTGACGCTCATTTAGCTCTGCATGAAAAACGGCGCGTAGCTGGCGAACGTCGTTGTGGCGGCCTGGGTAGCTAGGGTCCCGCGCTCGGTGTCGTTCAGCCCCGCTACTGAGGCGCGCGCACCTTCCGCGGCGGCGTTCGTGACTGCGATGAGTGAGCCGAAGTAGAGTCCGAACACGAGGATGCCGATCATGATCATCAGCAGCGCGGGCGACACGAGCGCGAATTCCAACGCGGCCGTGGCCGAGCGGTCGCGGGCAAGAGACATTGTCTCGGGACGCAGGTTGTTTTGCATGACTGCTCCTAATCAAGCAGAGCCGGAACGCCGCATCGTACGCAGATCACCGTTACGTCGAGATAGCCTACCTTCACGCCGAGCGTGCTCAGCACCTGATCGGTCACGCTGTCGAGACTGGCAAAGACGGGCGCGAGCATGGTCAGGAGGACAAGCGGAAGACCGGGAACGGAGGTCGGCTGAACTTGCAAAACCAACGTCGACCGCAAACCCTGCACGAAATTCGACGTCATGTTCGTGCTGCTGTCTTTCATTCTTGTTCCGACGAACTCCAGAGACAAAGACCGCGCTTCCGCAGAGAAATGCCGGATCAGCGGCCCGTCTGACGACGCGCTTGGTTGAAATCACCGAACTGGCGTTTGACTCACCCTTCTGAGGATACCCGGGCTACCCATCGTTGCGATGTCGGTTAGAGCACCGTTGCGAGTAGGTTACAACCTGCAAAACTCGCCTTTCGGTTGGTGTTACAATTTCCCTCTACTCGCCGTGGTTGGCTCTCCAAGGCAAATACTTCTTGGCCCGTCAACTTTTAAGTCGTGCTTCGGGCCAAGCCGCGGCAAGAGAGTGACTTTGGCGTCGAGTCCAGTTCACGGGACGGTGCAATGGGGGGAGGCAAGAATTGCGCCCACAAGCCGATAATTCGCCAGCTACAAATGCGGTCCGAAGGCTGGCGGACTGCCGGATGTCGCCACTCGAACCACCGTCCGTAGGTGTTCTTGCCGGGGCCAAGATCTTTGAAGGGCTCGGCGTCGGCGGCTCCGGCAAGGACCGGGCATTGGCAAGGTCCGATGTCGCCCGGAAGATAATCAGTTCCCGCAGTGCCGTCGGTCGGCCGAACTGAGTCAGACAGGGTAGTCGCGCCTGTCGGGCCTGAACGAACGCGAACATGCTGCGACCGCTGGCCAATTCCTTCATGCACCCATAGGTGTTACGATCCGAAACTGAGGGTGAGGGTTGGTGGGAATACAGGAAGGCATAATTCGGAGCATCGAAGACCGGGTCGACCGACGCAAAGCGGCAGTGAGGGCGCTTTTCGTTCCAAATCCAAAATTGGAGGAGGCAGGGTCGGTCATTGATGAGACACGAAGGAGACGGAGGCCGGAGGGAAAGGCGTTCTGCTCGCTAGTCACGGGACGAAGCGGTGTCGGTAAGACACGCCTGTTCGAGAGATACATGGCCATCCAGCCGAGTGCTCTGGATGACGCTATTCCCGTCCTGAGGTTGACCGTGCCGCCCAACCACGACGAGAGACGGCTCTTCACGGCAATGCTGCAGGCGCTTCGCGAGCCGATCGTTGAAAGCCAGAGATCGTCCAGGGTGGTCGAACGAGTGGTCCGTGCGCTCGAGCGTCGTCGCGTTGAATTGGTTCTGTTTGAGGAAGCCTCCCACATTGTAGACAAAAAGGCAGTCGACGCAAAAACGCCCTACCGCGTGACGGACGCCATCAAAACGTACCTGCTCGACGGACCCTATCCGGTCCCGATCGTCATGAACGGCATTCCTGTGGCGAAGACCATCTTCGAAATAAATCCGCAGATGGAAACCCGGCGCTACCGCACGATCGAACTTGAGCCATTAGGCTTTCAGGGCGCCGGTGAGCATGAGCCCTTCAAACTGTTGCTGGAAGCGCTCGAGGCAGAGGTTGCGTTCGGGAGCCTCTTCCTGAAGGGGAACATCGACGCGATCCGTCGATTTCATTGGGCGACGGATGGCGTCCACGCCAAAGTGAATAAACTGTTTTGCGAGGCAACCGAGCTGGCGACGCACAAGGGCGCCAATGGATTAAGCTTGCAAGTTCTCGCAGAGGCGTTCGGGAGGATTTCGGACCCGGGTCCCGAACCATGCAACCCGTTCCTGAACGAGGCTCTACCGAGGGATAAGCAAGTGTTTTCGTCAACCACGCCGCGGTTGCACAAGCGCCGTTTACGGGAATGAGCCTCGTCGGCAGGCTGCCTTTCCCCCCGCAATTTGACGAGAGCCTTCGAGGTCTGTTGCTGCGCCTGGCAGAGGACAACCTCTGCTCGGGCAAGGAGTTCGAAGCCTGGCTGGAGGTGAAGCCCGGAACCGGCTTTCCGGAGACCGCCCTGGCCATGGTCGCCGGAAAACTCGGGATGGAGGTTCCCGCCCTGAGCTCGATGGGCCTTGCACACGACCGGGACCAATCCGGACCGGTCGGCCTGGCCCGACTGGCGGAGTGGAAGCCCTTTGCGAGAATGCGTTGGTGTCCCGCTTGCCTTTCCGAAAAGCCATATCACCGCCGGGCGTGGAGCTGGCCCTTTCTCAGGGTGTGCCCCGTGCACAGGATGAAGTTGAGGGACAGCTGTGCCGAGTGCGAGGCAACGGGCGTCTCGGATTTCTTCACCGGCTGGCACCGGACAGGTGTTACAACTTGTTTCGCCGGGCACTCCCTTACGCACCAGCCGACCGAGGCTGTCCCGGAATGCGTCGGCGCCGCGGCCGTCTACCGGATGTGCGGATTGCACTGTGACGGTCCGGACCTGCCTACGGAGTTCGTCGGCCGCCCCTTCGGGCAAACGATCGAGTTCTTCATCGCGCTCGGCTTCCTGAACCAGGTGGTGGCCAACCGAAACAACAATGAAGTCGCCAATGTCGCACACGCGAGAGACTACCGCCTCCTCGAGGCGGGCGTGAGCATCGCCCGTGGCTGGCCGGACACCTTCGACCGCTTGGCGGAAGCGGTGCGCCTGGCCTACGGCTCGCGGCGTTCGCTGCTCCGCCAGTATGGCAGGTTGTACACCTTTGCAGCCTCGGGCGCTCCCGAAGCCTACCTCCCGATGGTCAGGGAAGCCTTCGCCGCGCACCTGCTTCGCAGGCCGGACGGACCCGGCGACAGGTGGCCGGACTTCCTGCCGCCGCGGTCCGACCTTGGAGAGACTCTCGACCTGGAAGAAACAAGGCGTTTTCTGTGCCTGAGCAGGGTGTCGTTCGCCCGGCTGGCCAAGACCTCGATTTGGAAGGAAATTCCAGCCTGCGCCCCGGACCGCTTCTACCGCTCCGACGTGTTCGCGCTAAAAAGCCGACTGTCGCGATGCGTTCCGATCGAAGAGGCTCAGAGGAGGCTTGGGCTCGAGACTCCTCAGGAGACCGAAGAGTTCTTGCGTGTTGCAGCCGTTGCACCAATTGCCTGGGCACGCCGGGCAAAATACTTCGCCCAGAACCGCACCTTCGAACTCGACGACCTTGAACGTGCACTGGCGCGTGTTCGTCAAGCCAGACGGCCGTCCGCGCCTCTCCGTCCGGTCAATTGGAAAGCTGTCATGCAGCGGGTTTGCGGTCGTAGTGACGCCGCAATCGGCAAGCTGCATGCGGCTCTGCTTTCGGGCCGATTGCAGGCCTACTTGGCGCATGCCGATCGGGAGGGGCTCGAAACGATGACTTTCGAGGAGGCGGAAGTAACGGACTTGGTGGGTGAGCTCGCAATTTCGGATTGCTGAGGTCAACATTGCGGTAAGCGAGCCGCTCTTCGATGTGCTTACATCCTATCCGCGCCGCCTCGAGCAGGTCCTCACCACGGCGGCGGTGGTGCCCCAAGGCGAGCTGGATGCCTGGGCGGTATGGCATTACCTCCCGACTGGCGCAATCCTCAGCATACCTGGCGCCCCCAAGTAGCGGACTGAGGTATTAAAAAATGTTCCGAGGCCAATGCGGCTAGTACACAGCATCTAGCCAGTGTGCTTGAATTCGGCTCGTGACGCCGGACAACCGGACATCCGTAAGCATCCGCCGAGGGCCGCCTACCCGGTTTAACTCGGCCATGCGATCTTAAAGGCGCTTCTAAGAGCGTCGTTAAGGTCAGGGGCGGCCGATCAGATGGAGATCATCACTGGGATTGAACGTCGCCGCCGGTGGAGGGACGAGGACAAGCTCAGGATTGTCGGCGAAGCCGAGCAGCCGGGTGCATGTTTTGCCGACGTCGCCCGGCGACACAAGATCAGCCGTGGTTTGTTATGGAACTGGCGGCAGCAGGTCCGGCGAGGGGCATTGGCTTCGAATGGCGCGCCAGCTTTTATGCCCTGCGGATCACAGCAGAGCACCAGCAGGTTACGCCGTCTCGGCCGACAATGCGCTCGTCGCCCCGCACCGCGGAAGCAGCCCGCATTGAGATCGCGCTCCCAGACGGCACCTGCATCCGCGTCGGCGACGATGTCTGCTTGGCGGCGCTGCGGCGTGTGGTGAGCGCGCTGCGTCGATGATCGCTCCGCCTGCGGCTACGCGCGTCTGGCTTGCAGTTGGCCATACGGACATGCGGCGCGGTATGAACGGATTGGCGTTGCAGGTTCAGCAATCCTTGCAGCGTGATCCTCATGGCGGTGACCTCTACGTTTTTCGCGGCAAACGTGGTGACCTGGTGAAAATTCTTTGGCATGATGGCCTGGGCATGTCGCTCTACGCCAAAAGGCTGGAACGTGGTCGGTTCATTTGGCCGACGCCTACAGATGGCGCGGTGTCTATTTCGGGGGCGCAGCTATCCTACATGCTGGAAGGTATCGACTGGCGCAATCCGCAGCATACCTGGCGCCCGCAGGCAGCGGGCTGACGCATAAAAAACGTTCCGAGACCAACGTGACTGGTACACAGCATCGAGCCAATGTGCTTGAATCCCTTCTGTGACGCCCGACAACCAAGTCTTTCCTGAAGATATTGCCGGACTGCGGGCGGCATTGGCAGCGGAACGTGTTGCTCGGCAAGCCGCCGAGATCGGAGCATGTGATGCGCGGGCTCAGGCGTTGGGCGCCGAGGCGGTTATCGCACACTTGAAGCTGCTGATTGCCAAGCTGAAGCAGGAGAAGTTCGGCGCCTCCGCCGAGCGAGGCCGCAAGTTGGATCAGCTGGAACTACAACTGGAGGAGATTTCGGCGAACGTCGCCGAGGACCAGATCGCCGCTCAGGCCAAGACAAGCTGTGATGATGGCGCGCAGCGTTCCCCTGACCGGCGCAAGCCCGTCCGCGGTCCATTCCCCGCCCATTTGCCGCGGGAGCGGGTAGTCATCCCGGGCGCGGCCGCTTGCCCTTGCTGCCAAGGTAAGCTGGCCAAGTTGGGCGAGGACATTACCGAGACGCTGGAAGCTGTGCCGCGCTCCTGGAAGGTGGTGCAGACTGTGCGGGAAAAGTTCACCTGCCGGGCCTGCGAGACCATTAGCCAGGCTCCCGCGCCGTTCCATGTAATCGCCCGTGGCCGCGCCGGGCTGAGCCTGCTGGCAATGATTTTGGAAGCCAAATACGGCCAGCATCTGCCGCTCAACCGGCAGAGCGAGACCTATGCCCGCGAAGGCATTGAGCTGGACGTCTCGACCATGGCTGACTGGGTGGGTGCGTGCACGGCGACGTTGTCACCGCTGGTGACGCTCATTGAGGACCATGTGCTGGCCGCCGCCCGCATCCATGGCGATGACACGACCGTGCCCGTGCTCGCCAAGGGCCGCACGATAACTGGCCGTCTCTGGACCCACGTCCGAGATGACCGGCCATTCGGGGGTCCGGCTCCGCCAGCCGCCATGTTCTTCTACTCACGAGATCGCAGCGGCGAGCATTCCAGGCGGCATCTTGCCAAATATGCTGGCATTCTCCAGGCCGATGCTTATTCGGGATACACCGACCTCTACGATCCGGCACGCAAGCCAGGCCCGATCACTGAGGCCGCCTGCTGGGCACATGGTCGGCGCTATCTGTTCAAGTTGGCCGACTTGGCCAAGGGGCCGCTGGCGATCGAGGCTGTCCGTCGGATTGATGCGGTGTTCACCATCGAGCGAGACCTCAACTGTTTGCCGACGGCCGAGCGCCTGGCGGCGCGTGTGCGGGATGTAGCGCCACTGGTGGCCGACCTGGAGGACTGGATGAAGGCCGAGCGGAGTCGTCTGTCACGTCACGCCAATGTGGCAAAGGCTATGGATTACATGCCATGGAATTGGACGGCGCGGCTTGATAGGTTGGCGACCTGACTAGACCGCCCACGCGGGCGACCAGTAGTCATCCCGACTCAGAGGTGGGACCGAATGGACAAGAACAAAGTTGTGGCTCCGACCGCAAAAGTTTTGTTTAGCGTCCCAAATGGAGAAGGTGGTGCCGACGTTGAAACGCTGTGGGCCCACGATTTAGGCGCAGATCACTACAAGCTCGACAATCTTCCCTTTTACGCATACGGCGTGTCTTTAAACGACGTTGTTCACGCGCCATTCAGTGCTGAGCAGAAGTTTCCAACGTTCGATAAAATTTTGTTTAAATCGGGCAATCGGACGATCCGGATCATACTCAACCCGCCATCCGAACCCGGAAATGAATCTGAAGACTTACTTAATAAGCTCATGGAACTAGGGTGTGGTTACGAAGGCGCCAACCGAAGCTACATCGCCATCAACATTCCGCCACTCGTTCATCTGAGCGACGTGACTGGATTGTTGACAGGGTCCCAGGCGCAATGGGAACACGCCGACCCAACCTATGATGAGCTTCATCCCGGAGGCCCTTGATCAAAGACCGGCTCATGCCGCGGTCTCGGCCGGATGAATACTAACCTCCTCGGCCCCTGCAGGCAAATCGGGCGTGCGCTCGTCCTTGCGGTCGACCTACCCGACTTGGTGGTCGTTACAGCCGAGACATGACCGCGTTGTTCGGATCGGTTTCCGGTGGTCGTAAGACGCTTGTGCCGCCGAACAAAGGGTTGCCCTAGAAGTTCGTCGTCACTCTGGCCCAGCCATGCGACCAGCCTATGCTTTCCATGGATCCAGGCTGGTATGGATTTGCGGTCGCAGGCTTTCCCTGGCGAGCGGCTTCCGCACCCTCAGCGTCAAGTAGAAATCGAATACCTCGTCTGGGCGGGCCATCAGTATCCTGTGATGCGCCTTCCGACATATGCGTCTCCTCAGGGCTCGCGCGAACTACCCGATCCTTGTAGCACCTGCGAATCAATCGCCTCATGCCTGCGCACAAATCGTTTTTGGGGTTGAAAGCGCCGTCGGTGCGAGCAAGCGGCTCATAGCACATCATAAAGCAAGACTTACGTCTAGTTCGACCGGACCGGTTAGTCGGTAGCCCCGATTTCTTGGGCGCTGACTTTTCTTGGCAACCAGGTTGACCAGGGCGGGCTCTCGGCCGACAGCCTTCGCACCCGGCTTGTTACAGGGTGCACCAATCTTGAAAGGTTCCGAACGAGAGGCTGTCGATGGCCGACACAGCCAGTTCGGCACGTTGGTAATCAACGGTGCGGCAAACTAGAGACCGTCAGCCCGCCAGTCGCTTGATCGCATGGACCAGCGGGCGTTCCGCGT
This sequence comes from uncultured Acetobacteraceae bacterium, assembly GCA_964247675.1. Lineage (GTDB taxonomy): Bacteria > Pseudomonadota > Alphaproteobacteria > Acetobacterales > Acetobacteraceae > BOG-908. Next base: position 73,901 of record CAXTVW010000004.1, read on the forward strand.
CGCAGTACTCCGCCCATGCCTTTGTCCGCGCCAGCAGGCCGGGCACGCTGCGAATGGTGTAGCGCTGCGGGTCCAAACCCGTCTTCACCTGCGCCCAGGTGACCGGCATCGAGACGGTGGCACCGGGACGGGCGCGCGGTGACAGCGGCGCCACCGCCGTGGCCAGCCTGTCGTTGCGCAGGTAGTCGAGGTAGATGCGGGTCGTCCGCAGCTTCTTCGACATGTTGACGAGGTAGCGCTCGGGCGAGTCCTTGGCCATGCCGTCGCAGACCGCGCGCGCGAACGCCTTGGCCTCGGGCCAGCTCGGGTTCGCGGTTTTCGCCCGGGCAAGCGGCGTCACGACATGCAGCCCCTTGCCGCCGGTAGTCTTGCAGAAGCTCTCCAGGCCGAGCCGGAACAGCCGCTCGCGTAACTCGCGGGCCGCCTCGACAACTGTGGCGAATGCCACCTCGGGTCCGGGATCCAGGTCGAAGACGAGGCGGCCGGGAACGTCCGGGTGGAACGGGTCGCAGTTCCACGGATGCAGTTCCAGGGCCGCCGTCTGGGCCACCGCCGCCAGGCCCTCCACCCGGTCGATCTCGATGTAGGGTTTGCGGTCGCCGGAGACGGTGACCAGTCCGAGCAGGCTGGACGAGCCCGGCATAGCGTGGCGCTGGAAGAAGGTCTCGCCGCTAAAGCCGTCCGGCGCGCGAATGATGGAGCAGGTGCGGCCCTTGAGGTGGGCCAGCATCCAGGGGCCGACGGCCTCGTAGTAGCGCGCGAGGTCCAGCTTGGTCACCGGCACGCCGTCGCCGCCCGCCTCCGGCCACATCACCTTGTCGGGCCGCGAGATGGGAACGCCCATGACAGCGCCGGATTTGGCCGCCGTGCTCGAGGTCCGCTTCGGCGCCGGTGCGGCCAGTTCGGTCGTGGCGGCCTGGGCCGGGGTCTCGGCTTCCACCTCGGCCGCGGGCTTATCCTCGCGCAGGCCCTTGAACGCGCCCTGGCGGACCATGCCAGCCTCCGTCCAGCCCGCGAACTCCACCTCGGCCACGAGCTCCGGCTTCAGCCAGTGGATGTCGCGCGACGGGCGTGGCGCGCCCGGGCCGGTGAACGGGCTGCGATCGGCGGCCGCGGCGCGCAGGCGCGGCATCAGGCGGTCCACCTTGTCGCGGCCGAACCCGGTGCCGACCCGGCCGACATGCACCAGCTTGCCGTCGCGATGCACGCCGACGATGAGCGAGCGGAAGCGGCCGCCGTTGTCCGTCCAGGCGCCCACGACCATCTCGTGCCCCGCACGGCACTTTGCCTTGGTCCAGGTCTCGCTGCGGCCGGAGGCGTAGGCTGCGTCCGCCCGCTTGGAGACGATGCCCTCCAGCGAAAGGCGGCAGGCGGAAAGCAGCACGGCGTCGCCGCCAGTGTCGAAATGGTCCACGTAGCGCAGCAGCGGACC
>CAXTVW010000005.1:0-68573 GCA_964247675.1 uncultured Acetobacteraceae bacterium
GGGCCGTGCGGATGAAGGCCAGGTAGGCCGTCAGCAGCTCGAAGGTCGCGCCGCCGAGCGCTGCGTGCAACGCCTTCCGCGCGCGGGCCGCCTGCCCCGGGTTGACGAACATCACGCTGGCCGCGGCGAAGACGTCCCATTCGGCCGGGCTTCCCGGCTCCGGGATCCCGGCTGGCTTGCTGTAGGCAGCCAGCCGGTCGAAGCTGGCCGAGAGCGCGTCGGGGTCCGGCATGCCGGGCCTGCGGAGCAGTTCGACGACCTGGCCGACGCTCTCCGGAACCGCCGCCGGGTCACCAGCCGGGTTGCCCGCCCCGATCAGGAAACCGACATGCCGGACGATGCAGTAGCGCACGTCGCAGAAACGCGAGAGATGGACGAACAGCCGCTCCTTGAAGAGGGACGGCAGCGGATTGTCGAGGTACGCGGACTTCGCGAAGCTCCACAACTCGCCTATCAGGCCGGGAGCGTCACCGGCCGTCTGGAAGAAATTCGGCACGAGCCCGAAACGCGAGGCGACTTCGGAGCGGAAGGCCGTGTCTAGGCCGTCCTCCGTAGGGAGTGGCTGGGTCAACGTGTCGAGCATTCCTGGCAGTCGGTGCACCCAGCAAGGCGGGCGGTGTATGGCTCTTGGCAGCATAGGCTATCCTTCACGCCAGGAATTCTCAACTGCCGATTGCCGAGGCTGCCCTCTTCCGAGACCCCGGAGCCAGCCGCCGCTTGGTGGTGGATGGCAGGCTTCTGCCTTGGTGGCTCGGAGCGGGGCAGCGAGGCCCACAGTGACGAAGCCACGCAGGTCCTCCGGCTTGGGTCGGGAACGCCGCGCCGGGCACCAATGCCCTGGCATCTTCCCCCAAAACGGGTAAGAGAGGCTCGGAAGAGAGGTGACTCCGTTGTCGGCTTTGTTGCGTAACAACGTCCGCTCCGTGGGTGCGGCTGGCCGCCCGATGATGTTCGCGCACGGCTTCGGCTGCGACCAGGCCATGTGGCGGCTGGTGGCGCCCGCCTTCGAGGACCAGTTCAGGGTCGTCCTTTTCGACCATGTCGGCTCGGGCGGCTCCGACCTGTCGGCCTACGATCCCGTGAAATACGCCGGGCTGGGTGGCTACGCCGACGACATCGTCGAAATCGCCCGAGAGTTCGCGTTCCACGACGCGGTGTTCGTCGGCCACTCGGTGGCGGCCATGATGGGCGTGCTGGCCTCCATCCGCGCACCCGGCCTGTTCGGCAAGCTCGTCCTCGTGGGACCTTCGCCGCGCTACACCGACGGCGGCGACTACCGCGGCGGCTTCGACCCGATACAGATCGAGGAACTGCTGGACGTGCTGGCGGACAATCACATGGGGTGGTCCGCGACGATGGCGCCGGTGATCATGGGCAACCCCGAGCGGCCGGAACTCGCAGCCGAGCTGACGGAGAGCTTCTGCCGCACCGACCCCGCCATCGCGCGTGCTTTCGCGCGCGCCACGTTCACATCGGACAACCGCGCCGATCTCGGCCGCGTCTGCGTGCCGACCCTGATCCTGCAATGCAGCGACGACGTCATCGCGCCCGCGCAGGTGGGCGACTACGTGCACGCGCACATTGCCGGAAGCGAGCTCGTGCGCCTGCGCGCGACCGGACACTGCCCGAACCTCAGCGCGCCCGCGGAGACGATCGCGGCGATACGCGCCTTTGTCTGATGCCGCCGCCGTTTCGGGCGGCGATCCCGTCGAGGACCTTGACGACCTCTACGAGAATGCGCCGTGCGGCTACATCTCCATCCTTCCCGACGGCGGCATCTTCAAGGCCAACGCGACCTTCGCCAGATGGCTGGGCTTCTCCGGCGCCGAGCTGGCGGCCAAACGCTTCCACGACCTGCTCGGCATGGCGGGGCGCATGTATTGGGAGACGCACGTGGCGCCCGTGGTCGCGTTGCGGGGCCGCTTCGACGAGGTGGCGCTCGACCTGGTCGCCCGATCCGGGGAACGCGTGCCGATGCTGGTCAACGCCGCGGCGAAGCGCAGTCCGGACGGCGACCACCTGTACACCCGCCTGACCCTGTTCAACGCCACCGAACGGCGCCGTTACGAGCGGAACCTGCGCGACACCACGGAGGCGGCGGAAGCCGCCCGCCGGGAGCTGAAGGCCTTGCACGGCCAGCTCGAGGCGAGCCTGCTCGACGAGCGCGAGACCTCGGCCCTGCGCGAGCAATTCATCGCGGTGCTGGGCCATGACCTGCGCAATCCGCTGTCCGGCATCGCGGGCGGCGTCGAGCTGATGATGCGGGAGGGCATGTCCGACGAGAGACGGGCCGCCGTCGGCCGGATGGTCCTCTCGAGCGTGGGACGGATGGCTGGGTTGATCGACGACGTCATGGATTTCGCACGCGGCCGTCTTGGCGGCGGCCTGACGCTCGACCGGAACGCGGACGAGCCCCTGGGACCGATGCTGCTGCAGGTCATCGCGGAACTCCGGACCGCAGCACCCGACCGCGACGTCGAAGTGGCCATCGCGCTTGCCGAACCGGTGGATTGCGACCGCCGCCGCCTTGCGCAGATGATCTCCAACCTGCTGGGCAACGCACTCACCCACGGGCGCGCGGCCGATCCGGTCAGGTTCGAGGCCGCTACCAGGGAGGGCTGGCTGCAGATCTCTGTCGCCAACACCGGCACGCCGATACCGGCGGCGATGATAACGCACATCTTCGAGCCGTTCGCGCGCGGCAAGCACCGGCCCAGCCTGCAGGGGCTGGGACTTGGACTCTACATCTCGCACCAGATCGCGGTGGCGCACGGCGGGACGCTCGCCGTCGTGTCGACGGAGGCCGAAACACGGTTCACGTTCAGGATGGCACTCTCGCTTTCCACCCGGCCGTGACAACCGCCACGGCTGGAGGGTCTTGCGGACCGCAAGTCTCCCGAGCCAAACATGGCGGACAACGTTGTCGGAGATGTCCGGCATGTTCTGCGGGGCACGAGAGACACCCGTCGAGGAGCAGCTACGCCTCCACGACGAGAAGGTCTCGGTAGAGCGCCGCCCGGTCACCGACAGACGTTCCGACATGGTCAGGCCGGACGCGTTTCCCAACGGTGTCATCTGCGACGTCGAGGTGACGCTGGCGAAAACCGCCGAAGGCTTCGAGGGATGTGAGGACGGCAACGAAATTGTTGTGACCGACGATGCAGTGGTGACCAAAATCAGCTGCGGCGGCCGAACAGGATTGTTCGGGACTGCGCCTCGCGTGCGATGAGCTGAAAGCGGGCTATCAGTTCGACAGACAGTTGCTCAGGTCATGATGGCCGAAGTCGACCGGCCAGCCGCGTGATCGGGCGGCATTCGTCATTATCGAGAAGACATCCGGTCCGAGCAGGGGATGACGCGCTTCTGATATCACCCGGGCATGGATGCGAGGCGCGGCGAGGACATGAACAGGCGTGATTGTGGCCCTTAAGCCTGCCTTGCCGTTGTGGAAGACAATCCTTCCCTTGCGAACATCCTGCAGGACCATGGCATAGAAAAACAGCTCGGAAAGGGCGCCGACCTTCACGTTGGCGGCTGTCTTGAGTTCGAGTAGCCAGAGCGACGCGTCCTGACCGATACCGACCAGGTCGATGGCGCTCTTGCCGCCTGTGAAGATGGCTGCGGCTGTTCTGGGCGGCCCGTCATAAACGCCGACCGGCATCTGCCTGTCCAGCAGGGCAAGGCCCAGTTCCGACATCAGTCTCGAGCGCGCGTCAGAGTCGGCGCCAGCCAGGCGCTTCTCCAATTCGGCCTCGGAGCCGGGACGCGACGGCGTGTCCAGGCTGTCGACACCCGACGCCAGGTTCAGGGTCGGGGTGCAGCCCCCAGACATCTTGCTGGCAGCGAGTCTGTGGGGTTCACGCACCGTCAACACCTCCGGGCCCAGCAAGGCGACGAAACGTTCGACGCGGTACAGGAACCGTTGGTAGTGTCCCGACGGTTCGGCGGGCTGTTCCCAGTCGATTGTTACCCTGCGTACGCCGCACCACGCCATCAGGACAAGTGCCCAGCCCTCGAAGGCCGAAGCGTCGTCCTGCATGTTACCTGCCGCCGCGGCTGCGCTTAGCCAAATCGTCACGGCTTCGGTGTCGCCCTCAGCACGGAAGTGTTTCTGCGATGGCAGGCGAATTTGACGCAACGTCTTGGTCTTAGTTTGGAACGACTGCCTGAGATGACGGGAAAGGTCCGCGTGGTTCATGTTTCAAATCCATTCCGCGCGCTCGCTTGGACAAGCCAAGGCCAGGCGTTCTGCCTGCGCGAGCGGAGGCGAGGCCGACCAGGCGCGAAGCCTTCCAAAGCTTTGGCCGAACCTCTTTGCGCCGCCGTTCCTACCGCAGCATACCTTTTGGTGCCAGCCTGGCGATCTGTTGCCCTTCCAAGTCATGAAGGCTGGCGAAATTCGCGTACCTGGGAACAGAAGCGTTTCCGGTTCGGTGCGCGTCTTGCCCGAATGGTCAGGGATGGCTTCGACACGACTGCAGGATCCAATCAAGGTAGTCCGGGCTTCCGTCAGTCACCGGCAGCGCCGCTATGCAGGGGCATTCGTACGGATGGGCCGCCTTGATCCGAGCCTCCACGTCGCCGACCAGCCCGGCCCGCGTCTTCAGTATCATCACCGCTTCGGACCCCGTCTCTGTCCGGCCCTGCCAGCGATAGACGGTCGTCATGCCGGGCAGGACGTTGACGCAGGCCGCTAGCCCGGCTTCCACCAGCTCGCGGCCGAGCGCAAGGGCCGCCTCTGCATCCGGGTGCGTCACGTAGATAAACACCACGCCGGTCAATCGTCGCTCCGCTATGGTCGTGGTACTCCGGACAGTCGGTCTGCCTGGAACTAGACGTCAAGTATTGCCAACCCGCCTTCCTCGCAAGCGGCCATACCCTGAGACCCTCGTCGATTCCGGTCGGGCTAAACGGTCGCATCTGAGCTTGGAAGAAGGTTGTCTGCCGACCCGCCTCGTGAAACCAATAGTCGATAATTCGCATTGTCGCTTGCCAGAAGAGTATCGACTGAACGCACTTTGAACGTCCTGCTAGGGTTGACCGCGTTTCAGTAGCGCCCTGACAAGGCCGGAACCGGTGGGCCCACGCCTGATAGCAAGGAACTTCACTCCGCGCGTTTCGTCCGCACCGCGTTCCGTCAGGCGGGCTGGCCTGCAGGTGCAATCGCGACGTCCGGATAGCCTCGCTTTCCGGCATCGGCCAAGGTCAACGATACCGCAGCCCTCGCCCAGTCGGCCCAAAGGTGCAGCGGCGGCAGCCAGAACCAGCCGCCGAGACTATCCCCGATCACGGTTGCCGTCCGGGCATGAGCGTAGACAGCGGTCAGAAGGCATATGTAGGCCGCTCTCCTGTCGTGGTCCCGCTCTGCGGCAATCAACGCGACCGTTTCAGCGACCGGCCATCCTAGCTCGGCTATCAATGGCTCGAAAACGCCTTCGGTCAGGCAGGCCTCATATAGCCTGTCGGATTTGCCGCCTCTTTTGGAGGGAAGCCCCGAGATGACGCTGTCTGGAAGGAGCACGCCCAGGAAAGCGCTCGGAAAAGCCTCGACCATCGCCGCTCCGGCTACGGCCGCCGGAGACGGACGATGCTCGTTGCGAACGACGGGCAGGAACTGTTCTGCCGCGAGAGCTCCGGCCTGCCGGAACGCCAGGCCCTGCCCGAAGTGGCTCATGCCCGGTCGGCAGCGCTTGACGAAAGCACCCCTGTAGAACACCGCCTCGCGCCCCCGGCGCGGAATGTCAGGACCGACCGGGAGCAGTGGCGCATCGAACGCCGCCAAATCGAACGACATGCTCGGCGGCAACGCGGCCGCCCGGACGCTCCAATTGGAACCAGTCCGGCACGCCCCAATCCTGCCGTCGACCCGCCACGCCATTCCGGTCGACTTGCCGGTTTTGGAGTAATCGACGTCCACGCCAAGCAAGCTTGGACCAGGCGCGATCGCGTTTGGCCGTTCAGTCAAGGTGGAGTTCCCTGCGGAGGGCCTTGCGCTTGTCCTGGCCCCAGAGCCATCGGTCGGCGTCTCTGAGACTGAGATGACCGGGAACGGCTGACCGGACGGCGGCTAGGAAGCTACGGTATTCAGCCCAGCTTTGTTCCGACCATCGCTTGCTGCCGAGCCGGTGGAAGTCGCTCAGGGCGTCGCACACCCTGATGTCGTAGACCGTGAACCGGTCGGGGTAGAGCACCGCCAGGATCGCGGTCGCGGTTGGAAGCGCGAAGCTCCACGGTTCGGCCAGGAGCAGCTTCAGCCTGTCCTCGTCGTTTGGCGCGCCGTGGACCGCCCGGGCAAGGTCATCGGCAGCCCGCGAGAAGGTCCGACGCTTGGTCAGGCGCCGCAGGTGCCTCGTCCGGGCTCGCGGAGCCTTCCAGTCCAGGATAAGAGAGTTCCTCGGCGTTCAGCTGGCCGGTCCGCTCGAACCGTGCCGCGAGCTCCGGAAAAAGGGTGTTCTCCGGACTATAAAAGTGAATCTGGTCGAGCAAGCTTCTTCGTCCGCTGGAAGCGTGTATGTAGCCGCTTCCGTGGCGGAAACGCAACGACGGTTGGCTTACTGCATCGGACAATGTTCAGGCGCCCGGCGAGTTGTTGCGTTCGTTCCTAGCCGCTGCCATGCCGGGCAGATGAATCAGCACGAAACGAGCATGGACATCGGTTGGAACAGGCTGGCCGCGTCTGTCGAGTTCGCCCTGAAGACACACGCGCAGCAAAAGCGGAAGGGCACAGACACCCCTTATGTCAGCCACCTGCTGGGGGTGGCCAGCCTTGTCCTGGAACACGGCGGTGACGAGGAGCAGGCGATGGCGGCGATGCTCCACGACGCCGTCGAGGATCAAGGCGCACATCTGGAGCCGGTCATCCGCGAACGGTTCGGCGCCCGGGTGGCCGATATCGTGCTTGGTTGCATCGACGCCGACACGCTGCCCAAGCCACCGTGGCGCGAACGCAAGGAAACATACATCCGGCACCTTGAGACCGCCGGGACCGAGGCCCTCCTCGTTTCCTGCGCCGACAAAGTCCACAATGCCCGGGCCATCTGCACTGACGTCCGGACGCATGGCCTGGAGGTGTTCGACAGGTTCAAGGCAGGCCAGGACGGCACGCTCTGGTATTACCGGACGCTGGCTGCCGCGTTCAGGCGGTTGATGCCCTGCGCGCTGGCCGATGAACTCAGCGAAGCCGTGGCAAGAATGAAAAGCCTCGGTGCTGGACGCCACCGCACACGTCCTCCCGAGCCCGCCGCGGAGACCCCGTGACCGCCACGGAACCGACCGTAGCCAAGCGAAACTTCTGCCGTTTGCCCTGCAACACATTTTGCGCGGCGGTCGGACTGTGAAGGACGAACGGTCAAGCCAGTTCTTCGCACTGAGGCCCTGCCTCCTGGCCCCGCTGCCGGAGCATGAGATGGCAGCGGACCTTCTCGCCGGAGCAGCCGACGCGATCCTTGCCGGTGATATCGATATCGCCCGCGACCTGCTGCGGCAAGCCGACATGTCGGTGCTGTTCGACTATGCCCGGCGGTTGATGGGCCGGGAGGACCATGAGGTCCACCGTCGGCGTGCCCCGGACGAGTCACCAGTGAAGACGGAGAAGGTGCTCGCCCGGATGCCTGGAGCGGGCGAGACATTGGCGTTGCATGCCCGCGATGGCTGGCGCTGCCGTTTCTGCGGATGCCGGGTCGTTTCCGGCAGGGCCCGAAGCCTCATGCGGGCCTGCCTGCCGGGTGCGCTCTCCTGGGGAGAAGGCGAAGGCTATCACGCGGCGTTCTTCGCGATGACAGCGTCCGTCGATCATGTGGTTCCTCATTCCGCAGGTGGCACCAACGAGCCCGGGAACCTCGTGACGGCGTGCTGGAGCTGTCAGTTCGGCCGCGGTGCCCACACAATCCAGGAGCTTGGGTTGCTGGACCCGCGCGACAGGGCGTCGTTGGTGGACGGCTGGGATGGCCTCACCAGGGTCGTCGGGAAGACATCCGTGGCGATAGGCAGGAAAGCGGATGAGGACGCGACGGCATCACCTCTCGATGTTCCAGCCACAACATCCGTAGCGAACCAGGAAAGAGCGCCGCTGCTATCGGGAGTATACAGTTCCGCGCAAGCTGAGTGGCTTCGAAGGCTGGATGCGCTGGAAGCACCACCTTCGCAGAGGCTCCTCCGTTTCCTGGACGGCTGCGCCGATCTCGGCGTTTCCTGGAGCCTGAACAAGGTGCTGCTCGCGCGTATGCGGGTGGGCGGCAGCACCGTCGAGTTCCTGGCGGTCGAGCCTGACGGCAGGCTGCAAATCCCGTGGTCCCTTGGCGGCAGGAAAGCCGAATTCCGGAGTTTCGCGGAAGCGCTAGCGACTGGTATCGCAGGCGCCATTATTTACGAAACGCCGAAGCTGTGGAACGTCGTCCTCGCCGATAAGAAGCCACTGGGTTTGCTTCAGCTGCTCGACACTCTAGGGACTCTCCGCCTGGCGCTTGAAGCCCTGCACACCGCTTTGGAGGCGGCCGGTTGAACGCCTCCAGATTGAAGTCGAGCCACTGTGTTTTTTGGCGGCTTACCGCTTCGATCGCGACGCAACGCACTTGTTGGTCGTCCCTTTCAAAAACGAGCCGCTTTCGCTGTAGCTCCGCAAACCCCTCTCACGTCGGGCAGCTTCTTCGGTGCCCCTTCGGCTTTGTTCGGTCGCCACCCGCCACTCAGCCCACAAGACATGGTCGGATATCGCCCTCTCTGGATGGACCGCCTCGCGGCGCGGCGTGATTCCCGCCGCGCATCCGGCCCTCGGGCACCATCAATACTCAACCGGGGGGCTGGTCTTTCGCCTCGGAACCCGATTGAAGGTGTGCATGCTGCTGTCAATCACTACGACCCATCGTCCGGCTACCGACCTGGGCTATCTCCTGGCCAAGCATCCGGATCGCCTGCAGAGCTTCAACTTGGGGTTCGGAGAGGCGCACGTCGTCTACCCGGAGGCCTCCGAGCATCGATGCACGGCTTCGCTCATCCTTGACCTTGATCCAGTGGCATTGGTGCGTGGCCGCCCGACCGAAGCCCGTGGCGGAGAAGCCGCATCCGGCCCCCTGGCAAACTACATCAACGACCGTCCCTACGTCGCTTCTTCGTTCCTGAGCGTGGCCATCGGGAAGGTCTACGGGTCCGCGCTAGGCGGGCGGACGACGGCTCGCCCCGACCTTGTGGCGGCAGACATTCCTCTTAGCGCCACGATCGGGCCGGTACATGTCCGAGGCGGCGTGACGGTGATCAGCCGCCTGTTCGGACCGCTCGGCTACGCGTTCGCCGCAGAGGCCGTCGCGAGTTCGGATGGGTCGCCGTCCGGGCTGTGGATGATAACCCTTGAGGCGACGACCCGCCTGCAGGTGCTGCTGTCACATCTTTACGTGCTCACGCCCGTGCTGGATGACGACAAGCACTACTGGGTTTCCGAGGACGAGATAGAGAAACTCCTCCGACACGGCGAGGGATGGCTGGCCGGGCACCCGGAACGGGAATTCATAGCGCGCCGCTACCTGCGCCGTGGTCCGAGGCTGGCCCGCCAGGCGCTCGACCGCCTGGCAGCCCTGGATACGGCGCCAGAGGGCAGTCAGGAGGTGGCGGTACCGGAAACCGAGCGGACATTCGCTGACGAGCCGGTCAGCCTCAACGACCTGCGACACCGCACGGTGCTCCGAATGGTTCAGGAATCCGGCGCGGCAAAAGTACTCGACCTTGGTTGCGGGGAGGGCAAGTTGCTGCGTTTCCTGCTTGCCGACAAGCGCTTCATCAAGGTTACCGGCGTGGACGTCTCCATGCAGACCCTGACAATCGCGCATGAGCGATTGAACGTGGATCGGTTGCCGGATCGCCAGCGCGAACGGCTGACCCTTCTGCAATCAGCCTTGACCTACCGCGACAGAAGACTGGCGGGCTACGATGCCGCCGTCTTGGTTGAGGTCGTCGAACACGTGGATCCCGAGCGGCTGCCCGCGTTCGAGCGGGCGCTTTTCGCGCACGTCCGTCCAGGGACGGTCATTCTGACCACGCCGAACCTCGACTGGAACATGTCCATTCCGGCGCTTGCTGACGGTCGCCTGCGACACGCCGACCACCGGTTCGAATGGACCAGGCACGAATTTTCCGCTTGGACATCCCGTATGGCGTCCGAGCACGGCTACTCGGTCGTCCTTGATGGCATCGGTGAGGCGCATCCCGAGTTTGGTTGCCCGACGCAGATGGCGGTGTTCACGTGCAGCTGAACATCCCCGACTTTTCGCTGGTACTGATGATGGGTGCGTCCGGCTCCGGCAAGTCGACCTTCGCCGCGAGCCAGTTTAAGCCCACGGAGATACTGTCTTCCGACCGCTGCCGCGGGATGGTCGCCGACGACGAATCTGACCAGGCCGCCACCGGCGACGCATTCGACGTGCTCTACTTCATTGCCGCCAAGCGTCTCGATGCACGTCGGCTGACCGTCCTTGACGCGACCAACCTCCGACCGGAGGACCGCAGGCGCGCGGTGGATCTTGCCCGCCGCTACCATGCCCTACCGGTGGTTATCGCGTTGGACATTCCGGAGAAGGTCTGCGCGGAGCGCAACCGCTCCAGGCCAGACCGAGACTTCGGCGCCCATGTCGTGCGCAACCACGTCCAGCTGCTGCGCCGTTCCCTGCGTGGGCTCCAGCGCGAGGGGTTCCGGGCGGTGCATGTGCTGTCATCGCCCGAGGCGGCCGCATTGGCGGAAGTGAAACGCGAGCCGCTGTTCACTGACAGGCGGGGCGATACAGGTCCGTTCGACATCATCGGCGATGTTCACGGCTGCCTCGACGAGCTGCTCGTCCTCCTGGAGCGTCTCGGTTTTGCATCCGACCAGGGTGCGTGGCGTCACCCGGAGGGACGGCGAGCGATCTTTCTGGGCGACTTGGTGGATCGCGGGCCTGACAGCCCCGGCGTGCTGCGGTTGGTGATGGACATGGTCGCCGCGGGAACAGCTCTTTGCGTGCAGGGCAACCACGATCACAAGCTGCACCGGAAGCTGTCTGGCCGGGAGGTCAAGGTCAATCACGGCCTGGCCGAGACACTCGCGCAGCTCGACGCAATGCCTGACAGCGTGCACGAGCCATTCCTGGCGGAAAGCCGCGTCTTCCTCGACGGGCTTCGCAGCCACTACTGGCTGGACGGAGGCAAGCTGGTCGTGGCGCACGCCGGGCTGAAGGCCGAGATGCATGGCCGCGGATCGGGAGCGGTCCGTAGCTTCGCGCTCTACGGTGAGACGACCGGTGAGACGGACGAGTTCGGGTTGCCCGTTCGCCATGAGTGGGCGCGCGAGTACCGCGGGGACGCCACAGTCGTCTATGGCCATACGCCAGTGCCCGTGCCGGAGTGGGTCAACCGGACGATCTGCATCGATACCGGCTGCGTCTTCGGCGGAAACCTGACGGCGCTCAGGTTCCCCGAGCGCGAGCTTGTCTCGGTTCCTGCCGGACGGACCTACGCCGACCCGGTCCGTCCGCTAGTCGCTGCTAGCCGCGCGCGCGAGGCATATGACCTGCTCGACGTCGAGGACGTCTCGGGCAAGCGTCTCGTCACGACGTCATTGATGCCGTCCATCACCGTGCGCGAGGAAAACGCGGCGGCGGCCATCGAGGTCATGAGCCGTTTCTGCATCGATCCTCGCTGGCTGATCTATCTTCCGCCCACCATGTCACCGCCGGAGACAAGCAGCCGCGAAGGATTGCTGGAGCATCCTGCTGAGGCTTTCGCCTATTACCGACGTGCGGGCGTGGGCAGGGTCGTGGTCGAGGAGAAGCACATGGGCTCGCGTGCCGTCGTGGTCGTCTGCCGCGACGCCGGGACGGCTGCGCGCCGTTTCCGCGTGCCTCCGACGAAACGCGGCGTCGTTTATACCCGGACAGGGCGTCCGTTCTTCTCAAGCGCGGCTACTGAGGCGGAGCTGCTCGACCGCGTGGGCCATGCCATGGAGACGTCCGGCTTCTGGGAGGAGTTCGGCACAGACTGGGCGTGCCTGGATGCCGAACTGATGCCTTGGTCGGCGAAAGCGCGGGCGTTGATCGATGAGCAATATGCCCCGGTTGGAACCGCCGCTGTCGGCGGTCTGACCAAGGCGATGGAGGCGCTGGCGGCCGCCCGCGCACGCGGGGTGGCGGTCGGCGACATCGAGGAGCGGTTCGGCGAACGTCGCGCGGTAGCCGCTTGCTTTGACGCCGCTTGGCGGCGGTATGCCTGGGATGTCGGCGGCCTTGAGGACCTCAAGCTCGCGCCGTTTCACCTGCTGGCGACCGAGGGCGCGGTGCACGATGGCCAGGATCACGCATGGCATATGACGAAGCTTGCCGCCGTCTGCGCCCGCGATCCCGGCGTGCTGCTGGCGACGGCGTGGCGCGATGTTCCGCTGGATGACGAAGATGCGGTCTCGGCTGCAGTCGCATGGTGGGAGGAACTGACCCAAGACGGCGGCGAGGGTTTGGTCATGAAGACCTCCGCTTTCGTCACCCGTGGAGCCAAGGGCCTGGTCCAGCCAGCTATCAAGGTGCGCGGGCGAGAATATCTGCGCCTTGTCTATGGCCCGGAGTACACGTTGCCCGGCAAGCTGGAGCGACTGCGCGAGCGTGGGCTCAGCGGAAAGCGCGGCAATGCACTGCGTGAGTTCGCTCTGGGGTTGGAAGCGCTGCACCGTTTCGTCTCGGGCGAGCCGCTACGCCGGGTGCACGAGTGCGCGTTCGCGGTGCTGGCGCTCGAGAGCGAGCCGGTAGACCCGAGGCTCTGAGTCGTGTGGACACCGCATCCAAACCGGCGCGAGAGGAAGCAAGAGTATCCTCACGCCGGGAGGCCCGCAGCTTCCAGGCTCAAGAATGTTGTCCGGCCTTCGCGTTCAGAAGCTGCACCAATGCCGGATCCATGAAGTCGAACTGGCCCGGGATGTCGAGGCATATAACCCTGGTACCCCGAAGGTGATGGCCGATCTCCGCGGACAGCTTGTTCCTGTGGTTCCTCTCCATGACGAACACGATGTCTGCCAACTCCACCATTTCCGCGGAACAAGGGACACCGCTGTCCGCATCCAGACCGACAGAGGCTACCTCAAGGTCGAGCCGTGACCCGAAGACCTGTTCGGCGGTCGGGCTCCTGAGCTTGTTGCGGCCGCAGACGAACAGGATTTGTTTCATCATCTATCCGCATTTAGGTGAGTGCCGGGCAGGCACCCGTGCATTCAAGCATCGAGGCAACAAAGCCCAAGACTGCCCGGCAAGCCTACACCAGCCTTGGCCGGACAAGCCTCACGCAGGTAAGTCCTCGGCGCAAAGCAAACGTTTCTGATGCATCATGAGAGGCAAAATAGGTCAAAATATAAACGATTCTGGCGCACTCAGAGCAAGCGCACGGAGTAGGGTACGCGATAAAGCATTTGACCGCCTGTCCAGGGCGCCGCAGGTAAGACTCAAATTACGGCTGGATATCGCCAAGAGTGGACGGACCGCTTTTGTGTCGGCTGCTTCATCGATGAATCCCGTCCCGGGCTGGCTCAGGATTGCGTGGTTGATAAGGTTGACGAGTTCCGCCGGGAACTGGTGGACCCGGGGACGACCGCGACCGAGCGGCTGACGGCACTTCGGTTTCTCCTGCATTTCGTCGGTGACCTGCATCAGCCGCTGCACTCGTCCGACGACAGTGACCGCGGCGGAAACAGCAAGCTGCTAAGTCCGGCGGTGGGCTCGTCGCGGAACCTGCATGCCTTCTGGGACACTGCCGCGGTCGTATCGCTCGGCAGGGATCCGCAGGCCTTCGCCGACCGCCTTGCCACCGCGATCACGCCTGCGCAGATGACAGCGTGGTCGGCTGGAGCACCGACGGACTGGGCTCAGGAAGCTTTCGCGCTGGCGAAGTCCAACGCTTACGGTCGCCTGCCGCCGCCCGACTCTGACGGCAAACACAAGCTGACCACGGCCTACGAAACGATGGCCAGCACGGATGCCGCGCTCCAGTTGTCCAGAGCGGCGTCAGGCTTGCTACAGTCCTCAACCAGGCTCCTGCGGCCCCGAGGTAATCTTCAGCGGGAAAGGATGCCCTCGCGGCGCTACTTGGCACAGCCGTAGCCCGAGTCCAGCCGCGACTGGGCCATCGTCGATGCAGCTGGCATTCTCCCGCCGTGGATACTGGAGACGAGGCCATTCGCCAGGAGGATGGAAGCAGCGACAGGCGATGGATTGTTCTGTCCGACGACGGCGCTGTCTCGACGCTGGGTCGCGCAACCGACCCGACGGAGGAGGAACTCGCCAGGGTAGAGGAAACCTTCATCACCCAAGGCATCGGAGGCTGGTTGGCTGTTCAAAGCCACTCGGTCCATCGAGTGCCGCCGCCGCCGATATATGCATGCGTCAGGCGCGTTGGCAGGGAGGGCTTGTCCTTCGAAGAGGCAGTGGCCGCCGCGGCCGCAAGGCATCAGCCCTGATTGGCTGCCGTTCCGCTATGCGTGGCCGCCTGAACCGTTATGGTGGGCTCGCCCGAGCCGGACGGAACGCTTCGGCGGCCCAGGAGGAGACGAAGAATGGCGCAACGTCCAATCTGGCGCGGACACCTCAGGCTGGCATTGGTCTCCTGCCCGGTTGCGCTATACAGCGCCAACCACGACCGCGGCTCGCTGCATTTCAACCTCATCAATCCGAAGACCGGCAACCGCATCAGGATGATCACCCAGGATGCCGAGACGGGGGACACGCTGTCGCGCGGTGACCTCGTGAAGGGCTACGAGTTCAAGAAGAACAGCTACCTTATCGTCGACGACGAGGACTTCGAGAGCGCCCGCATCGAGAGCTCGACCACCGTCAAAATCGACAAGTTCGTCGATGCCGCGTCCATCGATCCCATCTACTTCGACGCCAGCTACTACGTGGCCCCGGACGGCGACGCCGGGCATGACGTTTACCTCGTGCTGCGCGACGCCATCGCGGCCACCGGCAAGATAGCACTGTCGCGCTGCGTCATCGCCCGGCGCGAGCACCCCATCGCCATCATGCCGATGGGCAAGGGACTGGTCGTGCACACCCTGCACGAGGAACGCGACCTCAACGACTACGGCGCCCTGTTCGACGCCCTGCCGACGGCCAGGCCCGACCCCGACATGGTCCAGCTCGCGACGCAGCTCATCGATCGCCAGGTCGGGAAATACGATCCGGCCGACGTCGAGGACCGCTACGAGACCCGCCTGCGCGCGATGATCGAGGCCAAGCTCAAGGGCGAGGGCATCGAGGCGGAGGACGCAGACGAGCCGGACCGCGGCAACGTCATCGACCTCATGGCGGCGCTCAAGAAGAGCCTCGGCCAGGCAGCCGAGGCGCCTGCCGCGAAGAAGCCGTCGAAGGCCAAGGCACCTGCGAAGAAGGCCACCAAGGCGGAACCGGCCGCGAAGAAGACGGCGGTCAAGAAGCCGTCAGCCTCCTCCCGGTCCGCCGTCCGCAAGCGGGCCTGACACGTCATCGACCGGCCAGCGCCTCAGCCGCACGTGCCTGTCCTCCTCGAGGCAGACCTCGCAGTAGATCACGTGCGTCTGGGCATGGTGCCCCATCTCGCCGTCGCCCATGCCGCAGTCCGGGCACTGAAAGTGCCAGAGGGGAACGTTGGTCTGCCTGGTGGTCGTCGACATGCTCGGCTCCTGTACGCGACGGTCCGCGACTCGGGTTCGGATGATGACCCTACAGGTGCCATCGTCGGCCAAGCCAGGCGCGACCGTTCACGATTGGATTCCTTCGGCTAGATGCCAGGCACGGCAGGTCGCGGCAGCAGGCCGACTGCCCGGGCAGGACTGGCGATGGCTGTGGCAGTCCTGCTCCGGTTGGCAGATGCCGACCTGAGGGACGCCGCCGTGCTCGCGCCCGGGCGGCGCCCGGGAAGCGCCTTTGCGCTCGCAGCCCAGGCCGTCGTGCGGATGGTCGATGCCGTCGTGGCCACGGAGAGCGACTGGAAGGGATCTTCGTTCGGCGGCAATCTGGGCTTAGTTCCCGACCAGAACCCGTTGCGGGCTTCGCTGGCGCGTGCGGCGAAGCTGCTGCCGGTTTCCCCGCCGCCTCTGCCGGACGCCGCAGGGAAGATTGCGGCTCCCCCTAACCGCGAAGCCTTGCGGGTCGGACTGGCCGCCGCCCGCACCATCCTCGACGACCTTACTATACGCTTCGAGGTCGACCTGGCGGGAGATGGTCCTGCCGGACGGACCGCACCCGTCAGGCCCGAGCCGCCGCCGGACAAGCAACCGGCCTCGCGGCCTTCCCGGCGGGTTGCGCCAGCGGAGGCCGCACCTCCGCGAGCGAAGCCGGTCAGAGCCCTGACAGGACCGAAAGCGAGCGATACGACGGCGCATCGGACCGTTCCCGCCAGGCCACAGCCTGCTCCGTCTCCCGTCAAGTCTGAGGCTCCACGGCCCTCGAAGGCGGCTGCTTCGGCGAAGCAGGCGGCACGTCCGCCACCATCACCGCCGCGGAAGACGACGGCCGAAGCCGAGCCGGGCGCGCCGCCGGTGCGCCGGGTCACGACACCGGTCGTCCTGAAGTTTCCCGTCCAACCCGCCGGAACGCGTCCGTCAGCCGAGCCGCATGCGGTCGAGGGGCGATCCCCGATCGAGCCGCGTCCACGCTCCGGCGGCACCGCATCGACCGTCTTCTGGTCCCTCATGAACCGGTGGAAGGTTGCCGATACCGCTGCCCTCGAGCTCATCGGCCATCCGGGCGGGCTGACCAAGATGGGCACCCGCCCCCGTTTTCGGCTGCAGGGCGACGAGGTCGACATGCTGGCGGGGCTGCAGGAAATCGATGCCGCGCTGGCGCCCCTGAAGCTCGAGCCCGCAAAATGGGTCCACGACCCGGCCCGGGAGGCTCCGTTCGGGAAAGCGACGCCGCTGGCCTACATGACGCGCAAACGCATGACGGGCGTCCGCGAGGCGCTCCGCTTCATCCTGCGGCATGGCCTCAGGATGTCGATGACGACATAATGCCCGCGAACCCGTGAAGGCGTCATCAATGGCCGCGGACAAGCTCGCCACCTACCAGGCCAAGCGCGACTTCACCCAGACTAGGGAGCCGAGCGGCGCGGCGGCAGTGCAGTCGTTCGGGAAGCTGCGGTTTGTCATCCAGAGGCACGCCGCCACGCGGTTGCACTACGACCTTCGCCTGGAGCTC
Organism: uncultured Acetobacteraceae bacterium; assembly: GCA_964247675.1. Taxonomy (GTDB): domain Bacteria; phylum Pseudomonadota; class Alphaproteobacteria; order Acetobacterales; family Acetobacteraceae; genus BOG-908. The sequence goes on from CAXTVW010000005.1 coordinate 17,169, forward strand.
GACGGCGTGTTCAAGTCATGGGCCGTCACGCGCGGACCGTCGCTGGACCCGCACGACAAGCGGCTCGCGGTCGAGACCGAAGACCATCCGCTCGACTATGGCGACTTCGAGGGCACCATCCCCAAGGGCCAATATGGCGGGGGAACCGTCCAGCTCTGGGACCGCGGCACCTGGGCGCCGCAGGGCATGACGGCCGAGCAGGGCCTGGAGAAGGGCGACCTCAAGTTCACAATGGAGGGTGGCCGCCTGCACGGCAGCTGGGTCCTGGTGCGCATCAAGGGCTGGTCCGGCAGGCGCGTGAACTGGCTGCTCATCAAGCACCGCGACGAGCATGCGAAGGAGGGCGACGCAGACGCGCTGCTGGCGGAGGACCGCTCCATCGCCTCAGGCCGCCCGATGGCAGACATCGCGGCGGGCCGCGGCCGCGCACCGAAACCGTTCATGCTGGCGGGCGACACCGCTACCGTAGCGAAGGACGCGGTCTGGGACTCGTCGGTCGGCCTCGCACCCGCGCTGCGGGCGCAAAAGAAGGCCGCGAAGCCCAAGACCCGGGCCAAGCAGAAGCCAACCTCAGCGGTCATGCCGGACTTCATCGAGCCGCAGCTCTGCCACTCCATCGAGCGGCCGCCGTCCGGAGAGGGCTGGCTGCACGAGATCAAGTTCGACGGCTACCGCGTCCAGGTCCGAATCGAGGGCGGATGCGCCGTCATCCGCACCCGCAAGGGGCTGGACTGGACCGCGCGGTTCCCCGGCGTCGCACGCGCCTGCGCGGCCTTGCCGGACGGCATCGTCGACGGCGAGATAGTCGCGCTTGATGAGGACGGCGCGCCGGACTTCGCCTCCCTGCAGGCGTCGCTCGCCGAGGGCACGACCGAGCAGCTGGTCCTGTTCGCCTTCGACCTGCTCCATGCGGACGGCAAGGACCTGCGCCCGCTCAAGCTTTCCGAACGCAAGGCGCGCATGCAGGCGTTCCTGACCGGCAAGCCGACCGCCGATCCGGCCATCGTCCGCTTCGTCGACCACTTCGATACGGGCGGCGACGCCATCCTGCGGTCGGCCTGCCGCCTCTCTCTGGAGGGCATCGTTTCCAAGCAGGCCAACGCACGTTACCAGTCCGGCCGCAGCGAGACCTGGACCAAGGCGAAGTGCCGCGCCGGGCACGAGATGGTCATCGGCGCTTGGGCCGACACAGCCGGTCAGCTGCGCTCTCTCATCGTCGGCGTCTACCGGGGCGACCGTTTCATCCACGTGGGCCGTGTCGGCACCGGCTTCGGCCGGGACGTCGCCGCGCGTCTGCTGCCACGCCTGAAGGCGGCCGCCACCTCCAAAAGCCCGTTCACCGGCCCGGGCGCACCACGGTCGGCCGCGAACATCCACTGGGTGCATCCCGAGCTGGTCGCCGAGGTGGAGTTTGCCGGATGGACGGCCGCCGGACAGGTGCGGCAGGCCTCGTTCAAGGGCCTGCGCGAGGACAAGCCCGCCGTCGAGGTGACCGTCGAGACACCCGCACCTGCGGCGAAGACGAGCATCGCCGTGCCGAGCGCCAGGCGTCCAGCGGGCAAGGGCGACGTCGCGGTGGTGATGGGCGTGTCGATTTCGCGTCCGGAAAAGGTCATGTGGCCGGACGTGGCGGGTGGGGACGGCCAGCCGGTGACCAAGCTCGACCTAGCCCACTACTACGAGGCGGTTGGGCCATGGCTACTGCGGCACCTGAAGGGTCGCCCCTGCTCCATCATCCGCGCGCCGGACGGCTTCGCGGGCGAGACCTTCTTCCAGCGCCACGCCATGCCGGGCTCGTCTAACCTGCTGGAGCTCGTCACCGTCTCGGGCGACCGCAAGCCATACCTCGAGATCGACCGTGTGGAGGGGCTGGCCGCGGTTGCGCAGACCGCGGCGCTCGAGCTGCATCCGTGGAACTGCGACCCGTTCCATCCCGACGTGCCCGGCCGCCTGGTCTTCGACCTGGACCCCGGTCCCGATGTGGCGTTCACGACGGTCATCGAGGCGGCGCGCGAAGTGCGCGACCGACTGGCCGAGCTGGGCCTCGTCAGCTTCTGCAAGACGACGGGCGGCAAGGGCCTGCACGTGGTGACGCCGCTGAAGCGTTCGGAGAAGGCCAACCCGAGCTGGGCCGAGGCGAAGGCGTTCGCCCGCGGCGTCTGCCAGGCGATGGCGGACGCGGCGCCGGACCGCTACGTCATCAACATGGCCAAGAAGCTCCGCACGGGCCGCATCTTCCTGGACTACCTGCGCAACGACCGGCTCGCGACCGCGGTGGCGCCGCTGTCGCCGCGTGCCCGGCCCGGCGCTCCCGTGTCGATGCCGGTCGCCTGGGCTCAGGTGAAAGCGGGGCTGGACCCGCTCCGCTACACGGTGCGCAGCGTGCCGGGGCTGCTCGCCAAGTCGAAGGCGTGGGCGGACTACTGCGAGTCCGAACGGCCGCTGGCGGACGCGATGAAGAAGCTGGCGGCGTAGGCGTGGCGTTCCTGCTCGGGCTGGACACGCAACCGATGGAGGCCAAGACCGTCGACAGGCTGCCCGACGCACCGCGGTGGCAGTTCGAACCCAAGTGGGACGGTTTCCGTTGCCTGGCCTTCAAGGGTGGCGGCGCGGTCGATCTGCGGGCGAAGTCCGGCAAGTCGCTGTCGCGCTACTTTCCCGAGATGGTCGAGGCACTGTTTCGGGCACGTGCCGACGACTTCGTGCTGGACGGCGAGCTTGCCGTGCCGCGCGGCGACAGCCTGTCGTTCGGGGCGTTGCAGGACAGGGTGCATCCTGCGGAAAGCCGGGTGCGCAAGCTGGCGGCCGAGACGCCCGCCCTGCTCGTCGCGTTCGACTGCCTGGCCACGGGAGATGCGGGCTCCCTTCTCGGCGCTCACTTGCCGGAACGTCGCGCCACGCTGGAGCGGGTCATGCGCGGCTTCACGCGCGAGGACCGCGTGCGCCTGTCGCCGTTCACGCGGGACCGAGGCGAAGCGGAGGCCTGGCTGCTTCAGGCGCACGGAGCCTTGGACGGAATCGTCGCAAAGCGCCTGGACGCGGGCTACGCCTGCGGCAAGCGCGACATGCTGAAGCTCAAGAAGCACCGGACGGCAGACTGCGTGGTGGGGGGCTTCCGCTACGCCACGGGAAGCAAGCTGGTCGGCTCGCTGCTGCTCGGGCTGTACGACGCAGACGGCAGGCTCGACCACGTAGGGTTCACCTCGGCGATAAGCGACGCCGAACGCCCGGCGCTCACGGCGCGGCTGGAGGCGCTGCTCGGCGGCGAGGGGTTCACCGGCGATGCGCCGGGCGGGCCAAGCCGATGGAGCACCGACCGCTCGACCGCGTGGCAGGCGCTGCGTCCCGAACTGGTGGTCGAGGTCAGCTATGACCAGGTCACGGACGGCCGATTCCGCCATGGCACGATGCTGGTACGTTGGCGGCCTGACAAGGCGCCGCGCCAGTGCACCCGCGAGCAAGTCGGCGAGGAGTTGCAGCCGGGCAAGCTCGTAGAGGCTATGCTGGAGTCATAGCCCCGCGGGTTCGAGGAAAGCCCGTTCCATCGAACTCGGAACCGGAGAGCACCTCGAACGCGAGGCGTGCTTCGGCGGTTCGGCTCCCACGTCCAGTGAATCGAACGCCGACCCAGCCGGTAGCATCTGCCGCTGCGGGTTCTCGCCAGCTCCGTCAAGCTCCAGCACCTCGCTGGCGCTCAGCCAGGAAAGCTCGCCGGTTACTGGATGGCAAGGCAGGTATCCGAACGGCACGCATGTAGCGTCTGCAGGGGAAACGAGACACCGCGGGCCAAGGTGCGCCTCGCCTGCTCCGGTCGCAAAGGGCAGGAACGCCAGGGCGGAACTTATCCGGTTTTTCGAAGAGGCTCCGGCTTCCACCTGCGCGCACCTTCCAGGCCGTATCCGAGGAAACTTCCCGACGGACGGTTCGAGAAGGGCACGAGATGGCGGTTCATGAAACCGGTGACCGCGGTCCTCTCCCGGATGGGCGCTGGAACGCCGAGGTGCCGGGCAATCCTGCATGACGATACCCAAAGCCTGTCGACGGCACTTCCGTCTCCGACGAAAGATGCCGCATCTAGAAGGTGAAGTGACAGGACCGCCTCCTCGCCCTCGGCCGCCAGATCCTCGAAGGCGAAGCGGCGGCCCAGAACGTAAGGCGTTCCGCTCCAAGTCATGGCGCCGGTGCCGTCCGGCTGCATCCGAAGCAGTTCTTTGCTGCACATCCAGGCCAACCCGTCCGGCCCGGCCGGATCGCAGGCAAACCCGAACAGCTTCCTGCCGGAAGCGCCGGAGGCCAGCAGGCACCACGGATCGAGGCGCGTCGCGGGGCTCGTACCCCGCTTCGACCGGACGTCCGCTGGCCCGGCCCGGCCGCGGCGCGAGAGGACATACCTTCGCCCCGTCACAGCGCGGCGTCCGTGCGGAACTCGTACGGGAACGGCGCCACCAGGAGGTCGATGAGTCCGAGCGCGCATCGGGCCGCTGCCATTGAACCGTGGAGACCAGCCAACGAAGCGGTTATGCCACGCATCTGTTCGGTCAGCTCGGGACGCCTGCCGAGCCGCTCGCACAGTTCCTCGAACAGATAACCGGGAGCCGTCCGGGCGGGTCGGCAGTCCAGCAGGAGCCCGGCGAGGTAATCCCTTTCCGGGCCGGAGACGATCGAGCGCCGCCGATTCCGTGCCGGTCCGGCCGAAGGCCGCGCTAAACATGGAATTTCGACGGCGGTCCGCCTTAGGCGAGGTGCCGGGCTTGCCGACCCTGACCGGACATACTCCGGGAACGGCGCGAAGGCGACGCGGTCGGCATCCGCGCAGATCTTGTCCCAGAAAGCCCTGCCAGCCTTGCGGGCGCGCTCGACGCGGCGCCTCCGGGCGCTGCTGCAACCTGTTCGGGTCGTCGTCATGCGAATGCCCTCCTCCTGGTCGGCCGACGGCCGAGTCGCCGGGCAAAACGGGCGAAAACCAGACGGAAGTCAATAGGAGACGGTATAAGAAATACCTTACTACGTATCTAAAATACCGTTCTGGACGCTGTTAGACCGGCGGGCGTCGCCGTTGTCAACTACGTCCATGGTAGACCGAAGAACCAGGACTCCGCTGGAGGAGCCCGACCGGCCGATGCTACCGACCGGGCGTGCGGTTGCCGCAGGCCGCACGCTGGCGTCGCTCTCCCAGTCCGAGCTGGCAGTGCTGGCGGGCGTTGGCGTGACACCACTGCGCCTGTTCGAAACCGGGAAGGCGCGGCCGAGGGTGGACACGCTCGAACGCATACTTTCGGCGCTGTCGGCGAAGGGTGTGGTCTTTGAGGTGGGCGACGAACGGTTCGAGGTGACCATTCGTCTCGTCCGGGCGGCGGGATAGGCGAACGCGCACAGGCGGTAGGCGACGGGAAAAGCCGCGACTCGGAAGTCTGTCGCAGCGGCCTGGCGTCTCCGACGCCCTGACCCTGCCATTAGCATCGCCCCCGGAAGACGCTGATTTTGATACGCGTACATTGCTGGACTCAGCTTTGGCGACGGCATGAAGCCCGTGCGCGGAGTTACTCAAGCGTGGCGATAGCCTCATTCTGTTCTTACAGGCGCCGACGAGCTCCGTTGACCGAACGGCGCCGCGGCGGCAACCCGTCGCTTGCGCGCGACCGCGCCGAGCGTGCATGAAAGACGGATGGAACGGACTTTTTGAGCATGGCGCGTGGTCAACCTGCCTGGGCGCAATCGAACCCGCATGCCGAAGTGCTGGCGACGGATGACGTTCCGAAACTTGCCAGGGACTTCTACGGGCTGAAGGTCGTGATGTTCGACGCGGCCACCGCCGAGGCGTTCCTCGTCCTGAACAGCGGCAACCGCCGCGTGAACAGGAGAAAGGTGGAGCAGCTCGCCCGGCAGATGCGTGACGGCGATTTCGAGAACACCGGCGAGCCGATAATCGTCAGCAAGGAAGGGATAGTGAACGACGGCCAGCATCGGCTTCTCGCGGTCATCCAGGCCGACGCGACCGTCGAGATGGACGTCCGGTTCGGCATCCCGCGGAAAGCCTTCACGAAGACCGACACAGGCGCGACCCGAACGGCGAGCGACGTCCTCAGCATCAAGGGAGTTGGTGCCAGCGGCCAGGTTTCCTCGACCGTGCGCTTGCTCGTGCTCTACCGTCGCGGTCTTCCAGAGGCCATCAGAGAGTTCGCGTCGAACCACGAGGTGTCGCTGGCCTTCGAAGAGTTCTCCGGCCTCGAGGAGGTGGTGGCCTCGGTGAACGAGCACTCGTTCCCGAAACCATTGAGGAGCACGCCCCTATACGCCACCGCATACCTCGCCTCCCGCAGCCCTCAGAAGGCACGGCTGGGTGCCTGGCTGGATGCCGTCGCGACGGGGCTTGACGTGAGCAGGAACGACCCCGCCTACGTGCTGCGAGAACGTCTCCTGAGAGGCATAGACGCTGCGATTGGTACGCGGGAAGGCCAGCTCGAGCGCTTCGCGCTCATGCTGAAGTCGTGGAACATGTGGTCCAGGGGGGAAACCGTCACCCTGCGGGAGTTCAGGTGGACGTCCACAGGCAAGAATGCCGAGACGTTTCCGAAAATCGCCGGGGTGAAACTCTAGCTTTTTTTGATTTCGACGGAAGTGCCGGGGAGGGGTCACAGCAGCCCGGGATGTCCGCGACGCTGACGGGCAACGATAACCAGATTTGTGAGCCTTGCACGCTCCGCTCCGCTTGCCTCCACAGTCCGGAGCGAGCGACGACTGGTTCCACGGACCCAAAGGGAGTGCGCCGCCCGGTCAGCCGACCGCACGGCGTTTTTCTTTCGCGGTGGCGGGCCGGGCCGCACGCCTCATCACGTTCCGGAACTGCGTCATGCCGAGCCGGGCTCCGAAGACGGGATGCAACGACGCTGCCGCCTCGGTCTCGCCGACGATGTTGGCGCAGCTGCGGGGCGAGGCACCGAACTCCCGGAGCACGTCGGTGAACTCCTCCAGGGTAAACGGAACCGCCATCCCGATCGCGGAGAACAGGCGGTGGAGGTATGCCTCCGTTTCGCGGCTTGCTACCGCCACGACACGCAATCCCGCGACCGCAGCCATCAGGCCGGTCGCAGCCTCGACGGCGGTGGCGAACCTCGCCGCGCGGCATGCGTCCATTGCATCGAGATCCTGCACCTTCGTCCAGTCGACTTCCGCCGCGACCCACCACGAGAGCGCCACCGCGCCTGGGCAGACGACTACGAGCTCGTGGGCGCACTCCGGGCTCGGCGACGCGCCGGTGGGCAACGCACCCTCCAGGAGAACCAGGGCAACGGCGGGCTGCGGAACCTCCGCCAGTGTCATGGAGGCGACTTGTAACGGCCCGGGCTCTCTGTGAGAGCTGCCCAGCGCCGGTCGTTCAATGCGTACCATGAAGGCCCCTGTCCGCTCGTTCCGACACAGCATCCAGAACGTTGGCGTCGCGAATATACCCGCCGCAATCCGGCGTCAATCAGAAAGGACTAATAAGGCCCTTTCTGTTCGACGGAAGCTGTTCTCTAAAGGTGGATTTGACGGCGACTGATTTAGGCCTGGACTGTGCGCGGACGTCTTGTCACGACGATGCCATGGGGGGACCAAGGACCAGGAGAGGGGAAGGCAGCGGGGCTCGCTACGCCACGCCGTCGAGGCTCACGTTGTTGCCCGGTCCGCGCGTACTTGCGGCGGCACGCGTGCTCGCGGGCATCACGCAGCAGGAACTTGCCGCGGCATCCAATGTCGCCCTGAACGTTGTCCGGCGCTACGAGAAGGGCGACGGCAACCCGCGGTCTTCCAGCGTCGCTGCCATGGTAGAGGCGCTCCGGCTGAAGAACGTGACGTTCCTTTACGAGGGCGACGGCTATCGCGTGGCGGTCGCCTTGATCGAGCCGCCGGAAGAGTAGGGGACATCCGCCCCTCCTCGACCCGCCGCGATACCGGTCGCTGACGCGATCAGCATACTGGAACTGGCCGCTGCGAGGTGACCTGCGGCAGCCACGCTTCTCCCACGGCCAACCCGAACCAGGAAGTCGGGGCGGTCACCTCGAGTGCGATGTCGGTCATTCCCGCCGCAACCGTGACTTGGGGCGTCGCTGGATGTGCCGTGCGCGACTGCGCACCCGGCCAACGCTTCCCGGGGGCACCGGCGCGGAAGCCGCTGTTCGTGAGCCGATGTCGATGTTTCGGCTGAACCTTCCGGCCTGGTCAATCCAGCTGTCCGGCACGGCAATCCTGCGGATGATGGAGTTCGCGTAGGAGGCAGGGAGTCGCTTGCCGGATCAAGGTTGCAAGGTGATTCTCCATATGTTCCCATGATGTCATGGCAGATGGCACCACAATCGAATGGACCGACACGACGTGGAACCCCGTGACCGGGTGCACGAAGATTTCGTCCGGTTGCGACAACTGCTACGCGAGCCGTTTCAGCGAACGGTTTCGCGGCGTCCCAGGACATCCGTTCGAGGCTGGCTTCGACCTCACCCTGCGTCCCGCCCGGCTGCGGCAACCACTGCAGTGGAAGCGGCCCAGGATGGTATTCGTGAATTCGATGTCGGATCTCTTCCACAAGGGGGTGCCTGCGGATTTCGTCAACAGTGTCTGGGACATCATGGAGCAGGCCGACTGGCATACCTTCCAGGTGCTGACCAAGCGTTCCAGTCTGATGCGCGACTTCCTACGGCGTCGCTATGGAAGCGGATCCGTGCCGTCGCACATCTGGTTCGGGGCTTCCATCGAGGACCGTTCGAGAGTCTCCCGCCTGCATCACCTGCAGGCAACGCCACCCGGGATCAGGTTTCTCTCCCTGGAACCCCTGATAGCGTCGATGGGGCGGCTGCAGCTTGACGGTATCTCCTGGGTCATCGTCGGGGGGGAGAGCGGTCCCCGCGCGCGCCCAGTCGACCTGGCGTGGATCCGTGAGGTCAGGGACCAATGCCAGCAGCAAGGCGTCGCTTTCTTCTTCAAGCAGTGGGGCGGCATCCGTCCCAAGGCCAACGGCAGGTTGCTTGACGGCAGGGAGTGGAGCGAGTTTCCGGGGCGGGCGAATGGCGGGCTCTCCCTCGCCTGAGATGGAATCCGCCGACAAAATCCCTACGTCGAGTCCGAACCCTGCCCTCTACGCGGGGCGCGGGCAGACTTTCGCCAAGCATGTTTTCCTCCACCATTATCTCCAGGAACTGGCTTTCAAGGTCCTGCAATCTTCCAGTCCGCCCGATGAGTTTCTCTATATCGACGGCTTCTCCGGTCCCTGGCAGAGCCAGGGCGAGGCATTCGAGGACACGTCATTCAGCATCTCGCTGTCGCTGCTGACGGACATCCAGGAGACGCTGTCCGCACGAGGGCGTTTTCCTCTCATGAAAGCGGTGTTCGTCGAAGAAAACGCGACGGCGTTCGGGCGCCTGCGGGAGGCTGTCGCCGGTTTCCCCCGCATCCAGGTCCTGCTCCTCCAGGGCAGCTTCGAGGACCGGGTGGCAGAAATCATCCCGCTGCTCGGCCCGTCGACTTTCATGTTTGCCTTCCTAGACCCATGCGGGTGGAAAGGCATCGCGCTCCAGCGCATCGCGCCGCTCATAGCCCACAGGCCGGGCGAGGTTCTGGTCAACCTGATGACGAACAGCCTGGTGAGGCACGTCACGTTCGACGGCGTAAGTGCGAGTGCCGGTGAGTTCTTCGGTGGCGGCGAATGGCTGGCGGAACTCAAGGAGGCCGAGTTGCGGCTGGGAAACCGCGAGATGGCCATCGTGGAGCTCTATCTCCGCCGCCTTCGGGCTGCCGCAGGCTTCAGATACGTCGCCACGACACGCATCCGCGCTCCCGAAGCGGCCCGAACCTATTTCCACCTCGCATACGGAACGCGCCATCACGCAGGGATGGAGGTCTTCAGGCGCAGCGAGAGACGCTCCGTCGACATCCAGGAACGGGCGGCCTCCTACGCCTATCACGAACGCCGCGAGCGGCTGGCCGGCGTGAGCGACCTGTTCCGCGAAGCTGCGGACGACGGAAGCATCGCCGCGTTCACCGCCTGGAAAGCGGAGGGGCAGGCGCGTGCCAAGGCGGAGTTCGACGATTGGCTCATCACCGGAAGCGCGAGAGGGGCCTCCGAGTGGCGGGCCACTCTGATGCAGCACCCCTACGTGGATGCGCCTTTGGTGAACCGATGGATGCGAACCGCCTTGAAGGAAGGCCTTCTTCGACGGGACCAATCCAAGTCGGGCGAAACCTGGACGCCGCTTTCCGGCAGGTCGGCATAGTCGTCTTTCCACAAGTCGCGCGCATTGCGGTGGCCTTCGTCCCCGGTGTCTAGCCGGAATGCCAGGCCTTCATCGTGGCCTGCCTCGATCATGTCTTTTAAGGGCGTCAACCGTCTCCCAGGCTTCGTGGACAGTCACGCGGTCATGGAGGCAGCGGCGACTGTCGCCGCAAACCGGGCTGGACAGGGTGCTGCAGGACCGACAATGCCGAACGCGTCCGCCGATGCCATGTGTACGGCCCGCAGCGAAGCACCCGCCCGCCCTGCTGTCGCGCGACGGCGCTTCCTGACACCGGCCTGACCCAAGCGACCGCCATCCGTCTTCCATCGTCGGGTTCAACCGGCACCTGCGCCGGGCATTATGTCCGGTCGTCGTTTGCGGACAGGTCTTCGTTGACATGCCCTGCCGCCGCAGCAGCCGGATGATAGGGCATTGAGACCGACCTTGGCGGCTTCGCGGCCAAGGTGACGCTCCTGAACAGGCGCTCCTTGCAACCTGGTCAGCAACGATTGATGTCTGCGGCAGCCGGAACGACGAACACCCTGGACGACGGACGGCAGCTTCCTTCACTGACTCGATGGATAGACCACGGCGACATCGGCGCATCGCTATTTCGCACAATCGATACGGGTCTACCGGCACGGACGGATGCGTCACGCTTGTCAAAGTCCGTTTGCATGTCTGCCTTCTTTAACATTGACTCGCCTGGCGGTAAGGTGAGACTGGTTCACGACGTTCGAGGGGGTTGCGATTGTGGTCGGGTTGCAGGCGGTCGGCGCGATGGTTGCGGTCGGTGCGTTCCGGTATCCTGTGCGGCCGCATTTCACGCATGCGGTCGGTGCAGACAATGCGGGTCATGCCGAAACATACCGCCGACATGCTGGCTTCCACGCCAGCATGGGTCGGTCTTCCTTCCGCGGCGGGCTGGCCTGCAACCCGGAAAAACTCGGCGCCGCCATGGCTGGCTACCATTTCGAGTTCGAGGAGGAGAGAATCGCCCGAAGCATCGCGAAGGGCCACGGACAGGGTCGGCAGGCGGACTACAAGCCTTGGCTGACGGTCCACGGCCTTTCGTCCTCGGGGCTGAGCGTCCGAACTATGGGCAGGAAGTCGGGCGGAGCGCATCACCCGCTGTCCGGAAACCCTGGAAAGGCCATACACCTCGGCTTCAGCCGGTGTGACGCTGTCGCTGGGATACGCGAGCGGTTTCCGCCTTCTCGCGGTAACATCAGGCCAGCCGTCGCCATGCCCGAGACGCGCTGCCCGGCGTTCCGGTGCCATCGCCACGGACGACGGCACCGACGCGTCTTCCTGGGCCATTCGGGCTGAACGGCGATGGCAAAAAGGAAATACTCCTTCGACGAGGCGAAAATCGCCCGGTATATCGAGGAAGGGCGCGGCACAGGAAGCCAGGGCGACTACCTACCATGGCTCAACACGCATGACCTTCCGTCGCTGGGCCGCCCGACGCGGATACCAGGCAGGAAGTCAGGCCGCCTCCATCAGCTGCTATCCGACCTGGAGACGGCGGCTTTCGCATTCCTGGATTGGAAAGATGCGGTCGTACAGGTCCGGGAGCAGTTCCCGCTCGGGCGAGATGAAACTCGTGAAATCGCCTCGTTGATGGGCGTCCGACACCCGCGCGACCCCTTCACGCAGGTGGAAATCGTCATGACCACCGACCTGGTGGCTGACGTCAGGGTCGGTGAGGAAGTCCGGCTGATCGCGTGGGCGGTAAAACCAGCCAGCGAGCTTGAGAAGCCGGGCGTCATCGACAAGCTGGAAATCGAACGGCGGTATTGGGCAAGGCGCCGGGTCGAATGGCGGCTCGCGACCGAAGCCGAGCTTCCGAGGCAACGCAAAAACAACCTGCTCTGGCTCTACCAGATGTTCTCGCTTGCACATATGAGGGAGGATTACCCGGGCTATTGGAACGACAGGTGCCGCGCCTTCCTCGACGTGGCCGGTTCGACGGCTGCCAAGGACATCGGTTCACTGAGGGAGGAACTGGAGCGCCATCACGGCTTCGGCTCCGAAGACCTCATGCTCGTGATCAGACACCTGGCGGCAACCAAGCGGATCGGCATCGACCTCGACGTCGCCTTCGACGTGAAGGGTCCCCTTGCGCAGATCACGTTTGAACCGGCGATGCGCCTGCAGGCCGCCGCATGACACTGCAGCTGGGCAAGGGAGATGTCCTCGAAGTGGAAGGCCCTCCTTCCAGGAAAATGCGCGTCCTGTGGCAGCATTTTCCCGGAAACCGGGTGGTTCTGCTCGACTTGGGCTCCAAGCGCGCCTGGCCTGCGGATGCCATCCTGACGGAAGTCGTAAGCTCCATCGAGGAAGGCCGCATGCGCCTCCTGGGCCAGATGCCGGAGCTGCTTCATCCCGGACGGACACACACCGCGGCGGATCTCGCCAGGATGACTGCCAGATGGGCCTGCATCGAGGGCATCGTCGAACTTGAGCCGGACATCTACTCGGAAACCTCCAGGCGCACGCTGATTGCCGCGGCGGCCCGACTGTCAGGAAGGACTCCCAAGGCGATCCGCGATTGGCTTCGGCTCTACTGGCGGCGCGGGATGGTCCAAGGTGCGCTGCTCGGGGATTACGCGGCGTGCGGGCTGCCAGGGGATCGGCGGAAAAGCGGCGAAAGGAAATTGGGACGTCCTCGAGTGAATGGTGATCTCGAAGGCGTAAACGTCGATGCGCAGACGCGGAGCGAGTTCGCCATCGCCGTCCACAGGACCTATCGCGCGAACGGCAAGCTGACGCTCGCGGGAGCCTTCAGCGAATACGAGAAGATGTTCGTCTTCGACAGGACCACCGACCCTGTGACCGGGATCATCAGCCACGCCCTCAAGCCGAGGTTTGCCACCAAAGGGGGTCCGACCCACCGCCAGTTCAGCTACTGGTTCGAACATAACAGCGACATACCTGAACTGAAGCGCCAGCGGATAGGCGCGAAGCGCTACGATCTGACATGCCGTGGCCTGACAGGAACATCGACCGCCCAGACGTGGGGGCCGGGAGCGCGCGTCGAAATTGACGCCACCTCGCTGAACGTGTTCCTCGTGTCGCGGGTGGATGGCAAGACCATCATCGGCCGCGCAATCCTCTATATCGTCGTGGACGTGTTCACCAGGTATATCGTTGGCATCGATGTGGGCATAGAGAATGCCTCGTGGACAGCCGCGATGATGGCCCTCGCCAACATCGCGGAGGATAAGGTCGCCTACTGCCGACGATACGGCATCGAGATAGAGCCCCACGAGTGGGTGGACTCCGGCATGCCTGCAGCAATCCTCTCGGACAAAGGAGAGGTCGACAGTTCATACATAGAGACACTGTTGCGCAAGTTCGGCATCCGGGCGGAGGCGGCGCCCGCGTTCCGCGCCGAGCTGAAGGCCATATGCGAGCGCAGGTTCGGCTTCGTGCCCCTGACGTTCAAACCCTTCGTGCCCGGCTACATCGACACCGATTACCGTCAGCGGGGGGCCTGGGATTACCGCACGGAGGCGGTGCTCGACATAGACGAACTCACCGCGATCATCATCCGCATCGTGCTCTATTACAACAACATCCACGAGCTGACGAAATACGACCGGGACGCCGCGATGGTGGCGGACGACGTGCCCTGCATCCCGGCGGATCTGATGGCCTGGGGCCGGGTCAACCGGAGCGGTGCGGCGCGGCGTTTCGAGCATGATTTCGTCAAGTTTTGCCTTCTCCCCAAAGACAAGGCCCTCGTCACCCTGTTGGGCATCTCCTTCCGGGGCAACTACTACTCCTGCCCCCGGGCCCTGGAAGAGAAATGGTTCGACCTCGCCCGCCAGAAAGGGTCGTGGAAGGTCGACATCTCGTGGGATCCCCGTCTTGTCGACTCCATCTACGTGCACGACAGACACAAGGCCGATGGGTACGACGTCTGCACCATCTTGGAACGCAGCCGGGCCTGGGCCGGAAAGTCCTATTTCGAGGTGGACGCCGCAAAGCACATCACTGCCGACGCCAGGGCGAACCGCCTGACCGGCCAACGGTTGTCTTACGCCGACACGATGGCCGACGTCGAAACCATCATCGACAAGGCAAAGGGACGCAAGAAGGCCTTGACGGGCGGCAAAGCGATGCCGGTCAATGACATACGCGGGAACCGGGCGATCGAAAAGGCCGCGTTGCGGCCGGAGAAAGCCATGCGGCTGGCGGGCGCGCAGCGGAAAGCCGCCGAGCCAGTTGCGGGGAAGCCGGATATTGCTGGCGACGGGGCTACACTGAAGCCGGTCAAGGTGGATTTCGGAGCCCTGTCGCTGTCAAGTCTGCTGTCGATGATCGGGGAAGACGACGATGAGTAAGCACGTCGATAGGAACGAGCTGCCGGAATACCGCGACAATGCATTCATCAGGGGACTGCCGCCGATCCTGTCCACGAAGGATGCTTACCGCAGCCTCCTGTCGCTGCCTTCCTGGAACGCGGGGGAACGTGACATGTCGGCGAGCCTCAGGCGCCACTGTCTTCTCAGGCTTGGCCGCTACTTCGACCCTTTGCCCAGGCACTGCCAGTTGCTCGCGAATGTCGAGATGACCATCCACCAGGGTTACGCTGGCCGCGACCCGGCTTCCGGCAAATTCATGGTCCGGGTACGCGACAGTTCGAGGCGCGTTCGCACTCCGGCATCTCATCGGTTCGGGGGATTTTTCGCCTCCGACGGCGCCACGGCGACAAGCTCCGCTCTCGTCGGTTGTTCGGGAGTAGGAAAATCCATGTGCGTCCACAAAGTGATGAGCCATTACGAGCCGCTCATCGTGCACAACCGCACCTTCCGTTGCCACCAACTTCCCTACGTGATGCTCGACTGCCCGCATCGTGGCTCCGAGAACGTGTTGTGCGACTCCTTTTTTGTCTATGTCGACCGTGTCGTAGGCACCGACTACTACGCGCGCTACGGCGGAGACCGGAGGCAGATAGGCGGAAAATTGCTTGCGATGGCGCATGTCGCTTGCCTGCATGCAGTCGGCCTGCTGATCATCGATGAAATCCAGCATCTCCGTGCTGCGACGGGTGGCCCCGAGGCGCTGCTGAACTTCATGGTCACGCTGGAGAACACGATCGGTGTTCCGGTTCTGCTCATCGGGACGCTTGGCGCCCTTGACCTCCTCCAGGGAAGCTTCCGGCAGGCCCGGCGCGGCTGCGGTTTCGGTTCGATGGTGTGGGAGCGCATGACCGAGGACGGCGGCGAATGGGCGCACTGGGCGAGCCGACTGTGGTCCTTCCAGTGGACGCGCACGGCGACGGAGTGGACGCCGGAGCTGAGCTCGGCGCTTTACGACGAAAGCCAGGGCATAAAAGACGTCGCCATCAAGCTCTACACGATGACCCAGATACGCGCGATGACCGCGGGCGAGGCGAGCAAGGGAGCCGACGAGCTGATTTCCCCGCAGATGATCAGGGCTGTGGCCCGGGAAGAGTTCCAGCTGATCCGGCCTATGATCGAAGCCTTGAGGCGTCACGACACCGAGGCCCTCCTCGCGTTCGACGACCTGCTGCCGCTGCAAGAACACTTCAAGCTCCTGCTCCGCAAGACGAACGTGAACCCGGAAGCAGACCGTGGAGCCGCCGCTCTGGCGATGTCGGCCAAGGTCGGGGAAAGAGTTCAGCCGCCTCCGCAGGCAGATGTGCCCGGTCCGCTGGAGCAGCTTCACGCCGAAACCCGGAAAACCCTCAAATCCCTCGGGATTGCGGACGATGTCGCGGAAGCTGCGCTTGCGAGAGCGATCCTGGAGGTGCCTGGGGTCAGCCCGCTGGAACTGATGGCGGTCCTGATGCGGATGCTCGCCGAAGAGCGGGCCTCGACCACCAGAAGGCGCAGGATGGTCGGGAAGCCAACGGCCGACCCGGAGGTCGCCGCTCCGGACCCACGTGACCTGCGGGAGATCGTCCGGCTGGGGGCGGCCGGCGGACTGTGCGCCCATGCAGCGATCGCCAACGCGGGCCTGGCCATGGATCCTTCGCGGGTGGCCGAGGTGGTGTGATGCTGAGGTTCATGCCCGAGGCGCTGCCCGGTGAGCTCCTTTACGGAATGCTGTCGCGGTATTCCCGGCATAACGCTCTCGATGGACCGGGCCAGGTCGCGGCGGATCTGTTCGGCAACTCCCATGCGGTCGCAACCTTTGACTTGCCCAATCGTCTTTACAGGTTGTCCCGGCGGATGGACCTGCGCTCGCTGCCCCCGGGGCACATGGTGCGGCGCATGACGTTGCTGCCTTACTACGTTGCGTTCCAACCGGCGGCCATGGGCGCCAAGGCGTTGGAGGGGATGCTTTCGGGAGGCGGCAATCTGCACCTGATGCTCGGCGTGAACACGTTCCGGGTCCCGAGATCCGACCGGCTCAAGTTCTGCCCGGAATGTCTTCCCGGAATGCTGGCGGACCACGGCGAATTCTACTGGCGGCGGGACCAACAGCTGCCCGGAGTTGTCGTTTGCCAGGACCATGGCTGCGTCCTCAGATATTCCGCGATTTCCCTTAACCGGTCCAACCGGCATGCCTACGTCGCCGCGGACGAGGAAACCTGCCCTGGCTCCGCAGAACCGGTCGCGCGCCTCGAAGGCGCGTCCGAGACGGATCGGTTGCTCGCGCTTGCGATCGAGAGCGCGGCGTTGGTCGAGGTCGACCCCGACGGGCTCGGGTTCGAGGAGAGGGGGACGCGCATCCGGAACACGATCCTGAACGCGGGCCTGATGCGCTTCCAGGCCAAGGTGAGCATGGCGCGCATCGATGACGCGATGCGCGATCGATACGGCTCCGCGCTCGACCGGCTGCCTGGCGTGCTGGAGGAGGACGGAAGCTGGTGCAACGGTTGGCTCGGGTCGATTTGCCGCAGGCATCGCCGTGCTTTCCACCCCCTGTATCACCTGCTGCTGTCCGGGATGCTTCGGTCGCTCGACGTGGTCGGGCTCCCGTTCGGCGAGGGACCGTGGACCTGCAGGAACCGGCTCGCCTCGCACAGCGGGCAGCCGGTCGTCACCGACGTGGTCAGGACGAAGGACAGGCACGACGATTCGGTGAGCGGGAAATTCACCTGTTCGTGCGGCTATGTCTGGGTCCAATCGTGGAAGGGCGGGAAGCCGGGTATGCCGATCATGAAGGAGTACGGTCCGCTCCTTGAGCCCGAATTAAGGCGGCTCGTCGCATCGGGTGCCAGCCAGAATGCCGCAGCCGTGCACCTGAAGATAGATCCGATTACGGTCGGGAGGCTCGCGGCACGCCTCGGAGTGCCCAACTCGTGGCCACCCTTCCGGCCGCTCCGGCCCAGGGTTGCGCCCACACCCTCCGACGCAGAGGTCTCCGGCGCGGACTCGGTCCCGCCGGCGTGCGTGAAACCTTCCGCTTCAAATGCAGGAAATGCCACAGGTCCCAAGAAGGACTGGGCCGCGATCGACGCGGCCCTGGTCCTGCGCATTACGGCAGCCGCAGCCGGATTGCGCGCCATGGTGCCTCCCGTCCGCGTCACATGGGCTGCAGTCGAGTCCGACGTCTCGTCCAGGGATTGGATCCGGAAGAGAGCCGCAAAGCTTCCCCGGTGCGCGCTCGCCATGGAGCGGGAGTGCGAGACGCTTCGGCATTTCCAGGATCGGCGCATTCGCCACAGTATAAGGGCTATGGCTGCGGACGGTTGCGGCGTCCCGGCACCTTGGCAAGTCGCGAAGACAGCGGGGTTGACAATGGATTCGTTGCCTCGCATCGAGGATTTCACGAGACGCTTTGTCGATGGCGAAGAAGATGATGTCTCAGTATAGCGCGCAAGTCGGTTGAACCGCGGAAGTGCGAAGGGGAGGTCACGCCTTAGGTTTTGGTCAGGTGGCGTTTGCGCGTGTGCATCGGCCCCGTCAAGGCACAGAAGGAGTCTGTCATCCTCCTCGCTTGAACAGGGCGACACGAGGCCGCCATGCATGACCTGGTTGCGGAGCCTGTTCCAGGCCACGACCTGTACGCGGGTTGCGGGTCCCGCGTTCCTGACCATGCAAAGCGCCTGGATCGCGGATGTCTCGGCGGTGCGGGCAACGGCATTCTTCGGCACTTCCCTGGGATGCCGGTCCGTTTTCGACCTCAGGTCCAAGTAACCCGACAACTCGGCATTACCTTTTTCGTCGACTCCTGGGCGTCGTGTTCCACGAGGCACGAGCATCCGGACCGTCCATCCAGAGGCTTTCGGTATCGCCCGTAAATACCCAGGCCTGTCTGTGGATACCTGGCTTGACCTCCGGGAACGTCCATCCTGCGCCTGGCGTTCAGGCCCTAGGTGACCTGGATCTCTCCAAAATCGACGACTATCGGAGGCTTACAGTCGCGCGCGTCGAGCGTCATTCCGGGCATGTGATGACTGCGCGCGACTCAGCGTAGCCGCGCCAGCGGTCGAGCGGAGACATCCCGCGAAACTACCGGTTTCCGAAGCCGCGCCTGCATCAGGCACGCTCCGGCAGCAGCAGCCCCGTCGGATGGACTTCACGATGGGCGTCTGCGCCGCTTCCACTTGTGTCCAGTCGGCTTTCGGACGTCGAGGATGTCGTCGTTTTCTTCTTGGCAGAGTGCTGGCCTCCGCGCGGAAGGACTATGCTGCGGGAAGCCGGGCTACCTGAGGACGGCACGGTTTCTGTGGCGCGTACCGCGCTCGAGATGGCCGCATTCGCACTGTCAACGAACGAAGGGGAGCGCGCACCAACTCAATTGTCGCCGGTTTTTACGACGCTCAGGTTCTCGTCGGCACAGACGAACCAACTTTATCAAATTGCTGCTTTTGGAAATTGTCGCTGCGCAATGGGTTTTAAGCAGTGGCCGAAACCAACTCAATTGTAGGTCTACAGAACGACTTCATCACTGCCATCCAAGTCATCGCGACCGCACGCTCGACAAACCTGTGGCCGCTTCGCTTTTCAGGACAAGCAGGCTTTGTCCTGCGCCCAGATCTCACGGCGCAACGAAACTCATCGTGTGCTGCCCGCCCTGTAGCGGCACAGGTGCGAGGTTCGTGCCAGGAGCACCGTTCAGCGTCATTCCGGCGAAATACAGCTTGCGGCTGAGGTAAGGCGCGCTTCCGACCAGGTAGTTGATGTAGGTCACGGTCACCGTATGCACACCCGGAGCATAGGTGCCGTAGAATATGAACTTCTGTGTCTGGCCGTTGGCATTCTGCGCAGCCACGTCGAATACACCGGGCTGCCTGACGCCATCGATGGCCACGACGAATTTTGCATCGTGGTCGAAATAGTCCTCCGACATCAACAGGGTCAGCGCGCCAGGTCCGGTGCCGGTCGCGACGTCGGGTGCGGCGGGCGTGAGATAAGACGGCGTCGTCTCGGCCGCATCCGGCGACGAGACGGCCTGCTGCGCCACGGCCGGATCGGCGGCGTTGCTGGAGAAGGCCCGGATGTAGTCGATCTTGTAGTCCGCAGGAATGGATGCGGCAGGCGCTGCACCCGGCCAGCTGCCCGGGCCACCGACCGCGAGGTTGAGCAGCAGATACATGTTCAGCGAGGCGAACTGCGGCGGCGTGGGATACTCGGCGATGGCCTTGTGGTCGAAGTAGAAGGTTACCGTCTGGTCGTTCCATTCAACGCCATATTGGTGATAGCCTTTGTATATCGCCCCGCTGATCTGGACGAAGCCGCCATTGCTGTCGGTAGGCGCCGTCGCATGGATGAAATACAGACCCTTGTTGCCGAGATTGGGATCCTCGATCACGTCCATTTCCGGGTAGTCGCCCAACGTTGTCGGCTGCATCAGAAAGCGCCCCACAACCCCGCCTTGCCGGGCATCTGCGCACGCACCTCGAAATAGCCGCCATGCTGGGAGAAGGTGTTCTGCGTCGTGATCAGCCCGGACGTGTAAGGCTGGCCGCCGTAGTTCCACGGATGCTGAACGGATTCACACCGAAAGCCGGGTCTGAGTAGAACTCGGCCTCGTGGTTCGAAGGGATGTAGCGGCCGCCCCAATCATACTGCGTCTTGAACGTCGTCCCGTTGCCATCCGGCGAGACGGTGACCGGTGCACCAGGCGAGAACTCTTGGTCGTAGGTCAAATGGTAGGCGGAGAGATCTAGGAACATGTTGCACCTGACGGATCAAAAGTAATGGATGCGTAACAGACGTGATATGAAACGGAACGTTCACGAACGTAATTACACGTCTCCGTGAAAGCCGGGGCTAAGCCGGCGGGCTGCGAAGTTCGCTCGCCCTGGTGGCAAATCGGCACCGTCTCCGGCAGGATGAGTCCGGTTGGTCTGCCTGTGTTTCTCGAACCGTCGCCGTGGTGAGCAGTCCGCTCTTCGTGTTGCCAGCGCGGCGCAGTGCTTCCGTTATCGATCTGGCTGCTGCGCGGTGGGGCGAAGACGAGCGGGACTCGTGATTTGCCCTAGCTGGCCGGGCGGAGCCGGGCGATGGCGAGCAGGAGGAGCACGGGGAACAGCACGGGGGGGAATTGCTGGTAGCCGCCGGTGAACAGGAACAGCAGCATCAGCGGCACGAACAGCGCGCCTTGCAAAGCGGTGCGCTCGGCGAGCCAGAACAGGGTCAGGTAAGCCAGCAGCAGGGGAAGGCCGAATTCCAGGAAGACCTTGATAGGCGTGTTCACGTCGTAGGCGTAGGGGAGGCTGAGCTTCTCGCTGACCCCGGCGCCGATACCGGCGAGCAGGGCGGCGGGTTCGCGTGCGAGCACGTCCGACATCAGCCAGAACGGGGTGATGAAACGCATGTGTCCGCTGGTGCCGGGCTGGGAGACCTCGCCCAGGCGGTCCGACAGCGCGGCGGCGAAGTCGGGCGCGGTCAGGGCGGCGGCCACCAGTATCAGGCCCAGGGCGCAGCCTGACACGATTACCACCTTGAGGAATTGCGGGCCGATCCGCACGCCGGCGAACAGGAAGAAGCTGGCCAGCACGATCCAGCCGGTACCGGAGAACGACAGCAGCAACCCGGCGGTGAACAGGACGAAATACAGCGGCCGGCGCGCCGTCAGCATTTCGATCATCAGGCCGACAGCCATGAACTGGGAGAACACCGAAGGCTCGACGAGAAACAACCCGTTCGATTTGTTGATCTCGCCTATGCCGACCGGGATCTCCAGGTTGTAGCCCTGCTCCAGCAGCAGGTTCGCCGGGATCAGTCCGGTGAACGCGAACAGCCGGAGGCCCACGAACTGGGCGGCGAACTGGGCGATGCCCAGGCCGGCGATGAGGGCCAGCAAGCGGTTGATCCGGGCGAAAAAGGCGGTTTCGTCCACCGGCTCGGCAAAGCTCAGTGTGGCCAGCGCGGTGATGCCGAGGAAATGCATCAGCGAGTTCGTGCTGGGCGAGGCGTCGAAGGTGCCTGGCGCCATGGTGTGCCAGGCGGCGCCGAGCAGGGCCAGGCCGACCAGGCCGAGATAGACCGCGGTGCGACCCCGGTGCAGCACCAGCGTGCCGTGTGCGAGGCCCCAGGCGCCGAGCGCCAGGCCGATCGGGCCCACGATGCTCAGCGGAGCGGTGCCGGCCAGCACGCCGAAGCGCTGCAGGAAGAGGCAGACGCACAGCAATACGGTGGTAAATCGCAGGCAGGCCGCCTGCTTCCCGGCAATTGCGGCGTTCGGGCCGGGCCGCCCAGGGGAAGATGTGTCGAGTTCGAGGGCGGGATTGGACACGCACGCCTGTCTTCGGGCAATCCTGACCTAAGGCAAGGCCGGAAGTGCCCGCGGGCGAAGGCCGGTTCCCGCTAGGCGGCCTTAACGCCGGCGTAACGGCCTTTTGCTGTGACACCCTCCAGGTTTCGCGGACAGCTTCCGCTACGTCCGCGGGTTTGATCGCGCGGAGGCGTTTCAAATCGAACGGGCATGGTTCGCGCAGCCAGAGAGCAGGAAGGCTGTGCCCCCGCTTGTGGCCGGCCTATCTGTGAAACCCCGTGTGACCGGGCGCGATTAGTGCCCGTCCGCGCGGCCGCGGATGTAGGGAGTGCCGCCTAGGTGAGTGGTCAACCGGCGTCTGACGTGACTGTGGTGATCCCGGTCTACAACAGCGGCGCTACGCTCCCGAGAGCTATCCAGTCCGTTCTGGACCAGACACTCGAAACCATCGAGGTCCTTGTGGTCGATGACGGTTCGACCGACGACAGCCTTGAGATCGCGCATCGCTTTGCCGCGCTGGACTCGCGGGTGACCGTAGTGGCGCTGCCTCGGAACGGCGGCAAGGCGCGCGCGATGAACCTCGCCGCCGCGGCCGCAAGAGGAGCCTGGATCGCGATCCTGGACGCAGACGACCGCTATTTGCCGGACAGGCTGGCTGTGCTTCTCGCCGCCGGGCAGGAGCATGGGTCGGACCTTGTGGCTGACAACCAGCTGCATAAGGATCACGCGAGCGGCCTGGCTGTTCTGGAAGCGTTCGCGGCTGAGGGTGCAGGCCGGGCGATTACGCTGGAGGACATGATCGCGCATTCCGATCCCGGCGCCGAGTTCGATTTCGGGATACTCAAGCCGATGGTACGGGCCGAATTCCTGCGGACCACGCAGACCGAGTACTATCCCGAGGCGAAGCTGGCGGAAGATTTCTACTTCATGCTGGAGCTGCTGCTTGCGGGGGCCCGGGGGTGGTTGGTCCACACGCCGCTCTATGAGTGGACCCTTCCCTTCAGCCCGACAGCCAGGCAGTGGACCGACACCGGCGCCGGCGCCTGGCGATATGACTACCGCCAGGCGCTTGAGACCAACGCCCATTTCATTGCGAAATTCGGCAGTTCCGTCAGGCCGGACGTGGCGAGGCTCCTGCGGAAGCGTGGGCGCGAGTATCGTGTGATGGTCCACTACATCGACGCCCAGCGATTGCTGGCCGACACCGGGAGCCTTACGAAGCCTGCCGCCATAATCCTGCGGCATCCCGGAACGTGGCCGCTCCTGACAAGACGCGTGACGCGTCGCCTCAGGCGCGCGGTACAATCCGATGCGAGGCGACTAGGCCATTGAGCCACACCGGGTCGAAAGTCATCATCGTCACCGCGGGCGACAGCAAGGTCATGCCTTTCCTCAAAGGGTTGATCCGCTCCCTGGAAGCTTTTCCTGAAAGACGGGGTGTCGAGATCGGTTGCCTCGATGTCGGCCAGACCGACGATGACAAAGCGTGGCTGGCCGACCATGACGTCATTACGGCCGTGCCGAGCACGCATCTCGGCATTCCCGTCGAAAGGCTGAAGCGGTACGAACTGGCCTTCCTCGCCCGCCCGTTCCTGCGAGACTATTTTCCGGGCCGCGACATCTACGTCTGGATCGATTCGGACATCTGGCTGCAAGGGTGGTGGGTGATCGAGGCCTATTGCCGAGGAGCCTTGGACACCGGCATGGCCATAGCGCACGAGCAGGAGCGGGCGTACCGGTTCCAGGGCTGGCTGCTCGGCTGGTTCGCCAAGCACCTCGTCCTGGGATATGGTGTATTGAACGGCGCGTGGCTGCTGTCGCGGCCGCACCTGAACGCCGGGCTTTTCGCGATACGCGCCGACAGCCCGCACTGGGAACTGTGGGTCCACCACTACCAGGCTGTCTGGAACCGGACCGGAGCCTTCCTTCCGCACGACCAGTTTTCGATCAACCGGCTCGTGTACGGCGGCCTGTTCGCGCGTTCCAAGGTCAGAACCACCATACTTCCGCCCCGCTACAACTGGATATGCGACCGCGGCCCGCCGATGTGGAATGACGAGGCGCATGTGCTCTGCGAGCCTTATCCACCTTATTCGACTATAGGCGCCGTTCACCTCGCCGGACCAGGGAAGTCCACCCAGTACGAGACGCGCCGCACCGGCGGCGGCAGCTTCAAGGCGTTGCTGACGCAGGGAGTCGAACCGCCGGCAGGGCAGACCGGATCGTGATCGCGTGGTTCATTATGCTCCACAACAAGCCCGCACAGTTCGAATGGCTCCTGAACGCCATCTATGACCCGGACGACATCTTCCTGGTTCACGTGGATCTGAAAAGCCTGTTGAACTACAAGGGCCGGGGCGGAACCTACAGCCGCGTGCGCGAGATCATCGACGGCCGCACAAACATACGGCTGATGCGCCCGCGGGCGACGAACTGGGGAGGCTGGAGCCTGGGGCGGATAAGCTTGGACGCGATCGACCTCCTGCTTGCGGCCGAGGATCGCTGGACGCATTTCGTCAACCTGAGCGGCGAGTGCTACCCCATCAAGCCGATGGCTGCGATCAGGGAGACCCTGCGCAGCAATCCGCATGATGTGTTTATACAGACGAAGGCCTTTACCGACCTGCCGCCGGACGACTGGCATCCCAGGCGGCCCCGCGTTTTCGAGACGCCGGTGAAAATCGTCATCCTCCCCGGCCGACGCAAGGCTCCCCGAACCTTCAAGCTTGATCATAAGGGCTCGCAGTGGGTGATACTGCCGCGGGCATTCTGCGAGTGGCAGCGTCAGGCGCCGTTCCGGCGGGACATGGACTCCTACATGCGGTTCAGCCCGCTGAGCGACGAGCTCGTCATGCAGGCGCTCCTGCTGAACGGTCCCTACCGCGACCGTCAGGCGGCGGATTACGGGAGGGCGATCAAGCTGATCGAGCCGGCGGCTCACCCCGAGGTCCTGACGATCGACGACCTCGATTACATCCATGCCAGTCCCGCCCTGTTCGCCAGGAAATTCGACGCCAGCAGGGACGAGGCGGTCCTGTTGACGCTGGCAGGGGAGATCGGTGCAGTCCCGCCCGCACCGGCCCGCTAGATTGCGGGCGCGCCGGACGCATACCGGCGGAAATTATTTGTGACCGGTCAGCAAGATTGGGGCTCTGCCCCAAGCCCCGCTGGGGCCTCGAGGCCCCAGACCCCCATCTGTTAAGAGATCTGGTGAGAGGTTCTAAGGACGACTGTCCTTAGCGGGGTCCAGGGGCAGAGCCCTTGGCCTTTCTTCTAAGTCGACACAAAGCCGTTGGTACGAGACATGAGAGGACGGTTCAGCACTTGGCTTTCCTGATCTATGGTGCCACCGGCTACACGGGCCGCCTGTGCGCCGAGCACGCCGTGGAGCGCGGGTTGCGTCCCGTGCTGGCTGGCAGGAACCCGGACAAGCTGCGCCCGCTCGCCGACGGCCTCGGGCTGGAGTGGCGGGCCTTCAGGCTGGCGCCGCGACCCGCGGAGCTACGGGGCATTAAGGCCGTGCTGCACGCGGCTGGTCCGTTCTCGGCTACGGCGGCGCCGATGGCTTCGGCCTGCATCGAGGCGGGCGTCCATTACTGCGACATCACCGGCGAGATAGACGTGTTCGAGGCGCTTGCGGCCTGGAGCGGCCGTGCGCGCGATGCCGGAGTGATGCTGCTGCCCGGGGCGGGGTTCGACGTGGTGCCGAGCGACTGCCTCGCGGCCCATGTGGCGGCGCAGTTGCCGGGTGCCGCCCGCTTGCGGCTGTCCATCGGCGGGCTCTCGAAGGCGAGCCGGGGCACGATGAAGACGATGCTGGAAGGCGTGGGAACCGGCGTCCGGGTTCGCCAAGGGGGCAACATCGTCCAGGGCGACCCGCGTCAGCGGCAGTCTGCCGATTTCGGCGAGGGCGCCCGTCCGACGGTCGGCGTGCCCTGGGGCGACGTCTCCACCGCCTGGCGCTCGACCGGTATCCCGGACATTGAAGTGTTTTTCGAAGCCACGCGCCAGATGGAGGTCGTGTCGGCTCTGCCGGTCGGGGTCAGGCGGCTGCTGTCGCGGGGGCCGGTCCTGCGGTTCCTGCAGGGGCGGATCGACAGGCACCTGCCGCCGGGACCCTCGGCCGAGGATCGTGCCAGCGGCCGGGCCGCGGTGCTGGCCGAGGCCTGGGACGCGTCCGGCCAGCACGTCTCGTCCTTGCTGACGACGCCCGAACCTTATCACCTGACGGCGCGCACGGCCGTGGAGGTGGCACGGCTGGCGTCCGAGGGCTCCGCTGTCCCGGGCTACCAGACGCCGGCGACCGCTTACGGGGCGGACTTCGTCCTGGGCTTCGACGGCGTGGTCCGGGCCGGCTTGACCGGGCAACGGGCCACCGGATTGTAGGCTTCGGTGACGCGGCAGGCGGAGTGCAGTGCGCGGAAGCACGCTCGGCGGCAAGTTAGGGTGTAGAGAGGCGGCATGAGCCGTAACCGTTATTACCAGGGTCCCCCCTCCGACCACTATGACGGGGAGCGCTTCTTTAATCCCCACCACCCCGACATCGACCGCAGCCTGTCCGAGCTGCTCCGCTGGCGGCTGGGCGGAAAGCGGGCACGCTGGACAGCAACGTCCGCCCGGCAAGCCGTTCCGGCTGCCAGTGTCGCGGATCTGAGCGTGACGCTGATCGGCCATGCCAGCCTCTTGCTCCAGGTGGACGGCCGCAACATCCTGGTGGACCCGGTCTGGTCGGCGCGGGCCAGCCCGCTACGGTGGGCAGGGC
The DNA here is from genome assembly GCA_964247675.1 of uncultured Acetobacteraceae bacterium. Lineage (GTDB taxonomy): Bacteria > Pseudomonadota > Alphaproteobacteria > Acetobacterales > Acetobacteraceae > BOG-908. The sequence goes on from CAXTVW010000005.1 coordinate 43,821, forward strand.
CGCGCCGCTACAACGAGCCTGGGGTTGCCTTTGCGGCGCTGCCGCCGATCGACCTGGTGCTGCTGACGCACAACCATTACGACCACCTCGACATCCGCACCTTGCGGCGGCTGTGGCAAGCCGGGCGGCCGCCGATGGTGGCGCCGCTTGGCAACGATCGCGTAATCGGGCGCACCGACCCCGACATGCAGGTGCGCACGATGGACTGGGGCCAGCACGCGGAAATCCTGCCGGGCGTAGAGGTATGGCTGACCCCCGCCAACCACTGGTCGAGCCGCAGCCTGTCCGACCGCAGGATGGCGCTGTGGGGCGGCTTCGTCGTCAGGACGCAGGTCGCCACCATCTACGTGGCCGGCGACACCGGCTACGGTGATGGCGCCATCTTCCGCGGGGTCCAAGAAAGGCATGGGCCGCCCGACCTGGCGATCCTGCCGATCGGCGCGTATGCCCCGCGGTGGTTCCTGAAGGACCAGCACGTCAATCCGGCAGAGGCGGTGCAGATCATGCAGGATTGCGGCGCCAAGCAGGCGCTAGGCGTGCACTGGGGGACATTCGCGCTGACCGATGAGCCGCAATCTGCCCCCGAGCAGGATTTGCGGAGCGCGCTCGAGACGGCACGGATACCGGAGGAGCGTTTCCTAGCCATGCGGCCCGGCGATTGCTGGACGCGCCCGGCCTGACGCCAGCACCCGGGTGCCCCAGCATAAACCCGGCTGTTGCAGATGCGGGGTAGTAAAAGTTTTTTGCTTCTTTTTTTCAAAAAAGAAGGCCTTGCTGGCTTAAAGTGTCCACAGCCAAGCTTCAGACCGGCTACGCCCCCGCCACGCGCTCACGGCCAACAAGGACGAAAGCGCTAAGTCCCGCCAGCAGGCAAAGCAACGCGCCGACCCAGGCCGCGACCTGGAAGCCGGCGAGCAGCGCCGCGCCGGGAGCGGCCAGCACCGAGCCCAGCAGGGCGGTGGCGGCGAGTCCGCCGGTCCGCGCGACAGCGCTGTTGAAGCCCGATGCCGCGCCGGTATGGCGGCCGTCCACGGCGCCCAGCACCGCCGTGGTGAGCGGCGCCACCGCCCCGCTCAGGCCGGTGGCGATCAGCAGCAGCGCGGGCAGCACCTGCGTCCAATACGCGCCTTGCACGCTGCTATGCGCCAGCAGGGCGAAGCCGGCGGCCATGATGACGGGACCCACCGTCAGGGGAAGGCGTGGCCCGATGCGGCCGGCGAGCGCGCCCATGGCTGGCGAGAAGGCGGCGATCAGCAGCGGAAGCGGGAGCAGCGCCGCGCCGGCTTGCGTGCCCGAGTAGCCGGCAGCCTCGATGAGCAGGTAAGGCAAGAGCACGAACAGGCCGCCGAGCGCGCCGTAGAGCAGCAGGGTCAGGACGGTGAGACCGGCGAACGTCCTGGAGCCGAACAGGGCAGGCGGCGCCATGGCGCGCTCTCCCATCCTGCGTTCCACCGCGACGAAGCCGGCCATCAGGACCGCCGCCGCCATTGCCGCCGCCACGGCCGCCGCCGTCCAGCCGGCAGGCCCCGAGCCCACCGTCAGTGCCCAGGTGGCCGCACCCAGGCCCGCCGTGGCGAGCAGCCCACCCCAGACATCCAGCGGGTGATCGCGTCCGTCGGTATCGGCGGGCAGGCAGCGCCAGGCGAGGAGCACCGCGCCAAGCGCCAGCGGCAAGTTGATGAGGAAGATCGCCCGCCACCCGACCGTGTCGATCAGCCAGCCGCCCAGCACCGGTCCGAGCGCACCCATGGCGGCGCCGGTGGATGCCCAGATGCCGATCGCCCGGCCCTTGCGCACGCCGCTGAACGTGGCGCCCAGGATGGCAAGGCTGTTCGGCAGCAGCAAAGCCGCTCCCACGCCCTGGAGGGTCCGGCCGGCGAGGAGGCCAGCGAGGCTGGGAGCGCGGCTGCAGGCCAGCGAGGCGGCCGCGAACAGGATCGTGCCCGCTATCAGCATGCGGCGGCGCCCGTAACGGTCACCCGCGGCGCCGCCCAGCAGCAGCAGCGCGCTGAGCGGCAGCAGATAGGCGTTCACCACCCATTGCAGCGCGCCGGCACCGGCCTGCACGTCACGCCCGATCGCGGGCAGGCCGACATTGACCACCGAGCCGTCCACGAACGCCAGGCTGGATGCGAGGATGCACGCCGCAAGCACCAGGCGCGCTTGCGGTTCAGGCACGCGGGGACTTGCCCGCTTCCGGCGCGGCTGTGATGGCGGACTCCTGATTGTGGACTGGTGGCCGTTCTGGACCGTGTTTGGGCTTGGACCTGCGTGAGGAAGGAAGGCCTTCTTTTTTGGAAGAAAGAAGCAAAAAACTTTTGTTTCCTGCGCGGGCTTGGCAGCCTTGGTATGTCCGGATGCAGCCGGCTGCTGCATGGGCGGGGCGATCGCTCATGCGATTCCTTTGCCTGGCGCGAGGCCCTTATACCAGGCGGCGTATGGCGTGTTTATCACCATGCGCCGGTTGTAATCGGGGGCGTCCGCGTCCCACCACACCGGCCCGCGCTCGCCCAGCGCACGCTTCGCGGCGTCCACCCGGGCGCGTGCCACCGCAGTCGCTCCTGGCTCGCCTTTCGCCTCGCGCACCGCCCGGCGCGCGGCCATCAGCTCGTGCACCAGCGCGCCGCGGAGCTCCGGGGAAAGCGCCGGGTTAGCCAGGCGCCACAGCCGCCCGCGCACGACGAAGTAGCGGCCGTCCGGCGTGCGCGGGTGCTCCTCAGCCACTCAGCGATAGCCAGGACCGGCTGGCGTTTGTCTGGTCTGCACACGCGTCTCCGGCAACCGCCTGAACTGCACGCCAATCGCACTTTGCCAAGGGAAACTTAAACTGATGCGCGGCTTCTGCCGCCACGCCGGTGGAGCGCGTTATCCGGGTCCCCTCCAAAGGAGACTTCCATGAGCGGCACGACAAAGACCACCGAAATCTATCTGACCGGCCTGCGCAACCAGCACGCCGTGGAGACGCAGGCGATCGGCACCATACAGAACCAGCTACCCCGCATGAAGGCCTATCCGGACCTGCACGCACAGATGCAGGCGGACCACGAGCGCTCCACCCAGCAGGCTGCGCGGCTGGACAGCCTGCTTGCCAGGCACGGCAGCAAGGCGTCTTTGGCCAAGGAAGCGGTAACCGGAACAGTGGCGACGGTAGCCGGCTTCGCGCATGCCTTTGCCTCCGACGAGGTGCTGAAGGACGTGCTCGCCGCGGTCGGGTTCAAGGCCTACGAGATCGGCTCCTACAAGGTGCTGATCACCCTCGCACAGGCAGCCGGCGCCAACGATGACGTCTCCGTCCTCGAGCAGTCGATGAAGGAGGAGCAGGAGATGGGCGACTGGCTCGGCAGCCACATCCCCAGCTTCGTGACCACCTATCTCGGCCAGCAGGCCGCCTGACCTCCGGCGGCCGGACGCCGTGCTGTGGGCATCCGGCCGCCTTCTCTGTAAGCTGCGCCGATGTCCGACGATGCCCCCCTGCGCGCGCACCACGACATGGGCGGCATCCCGCGCTTCCTCTGCGAACCCGTAGGCAAGGCCAGCCACGCGCTGACCGAGTTCGACCGGACTGTGGATGCGATACGCGGCATACTCGGCGCCAAGGGCATCATGAGCGTGGACGAGCTGCGCCGGAACATCGAGGCCATCCCCGAAGCCGACTACCACGCGCTCAGCTACTACGAGCGCTGGCTGCGCGCGATCACCGCCTATTTGTTGAACGCCGGCGTGATCACCGAAGCCGAGCTGGCTGCCGCGTTGCCATGATAGCGCCTGGTACGAGGATATTCGTGCAGGACCGCTGGCCGGAGGCGAACGGCCCTGTGCACATCAGGACGCCGCATTACCTCCGCGGCCAGCCGGGTACCGTGCTCCGCCATCTGGGCGACTTCCCCAATCCCGAGGACCTCGCCTTTGCCCGCCCGGCGCCCCGTCGCGCGCTCTACCACGTGCTGTTCGACGGCCGTGCCGTCTGGCCTGACGCCACCGCGGACGAACTCGTCGTGGAGCTGTTCGAGCACTGGCTGGACCCGGCATGAGCCTGCCGGAGACGGAACCCGCCACGCTGCTGGCGGCGCTGTCCGCGGTACTGGCCCGGCGCGGCATCGCCACCGCGGCCGAGATCGCCGCGCGCATACGTAGCACGGATGAAGCCAGCCCTGCCCAGGGCGCCCGCATGGTGGCGCGCGCCTGGACCGACCCTGCCTATCGCGCGCTCATGCTCGCCGACGGCGCCGCGGCGGCCGAAGCCGAAGGCATACCCATGCGCGGCATGCCTCCGCTCGGCGTGCTGGAGAATGCGCCAGGGCTGCATCACCTGATCGTCTGCACCCTGTGCAGTTGCTACCCGCGCGCCGTCCTCGGCTATCCGCCGACCTGGTATAAATCGGCAGCCTACCGCGCGCGCGCCGTGCGCGACCCCGCCGGCGTGCTGGCCGAATGGAACACGACGTTGCCGCCAGGCACCAGGATACGCGTGCTGGACAGCACGGCGGATTACCGCTGGATGGTGCTGCCGCTGCGGCCGGCCGGGACGGAAGGCTGGGAGCCGGCGCGGCTCGCGGGGATCGTGACGGAGGGCGACATGATCGGGGTTAGCGTGCCGGGAGTGACGTAGGAAAAAGAAGCAAAAAGCTTTTGCTCCTGCGCATCTGCACCAGCCGGGTGCGCCAGGAAACGCCAAAGCATCGGTAACGTCGTGGAAGCAAAAGTTTTTTGCTTCTTTTTTTCAAAAAAGAAGGCCTTGCTTGATGCCCAGTTTCGACCCAGCGCGCCTAGCCCGCATCACCACCTGGATGGACGCGTGGATCGCCTCCGGCCGCCTGGCCGGCATGTCCGTCCTGGTCCACCGCCACGGCGAGACGGCTTACCACCACTGCGCCGGCCACGCGGACCGCGAACGCGGCCTGGCCATGGCGCCGGACACCGTGGTGCGCATCTACTCCATGACCAAGCCGCTGACTTCGGTGGCGCTGATGATGCTCTACGAGGAAGGCCGCTTCCAGCTCGACGACCCGATCGCCCGCATCCTGCCCTGCTTCGCCGACATGCACGTCTATGCCGGCGAGGGCCGCGATCCGGTTCCCGCCGAGCGGCAGATCACGTACCGCGACCTGCTCACCCACACCTCGGGCCTCACCTACGGCTTCATGCAGGCCACACCGGTGGACGCGATGTACCGCGAGGCCGGCGTGGACTTCCAGACCTCGCCGCTTTCACTCGCCGAAGTGGTGGAAAAGGCGGCCACGATGCCGCTGCTCGCCCAGCCCGGCACACGGTGGAACTACAGCATAGGCACCGACGTCGCCGGCCACCTCGTGGCGCTGCACAGCGGACAGCCGTTCGAAACGTTCCTGACCGAGCGCGTGCTGCAGCCGCTCGGGATGACCGACACCGGGTTCCAGGTGACCGAAGCCCAGCGCCCGCGCTTTGCCGCCAATTACGGCCGCGGCGAGGACGGCCGCGCCAAGCTTTCCGACGACCCTGCCACCAGCATCTTCCTCAACCCGCGCCTGGCCTCCGGCGGCGGCGGCCTGGTCGGCACCGCGCCGGATTACCTGCGCTTCTGCCGCTTCCTGCTCGGCCGCGGCGAACTGGAAGGCACCCGCCTGCTCGGCCGCAAGACGCTGGCGCTGATGATGAGCAACCACCTCGACGGCGATATGGCCGCGATGGGCCAGGCGCGCTTTAGCGAGAGCACCTACACCGGCATCGGCTTCGGCCTGGGCTTCTCGGTGATGCTCGATCCGGCGCGCGCGCAGATCGTGGGCACGCCTGGCGAATGCGCCTGGGGCGGGGCGGCGAGCACGGCGTTCTGGGTGGATCCGGTCGAGGATCTGGCCGTGGTGTTTTTCACACAGCTTTCGCCTTCCAGCACGTATCCTGTTCGGCGGGAGTTGCGTGTGCTGACTTATGCGGCTTTGGTGGATTGAATCGTTACAGGCAAGCAAGGCCTTCTTTTTTGAAAAAAAGAAGCAAAAAACTTTTACTCCGCTGTCGCGCACATGTCCTTCAGCCGCCGACAGGGAGCAAAAGTTTTTTGCTTCTTTTTTTCAAAAAAGAAGGCCTTGCTTCCTTACGTGAGCCGCTCGATCTCACGCACCCCGGATAGCCGCCAGCAGCCGCCCCAGCGCATCCCCCAACTCTCCATCCACCCCGTCCACCCGCTCTGCCGCTATAAGCCGCCGCGCCGCGATCACGCGTGGCCCGCCAACCACATCCTGCACGAAGCGCAACCGCTCAACCACGCGCCGGCCGGCATGCGTGTTTATACGCTCGATCAGCGTGGCAGACAGGTGCGTCAATTCCATCGCCACCGGCCCGGAACACGCGATGGTCAGCTGCGTGCCGCTCAGGCGCCGCGGCTCCGTCTCCAGCGCCAGGCGCGGCCCCACGATCGCCGCCCATTCGCTCATCAGCAGCGCGCCAGCCGGCGATTTCTTCTTGTAGGCCGCCCGCGTCAGCCCGGGCACCAGCTCGGCCAGGCCGCGCGCTGCGTAGGCGCGGCGCTCGTAATCAGCCTCGGCGAACCGTGCCTTGTTGTCAGAAGCGTCGTCTTTCGTCATGCACGCTCCTGCCATGCCGCATCCGGACCCCGCAGCACTTCTCGCCTGGTACGACCGCCACCGCCGCACCATGCCCTGGCGCGCGCTTCCTGGCGAGGCACCGGACCCGTACCGCGTCTGGCTCAGCGAGATCATGCTGCAGCAGACGACGGTGGCCGCCGTCATCGGCTACTTCAACCGCTTTGTCGCGCGCTTTCCCACGGTGTTCGCCCTCGCCGAAGCACCGTCGGACGACGTGATGTCCGCCTGGGCCGGCCTCGGCTATTACGCCCGTGCCCGCAACCTGCACGCCTGCGCCAAGGCGGTGGCCGCATCCGGCGGCGATTTCCCACGCACCGTGGAAGACCTGTTGGCGTTGCCCGGGATCGGCGCCTACACAGCCCGCGCCGTGGCGGCCATCGCGTTCGGCGTTCCGGTCGTTCCGGTGGACGCCAACGTGGAACGCGTCACCGCCCGCCTCTACGCCATCGACGCGCCGATGCCGGCCGCCAAGCCCGCCATCGCCGCCGCGGCCGCGCGCCTGGGCGACCACCCAGCCGCGCAGGCCCGCGCGTCGGACTTTGCGCAATCCCTGTTCGACCTGGGCGCCACGATCTGCACCCAGCGACCCAACTGCCTGCTGTGCCCGCTGGCGCCTGGCTGCCAGGGACGCGCCGCCGGCGCGCCGGAAACCCTGCCGCGCCGTGCCGCCAAACCGATACGCCCGCTGCGCCACGGCGCGCTGTTCTGGCTGACGGATGCGCAAGGCCAGGTGCTGCTGCGCCGCCGCCCGCCGCAAGGCCTGCTCGGCGGGATGACGGAACTGCCTGGCACCGAATGGCGCCCGCTCGCCTGGACGCGAGCCGACGCGAGCCAGGCCGCCCCCATGCCGGCCGTCTGGCAGCACGCGGGCCAGGTGCGCCATGGCTTCACCCATTTCGAACTGCACCTGGAGGTGTTCGCCGCCAGCGTTCCCCAGATCGAAGCGACGGGTTTCCTGCGCCCTGCCGAGGCGCTGGCCCAAGAGGCACTGCCCACTGTTATGCGTAAGGGCGTGGCGCTGGCGCGCAGCTTCGCGTTGGAGCAGGCGGCATGATCCGGCTCTGCCGTTGGTTGGGCTGGGTAGCAATTTGTCTGCGCGGCGGTTGTGGGTGGCAGGAAGTAAGAAAGGCCTTCTTTTTTGAAAAAAAGAAGCAAAAAACTTTTATTCCTGCTGTCGCGCGCATGTCCTTCAGCCGCCGACAGGGAGCAGAAGTTTTTTGCTTCTTTTTTTCAAAAAAGAAGGCCTTGCTTACTTAATCTTTAAGGAAACGCCATGGACCATACCGTCCCGCAGAACTGGCCCGGCTACACACCGGAGGAGCACGACGTCTGGCGCACCCTGTACGCACGCCAGACCGAGATCCTGCCCGGCCTGGCCTGCGACGCCTTTCTCGACGGCGTCGAGAAGCTGGACCTGTCCGCCGGCATCCCCGACTTCGAGCGTCTGTCGGAGCGCCTGCACGCACTGACCGGCTGGCGTGTTGTGGCCGTGCCCGGCCTGGTACCGGACGCCGTGTTCTACGAGCACCTGGCCAACCGGCGCTTTCCCGCCGGCCGCTTCATACGCGGCGCGCACCAGCTGGATTACCTGGAGGAGCCGGACGTGTTCCACGACGTGTTCGGCCACGTCCCCATGCTGACGGACCCGATCTTCGCAGATTACATGCAGGCCTACGGCAAAGGCGGCCTGCGCGCGCAGGGGCTGGGGCGGCTGCACAACCTGGCCCGCCTGTATTGGTACACGGTGGAGTTCGGCCTGCTGCAGACCGAGGCGGGTCTGCGCATCTACGGCGCCGGCATCGTCTCCTCGGCCACCGAATCCCGTTATGCGCTGGAGGATCCCCGGCCGCACCGCCTGGCGTTCAACCTGCAGCGCGTGATGCGCACGCCGTACAAGATCGACGATGTGCAGGCGGTCTATTTCGTCATACCCTCGCTGCAGGCGCTGCTGGACGCGACGGCCAACACCGATTTCGGCCCGGTTTATGACGAACTGGCGCAGGCCGCCGACATCCCGATCGAAGCCGTGCTGGCCGAAGATGTCGGTGCTTGATGAGGCGCGTGTAGCGCCCGGGCGCATCCAGGAAACCGTATCCGGCCGCAAGCTGACCGAGTTGGATTCGGTGCGCGGGATCGCCGCGGTCATCGTGTTCAACCTGCATTTCCTGGGCGGCGTGCGCGGCGACGTATTGGCCTGGCTGCGCGCCACGCCGTTTTACGGCGCGGCAAACGGCGGTGCTGCCGTCATGCTGTTTTTCGTGCTCTCCGGCTTCGTGCTGACGCTTGCGCCGTTGCGCGCGGGCCGCCTGCGGCGCCTCGCCGGGCCTGCGATCCGGCGCTATCCGCGCCTGGCGGGTCCGGTTGTGGTGGCCGGCCTGCTCTCGGTGGGACTTGCCGTATCCGGCGGCTTTCCCGGCGTGGGCTGGATAGGCACGCGGACCGGCAAGCTGTTTCCGCTCGACCTGTTCTGGGGCAGCCAGATGAACAACGACGCGGCTTGGCCCGTCTTGCGCGAGGCGGCTTATGGCACGTTCTTCGGCGGCACTTCGGACCACAACCCGGTCCTGTGGACGATGAAATGGGAGCTGCTTGGCAGCGTCCTGGCGTTCGCGCTCGCGTTCGTCCTGATGCTGCCCGTGACGCGGGCGTGGCGGCTGGCCGGCGTCTGTCTGCTGGCTGGTATGGGCGCCTGGCACAGCATCTGGCTGATCGGGTTTCCGATCGGTGTGGCCGGCGCGCTTGCCCATCTGCGGCACGGACACAGGCTGCGTATGTCACCGCTGGCAGCGGGCTTGCTGTTCTGCGCCGCCGCTTACGTCATGTCCTGGAACATCGAGCACGCCGCCGGCGCCTGGCGCTGGGCCGGCGCGCTCTCGGCACGGCATCGTAACTACGCATGGGCATTTGCGGAGTGTCTTGCTGGCGCCTGCATGCTGGCGATTGCGCTGTATTGCGCGCCGGCGCGGCGGTTGCTGCGGACGCGCTTTTTCAGTGCGCTCGGGCATCTATCCTTCCCGCTGTATCTCACGCATTTCTTCGCGCTGCTTTCGCTGGGCACCTGGACGTGCCTGGCCGTGTTCCCCAACGGCGTGAGGCTTATCTGGCTGCCGGCGTTCTACGTAGCGATGCTGGCGGGGGCCTGCGCCATGGCCTACCCGATCACGGTCTTTGACCGGAGGTGGATAAAGCTGCTGTTCAGGTTAAGCCAGGAAGGCAAGCAAGCAGTTCTTTTTTGAAAAAAAGAACCAAAAAACTTTTGCTCCCCCGCATTTGCACCAGCCGGGTGCTGCAGGAAACACCGAAGCGGCTGAGCGTCGGGGGGAAGTAAAAGTTTTTTGCTTCTTTTTTTCAAAAAAGAAGGCCTTTCTTCCTTCTGCAGATACCCCGCGCTAAACCCCCCAGATGAGCCGCACCGCCCGCCTGACCCGCACGACCAGAGAAACCGACATCACCCTGACGCTGGACCTGGACGGCACGGGCGCCTCCGCCATCAGCACAGGCGTGGGCTTCTTCGACCACATGCTGACCGCTTTCGCGCGGCACGCGCTCTTCGATCTCACCGTCGAGGCGAAGGGCGACCTGCATATCGACTCGCACCACACGGTCGAGGACGTCGGCATCGTGCTGGGCCAGGCGATACGGCAGGCGCTGGGCGACAAGCGCGGCATCGCCCGCTTCGGCCAGGCGCTGTTGCCGATGGACGAGGCGCTGGCGGAGGCGGCGATCGACATCTCCGGCCGCGCGCATGTCGCCTGGTCGGTGGCTTTCGAGCGCCCGATGCTGGGCACGATGGACACCCAGCTCGTGGAGGAGTTTTTCCGCGCGCTGGCGGGCAACGCGCTGATCACCCTGCATGTCACCCGCCGCGCCGGGAGCAACTCCCATCACGTGGCCGAGGCGTGCTTCAAGGCGGTGGCGCGCGCGCTGCGCATGGCGGTGGCCCCCGATCTGCGGCAGAACGATGCCATCCCATCCACGAAGGGCGCGCTGTGAAGCTGTACACCACGCATCTGCGGCCAGGCCGGCCACCGCTGCTCGTGCGCGAGGGGTTTTCCGGCGCGGCGTTCTGGTTCGGCGCGTTCTGGCTGGCGGCTGGCCGCGCCTGGGTTCCGGCGGGGTTCACCATGGCCGCGTTCCTGCTGACGCTGGCACTCTGCCGCTGGTCCGGCACGCTGGCGCCGCTTGCGGGCCTGGCTGTGCTGCAGGGCCTGATCTGCCCAGACCTGCAGCGCTGGAGCCTGGACCAGCGCGGTTTCGTGCGCGGCCCGGTGGTGACGGGGGCCGATGTGGACCAGGCGCTGGCGCGGTTGCTGGATGCGCGGCCGGATTTCATTCCGCGCGCTGTCTGACGGTTGTGGAAGGAAGCAAGGCCTTCTTTTTTGAAAAAAAGAAGCAAAAAACTTTTGCTCCCCCGCTGCTCAGCCGCCTCGGTGCTTCCGAGATGATCCGGCTGCTGCAGATGCGGGTAGTAAAAGTTTTTTGCTTCTTTTTTTCAAAAAAGAAGGCCTTGCTTCCTTCAAGTCGCGCCCCGGCATGATGCGCGTCTGCGTGGTCGATTGCGGCAGCGGGAACCTCGCCTCCGCCGCCCGCGCGCTTGCCCGCGCCGCGGAACTGGCCGGCGTTGCGGCAGAGGTGGAAGTAAGCGCGGCGCCGGACGCGGTGCTGGCGTCCGACCGCATCGTCCTTCCTGGCCAGGGCGCGTTCGCCACCTGCATCCAGGGCCTGGCGCAGGCGCCCGGGTTGCGGGCGGCGCTGGACCGCCGCGTCGCGGAAGGCGCGCCGTTCCTGGGCATCTGCGTCGGCATGCAGCTCATGGCGGAGCGTGGGCTGGAGCATGCCGTCACCCCGGGCTTCGGCTGGCTGCAGGGCGAGGTGGCGCCGTTGCAGGCGCCCGGGCTTCGGCTGCCGCACATGGGCTGGAACGCGCTGGACTTCGCGGCGGGCGCGCACCCTTTGCTGGACGGGGTGGAGCCGGGGGAGCACGTATATTTCGTGCACAGCTACGGGCTGCGGGGCTACGCTGACCGGGACGTTGCCGCCACAACGTCGTATGGTGGCCAGGTGCCTGCTTTGGTGGCGCGCGGCAACCGGGCCGGTACGCAGTTCCACGTCGAGAAGAGTCAGGAGGTCGGTTTGCGCATCCTCGCCAATTTCCTCCGCTGGTCGCCCGCCCCTTTGCCGCCCGCATGAGCCCGTTCTCTACCCATACCCAGATGCCCGCCTTGCAGGTGGAGCACGTGAGCGAGCTGCACGAGGACGATTTGCACGCGCTCTGCGAGGCGACCAACGCCGCCATCCTGGACGGCGGCGGCTTCGGCTGGGTCAACCCGCCCGGTCAGCAGGCGCTGGAGCGCTACTTTCGCGGCGTGATGCTGGTGCCCGAGCGCGAGCTGTTCGTCGGCCGCGCCGACGGCATCATCACCGGCTCCGCGCAACTGGTCCGGCCGCCACGCAACAACGAGGCGCAGTCCATTTCGGCCTGGATCATGCACGCCTTCGTGGCGCCGTTCGCCCGCGGGCAGGGCCTGGCGCGGCTGATGACGGTGAAGATCGAGGAGCGCGCGCGCGTGCTGAATTTCCGCGTGCTGAACCTGGACGTGCGCGAGACGCAGACGGCGGCGATCGCGCTGTATGAGTCGCTAGGGTTCACCTGCTGGGGGGTGCATCCGGAGTATGCACGGGTGAAGGGCAGGATACTCAAGGGGTATTACTATACCAAGGCGCTGAGGAAGGCCGATGCGGGGTAAGGAAGGCACGGCCCTGTCCTGCCAGAGCGCGTGCGCGCGGAATGAGCGCGTGCCGCGGTGCAGGCGGGGAAGCAAAAGTTTTTTGGTCCTTTTTCTCAAAAAAGGACTGCTTGCTTCCTTATGATTTTGTACCCCGCCATAGACCTGAAAGACGGCGCCTGCGTACGCCTGCGCCGCGGCGAACTGGAAGACGCCACGATCTACGAGACCGACCCGGCCCGCCAGGCGCGCGCCTTCCAGGACGCCGGCGCCGCCTGGCTGCACGTGGTCGATCTGAACGGTGCCTTTGCCGGCCGTCCGGTGAACGAGGCGGCAGTCCTGGCGATACTTTCAGCCGCCACCATCCCGGTCCAGCTTGGTGGCGGCATACGCGATCTCGCCGGTGTGGAGCGCTGGCTGGAGGCGGGCGTGGCGCGGATCATCCTCGGCTCGGCGGCGGTGAAAAACCCGATCCTGGTGCACCAGGCGTGCCGCAGCTTCCCCGGCCGCGTCGCGGTGGGGATCGACGCGCGGGACGGCTACGTGGCCACCGAAGGCTGGGCGGACACGTCCACCCTACGCGCGCCCGAGCTGGCCCGCCGCTTCGAAGATGCCGGCGTGGCCGCCATCATCTACACCGACATCGCGCGAGACGGCATGCTGGAGGGCGTGAACATCGCCCAGACGATCGAGCTGGCGGACCAGCTCAGCACGCCGGTGATTGCCAGCGGCGGCATCGGATCGGCGGACGACCTGCGGGCGTTGCGCGCGGCCGCACACACGGCGGGCGGCTTGAACAGCCGCATCGCCGGCGTCATCGTCGGGCGTGCGCTCTATGACGGGCGAATCGCGGTGGCCGAGGCGCTCGACATCCTCGCCGCCTGAACACAGTCACCACACGCGGGGGGAACCATGGGCGAGACAATGGAGACGCACGAGCATGCCGAAGCGGCGGCGCATGGCGGACGGCGCCACACCGCCCTGCTGATCGCCGTGCTGGCGGCGGGCCTGGCCTTCTGCGAGCAGGGGGCGCAGCACGCCGAGACCCGCATGTCCCAGAGCGCGGTCTCCGCCGCAGACGTCTGGGCCGAGTACCAGGCCAAATCCACCCGCGCCAACGAGACGAAGGACCTGGCCCAGATCGCCGCCCTGTTGCCGGCAAACGCCGCCGCCGACGCGGCCGCCATACAGGCGCGCTTCAACGCCGACATCGCGCGCTTCGAGACCGACCCCAAGAGCGGCAAGCAGGCGCTGGCCGACAAGGCCAGGCGACTGGAGGAGACGCGCGACGCCGCCCACGAACGCCTCGAGGCGTTCGACAACGCGGCCGCCGCGCTGCAGCTCGGCATCGTGCTGACGACGGCGTCGGTGATCACCGGGTCCGTGATGCTGGTTTGGGGCGGAGCGCTGCTGGGCGTGGCGGGAGGTGTGCTGGCTTTGCTTGGTCTGCTGGCGCCTGGGCTTGCGGCGATCTGACGGAAGGCAAGGAAGCAAGGCCCGCTTTTTTGGAAAAAAGAAGCAAAAAACTTTTGTTCCCCCGCTAGGGAGGTGCTTCGGGGATTTCTGCGCGACCCAGAGCGCGCCGTTGGTCGGTTGTTTCGACACGGCGCGGCAGCACAGGTAAAAGCTTTTTGCTTCTTTTTCTCGAAAAAGAAGGCCTTGCCTTGCCTACCTAGCCCACCGCCCCGCTCACTTCAGATCATAGCCGAACAGCGACAAGAAGCCGCCCCAAGCCTCGGCGCATTGCGCCCGCAGGCTGTCCGGCAGGTCGGTCCGCCAGCGGCCGACAGAGGCCTCGGGAGAGCCGCTCGTCGCGTGCTGGGCGAACATCTTCTCGCCGGCTTCCTTGCGCACCGGGGCTATTTCGGCCTGCAGGTAGGTGCCCAGCCTGGCATAGGTGCCGGCATCGCCGCGTATCATGTCCTCATAGCGGATGATGCACATATCCTGGCCGGGTTCTGCCTGGATCTCGGTCAGTTGCCGGCAGCTATGGCTGAGATGGGCAAACGCCTTGTCCTGACTCGAGTCGAAATAGGCGACGTGCGAGCACAGGACGTCACGCGGGTCACGCACGATCACCACTTCACGCAAGCCCACGAAGACGCGCCGGGCGAACAGGCGGGTAGGCCGGTGCAGGTTGTTGTTCTTCTCCGCGAAGAACCGAACCGCATCCTTATCCTTGTCGGCGGCCAGCAGTCGGTAATATTGCCGAACGACATCGGCCACCGCGGCGCCAACCCGGGCCGGTACCCAGTCCTCGTTATAATGGCGCAGGCTGGCGCGCTTGCGGAAGGCATGGGCGTATTGCTGGCTGCTGAACGGGTTGAAGCCGATATGGAAACCGTCGCCCTCCAGGTGGTCCGGATGGGTGGAGCGCTCGGTGTCGGCCGGCGCCGTCAGCACTGCAAACGCCGCGGCGTAGTAGGACAGCAGCCGCACCTCGTAGGGCACCAGCTCCGCCACGACGATCTGCGGCGAGGCGGCCAGGCAGCTCATCAGGTAGGTGGTCCCGGACCGGCCAGGCGCGGTGACCAGTATGGGCGAAGGCTGCTCGGACTCCGAAGGCGCACGCGCCTCCCCCTTCAGGATTCGTTCGCCGCCGGGCAAGGTGGTGCCGTCCAGGAAGCTGATCCTGACGCTGTGGTCCTGAAAGACGGACAACGGAGCGGGGAAGGTGAAGACGAATCCGTGTGCACCGTCGCCGTACTTGCCCAGGGTGGCGAGATCGCGCCTTGGCCGTTCGGCGAAGACCCGCCCCGTCTCCTGCCCGTCGACCGCTACCGACAGCTCAAGCCGGGCGTGGGGATCGGCTTCGTCGGCAGCCCAGCCGGCCACGGATACCTGGGTGATCGAGTCCACATGGCCGCCACGCATGAAACTTGTCTGAACCCTGGTCGTGCTGGCGCTCGTTTTGCGCGGCCTGCCGTGCGGCGTCAAATCCGTGCGCCTGGAGAGGCAGCGCGGCCGGGTTTTCGGGCTTCTGGTAGGAAGCAAGGCCTTCTTTTTTGAAAAAAAGAAGCAAAAAACTTTTGTTCCCCCGCATCTTCAGCGTGCGTGTTTGTCCGCACGCACACGGACGCCGCAAATGCGGGTAGCAAAAGTTTTTGCGTCTTTTTTTCAAAAAAGAAGGCCTTGCTTACTTCCTCTCCCCCCTTATGAAAGTCCGACAGAACAGGACCAGCGGATTTGGCGGCACCACGGGCAAAAGGCGGCTTCCGGCCTGGCGAGGATCTGACCGGCGAGCCTGCTCCGCAACAGGGCGCAATATTCACGCCGGCCGCCGACGCAGGTGGCACGGACCGCGACGTCCTGATGGGCTACCAGCTGTTCCTCGGGCGGGACCCGGAAAGCTCGTTCGTCATCGCCGACGCGAAGAACAGCCCGGTCGGGGCCTTCATACGCGCGCTCATGGGGTCGGGCGAGTTCCAGAGTGCGGTGCTGGACAAGCTGGCCGCGGGCCGGCCGCTGCCGCACGAGAACGCCGGACCCGCGCCGAGCGCCGAGCAATTGGCTTGGCTGTTCGGCCTGCTGCGCGTGCCGCCGCGCGCCGAGGCATCGCTGCGCGCGGCCACCAGCTGGGCCGAGTGGCTGCGCACCCTGGTCGCCATCCCCGGCCTGCCGACGGCGCCCGTACGCGCGGCGGCCGAGAGCGGGCCGGAGGCGCAGGCGGTCGGCGCGGGTTTCGTGCTGGTCACCATCGAGGCTCCGAAGCCGGGCGACCGCCTCGAGCCGGGCAGCCTGGTACAGGGCAATGGCTGGGCCATAGCGCCGGCCGACATCGCCGAGGTTGCCGTGCACCTCGATGGCAAGCTGCTGACCCACAGCCGCTACGGCCTGCCCCGGCCGGACGTCGCCCGCAGTTTTCCGCACTACCGCCACGTCGATCATTGCGGCTTCAGCTTCACGGCGGAAATACCCGAGGACGCGCCGCCTGCCGCGTTGCTAACCGTCGCCGTGCGCAGCGTGGATGGCCAGGAAGGGCGCAAGAGCGTCCGCCTGCATGCGCAGGCCAGTCCGGCCGCCTTGACGCGCACGCAGGATGCGGCCGAGGCTGCCTGGCCGATCCGCCTTGCCGTGGAAGACGCGGTTGTGGATGCTTTCAGGATGCTGCGCGTGCGCGGCTGGGCGGTGAGTGCCGACCCGATAAAGGCGATCACCGTCACCCTGGACGCGGTATCGATGGGCGAGGCGCGCTACGGCCTGCCCAGGCCGGACATCGGCAGCCTTCATGCGAGCTACCCCAACGCCGCGGCGTCCGGCTTCGCCCTGGTCGGCCAGCTTGCCGCCGATCTGCCCGAAGGGCCGAGTTTCGTCCGTGTCCAGGCCGTGAACGCGGCTGGCCAGGCCCGCCAGACGATCGTGCCGGTCATCCTGCCGCCCGCCGCCCTTGCGGCACCGGTGCAGGCGACCAGCGGTGGGCCGGTGCAATGCGCCTGCGAGCGGTCCAGCCTGAATGCCGAAGGAAGGCTGCAGGTGGAGGGCTGGGCGGTGTCCGCCAACGGCATCGCCTCGGTCGACATCGAGCTGGACGGCATCTCGCTCGGGCAGGCGGAGCTTGGCCGCGCGAGCGCCGCTGCGGCGGCGCGCCTGCCTGACGTGGCGGAGGCTGCCCAGGCCGGGTTCGTGTTCAACCTCGTCCTGTCGCGCCGGCCTTCGGCGGGCGTGCATCTCCTGGCTATCACAATCACCCCGAAAATCGGGGCGCACCGCTCGATAAACCTTCCCCTCGTCACCGAAGCCGCCGGGAAAGCAGGCGACGGGGCCCGGCCTGCGGCCGCGGCGAAAGCCGGGGTTGTGCCGCAGCCGATCCCGGCCGGCCTGAAGACGCCGCCGGTGCCCGTGATGCCGGCGAAAATCGCGGCGCCTGCGCCCGTGCCTGTGCCTGCGCCTGCGGCCCCACCGAAGGCCGCTTCGCAGTCCGGCATACGGCTGGAAGTGGACCAGCCTGCCTTGGACGGCGGCGCGGCGCGCGAGCCGGTTCGCGGCGCGCTGACCATCGCGGGCTGGTCCGCGGCGCGCGCCGGGATCGCGCGCATCGCGGTCTATTGCGATGCGGAACTGCTCGGCCACGCCCATCTCGGCATGCGCCGCGAGGACGTCGGCGCGCTGTTTCCCGAGTACAAGGGGTCCTTGCTGGCCGGCTACGCGATCGTGCTGCCGCCGGGCCGGCTGCTGGAAGGTACTCACACGATACGCCTGGTCGCCTCCGCCGAGACGGACGAGGCGACCGGGCCGGACGCTCCCAGCCTGGAGCGCAGCTTCAAGGTGGATGTGGAGCGCTACGACGCCCTGCCGCCCGACGGCACCATACGCAACGCCGTGCCCCCGGCCGAAGCCGAGTTCAGCCTGCGCCTGCTGGCGCGCCAGGCCTACCACCCGACATTCGAGATCGTCGTCGCCGGCGCGTCGGCAGAGGCCGGCGGGCTGGCCGCACTCGAGGCCACGCTGGGCAGCCTCACGGCGCAGGTCTATGGCGCCTGGAGGCTGATTGCCGTCCTGCCGGACAGCGAAGCGCTAAAGGCTGCCCGCGCGCTGCCCGGGGCCGCCGACCCGACCGGCCGCGTGTCCCTGGTCATGCAGGGCTCGCCGACGCAAAGCGCTCCCCGGGGCGGCGCGTCCGGCAAGCGGCGCTCTGCCCCGCTTGCCGATCCCGCGCGCCCGGCCTTCACCATGGTGCTGCAAGCGGGCGACCGTCTGGGCGCGGACGCCCTGCTCGTGCTGGCCCTTGAGGCGGCGGCCGACAGGGAGGCCGATTTCCTCTACGCCGACGAGCTGCGCACCGATCCCAGCCAGGGCAGGCGGCAGCCCTTCTTCAAGCCGGATTGGTCGCCGGACCTGCTGCTGTCGATGAACTATATCGGCCGCCCCTGGTGCGCGTCGGCCGCGCTGCTGGCCCGCGCCGGGCAGTCCGTCGCCAGCCTGGCAGCCGGGGCGGATTATGCGGCCGTGCTGGCGCTCACGGAACATGCGGCGCGCATTGGTCACGTGCCGCGCGTGCTGTGCGAGCGTGGCGATGCTGCGGACGCAAGCGAGGCCGAGGCAGCCGCCCTGGCAGAGGCCCTGGCGCGCAGCGGCGATGCCGGCAGCGTGGAGCCTGGCCCGGCGGAGGGCACCTGGCGGGTGCGCCGGCAGATCGTCCGCCCGCCGGCCGTGAAGCCGCCGGCCGGGAAACCGGCCGCAAAGCGCCGCACGGCGGGCCCCGTTGCCGGGCGCGTCTCCATCATCATCCCCACCTGCGCGGCCGGCGGCCTGATCCGCACCGCCATCAAGACGATACGCGCGACCAGCGCGCCCGCCTTGCCCGGGGGCCGGGAGGTGGAAATCGTCATCGTGGACAACACGCCGGCGAGCGAGACCGAGACACGCGCCTGGCTCCGCGGCGCGGCCGACGTGGTCGTGGACATGCCCGGGCAGTTCAACTGGTCCCGCTTCAACAATTTCGGGGCCGGCGCCGCCAGCGGCGAGTACCTGCTGTTCCTCAACGACGACATCGAGACCGATCAGCCGGACTGGCTGGAGGCCCTGCTGGAACACGCGCAGCGCCCGGAGGTGGGCGTCGTCGGCGCGCGATTGCTGTATCCGGACGGCACGGTGCAGCATGCCGGCCAGTACCTCTCCGACACCCATGCCCGCCACGCCTTCCGGTTCGCCGCCGCCGCTTCGCCCGGCCCGTTCGGCATGGCCGGCGTGTCACGCGAGGTGATCAGCGTCACCGGCGCTTGCCAGATGGTGCGTGCCAGCGTCTTCGCGCAGCTTGGCGGCTTCGAGGAGGCGCATAGCGTCGTCAACAACGACCTGGATTTCTGCCTGCGCAGCTGGCAGGCCGGCCTGCGCGTGGTGTACACGCCGCATGCCACGCTGACCCACCACGAACTTGCCAGCCGGGCCGCGCTGGAAGACACCTACGACGAGCAGCGCTTTGCCGGCGCCTGGCGCAGCCGCTTCCTGGCCGGCGACCCGTTCCGCAGCCCGCGCCAGGGCCTGGGCGCCGACCATTACAGCCCGGACCCCGAGCCCAGCGTGCTGCTGCATGCCGGCAGGCGCGGCCCGGCCGCCGACACCGTGCGGCGCATCCTGGCCGTCAAGCTCGACCACATCGGCGACTTCCTGACCGCGCTGCCCGCCTTGCGCAGCCTCAAGCGTCGTTTCCCCGCCGCCCAGATCGACCTGCTGGCGCCGGCCGCCTCGGCCGAGCTGGCGCGCAGCGAGCCCTCGGTGAGCGAGATCATCGTGTTCGACTTCTTCCACGCGCGCTCCGGGCTGGGCCAGAAAGGCGTAGGCGAGGCGGAGTTCGCGGCACTGGCCGAACGCCTGGCCCCGGCCGGCTACGACATCGCGGTGGATCTGCGCATGCAGCCGGAGACGCGCGCGGTGCTGGAATATACCGGTGCCGCCTTCCTGGCCGGGTACGACCACGACAACCGCTTCCCCTTCCTGGACGTGGCGCTGGAATGGGAGGGCGACCACCGCCTGGTGTTCAAGCGCGCCCACGTCTCCGAACGCCTGATGCAACTGGTCTCGGCGGTAGAGGATGCCTGCCGCAGCGAGGCGATGGCGCCGGATGCACGCCGCCTGGCGCCGCGCGACGTGCCGGCGCTGGCGGCACTGCCGGAAGCCTTCCTGGCAAGGCCGATCATCTGCGTGCATCCCGGCGTCGGCAACGTGGTCCGCCAGTGGCCGGCCAACAACTATGCGGCGCTGATCGACCTGCTGGTGGGCGCAGGGCTGCACGTGGTGCTGATCGGCGCGCCGGAAGAGGCGGCCATCGCCGAGGACGTGCTGCGGCGCGTGGCCAGCCAGGGCGCCGTCGAATCGCTGGTCGGCCGGGTGAAGCTGGCGCAGTTGCCAGAGGTGATGCGGGCCTGTGCGTTGTTCGTGGGCAACAACAGCGGCCCGCAGCATCTGGCCGCGGCGCTTGGCCTGCCAGCCATAGGCATACACTCCGGCGTGGTGGACGCCACCGAGTGGGCGCCGCTCGGTAGCCAGGCGGTGGCGATACGCCGGCGGATGATCTGCGGGCCGTGCTACCTGGAGTTCGCCTCCGATTGCCCGCGCAACCTCGCCTGCCTGACCGGGCTGCGCCCGCGGGACGTGTTCGCGGCATGCAAGACGATGCTGGGGCGGGATGGCATCGTTGCGGAGCTGCAGTAAGAAAGGAAGGCCTTTCTTTCTGAAACGAAGAAGCAAGAGACGTTCGTTTCTGCAGTCTCTCAGGCTCTTTGATTTGCCCCGAAGCACCCGGCTGCAGCAAATGCGGGGGGAGCAAAAGTTTTTTGGTCCTTTTTTTTAAAAAAGGACTGCTTGCTTGCTGTCTATCTCCCCGCTCGGGACAGACGAATTTCAGCCGGGACCCTGCGCATACGGTTTATTGCACTGCAAAATCTCTGGCCCCTCGAGCGCTTTGGGTGGTAGGTAGTCTCCCGTGCGAAAGGCGTATGGCGTGGCGGGCGCGGCACGCCGAAACTGGAGAAGGCAGTGACTCCACCTACGATCGGCACCGAACTAGAGCCGCGCAACGGCGCGTTGTACAGCGGCTTCGTTGACTTGATCGACAGCCGGCGTGGCGCGCGCGGCTGGGCCCTCAACCACGTCGACCCGCTCGATCCGGTCCGTCTGCTGCTTTTCGTCGGCGACCAGGCGGTGGCCGAAACGTTTGCCAGCGGCGAACGCTCTGACATCGTCTCTCCCAAGCTCGGACGTGCGGTCCCCGCCGGCTTCGCCTTCGACCTGGAGGTGATGCAGAGCCTGTCCAGCTTCATGGACGATCCGAACGAGACGATCACCGTCCGCGTCGCCGATTCGGGACACCTCCTGGCCAGTTCGCAGCGCGCGCCAACCGTGGGCGAGATCACCGCCCAGCTCCTCCTGGAGGCGAAGCCGGAACCGCGCAGCACAGCGGCCGATCTCGAGTTCCTGCTGGACGAGCTGCGCGCGGGCGCGGACGCGATCGCGGAGAGCCAGCTTCGCCCGTCGCCGGAAAACCTGCAGGGCTATGTCGAGACGCTGGCCACCGACACCTCCGGCCATGTCTGGTTCATGGGCTGGATGAACCGCGGACACGTGCAGGAATTCAGCGCTGTCGTCGTGGAGCGGCGCAAATTTCCCGCTGCCGTGGCGGTGATGTGCTACGAGCGGGATGACCTCCCGACCGATTTCTGCGGTATTGTGGGCCTTATCTCCTCCGCATGGCGGCCCAGTTCGGTCACGTCCGAACTGCACCTCTTCTTCGGCATAGGCGGCCGCTTCCACCTGCGCGCCCATGCGCCTTTGCGCGTCATCACATCCGGCGAGATGGTGGGCGAGTACGAGGCGATACGCGACCGCTGCTTCGGCGAGGGCAGGACGGCCGCGCTCCAGCACATGCTGACCACGGTGGAGAACTGGCTGCCGACGCGTGTGGCCGCGCAGTCGTTCGCTACCGAGTGCGCCACCGACCGCATCCTGCTCGTCCCCGGCCTCGGCTGCCTGGTCGAAGGTTGGGTGATGAGCCCGATCAAGCGCGTCGAGAGCCTGCGCCTGCGCGTCGGCGCCTCCGTCATGTCGGCGGACCCTGAGAGCCTGTATTGGAAACCGCGCCCCGATCTGCTGGCCGCCTTCCCGGGCAGCGAGCGCATGATGGCGCGGGCAGGTTTCGTCGGCCTGTTCTCCGGCGACGCGGAGCCCGAGGACTTCGCCGACCCGGTGCTGAAGGTGATCTTCCAGGGCGGCAGCTCGGCCAACTGGCCGATCGCCGCGACGGTGTTCCGCCGCCTCGGCCATTCCGCCCGCGTCGAGGATGCGCTGCCGTTCTTTCCCTCCTTGCAGGAAGAGGTGTTTTTCCCGCGCTTTGCCGCTGCCGCCATACGCGCCGAGCGGGGCGCCATGAACGCGCCGGTGGCGCTCAGCGTGACCCGCAGCCGGCGCGTGATGGTGTTCGTGCTGCCGGAAGACCGGTGCGACCTGTTCCTGCTGTTCGAGGAGCTGACCCAGCAATGCCGGACTGCCGGCGGCATCGAGGCGGTGGCGTTCATCGCCGCGTCCGGATCGAACCGGTCCGACGCGCTCTGGCTGTTCCGCGAGTTCCAGGCGGGGCCGGGAGCCGCCCACAGCATCGCCTGCAGCCTGCTGGTGATCGATGACGCCGCCCAGGCTTTCGCCTTGCTGCCGGACGTGCTGCGCGAGATCGGCGCCAACCGCTTCTTCTTCGCCGCCGCCGGCGTGTTCCTCACCGAAGCCGGGTGGGCGCGCGTGCGGCAGGCGATGACGCCGGGCACCATGGACCTGGTCTTCTTCGGCGTGGAAGCAGAGGAGTATGAGGAGCGCGACACCAGCGAAACAGGGGTAACCGCGCGCTGCTTCGTCTGGTCCACCGGCCATTTCCTACGCTGGGCGCTGAACGCGCCCTCTTTCATGGGCGGCTACTATCGCGACAACGGGCTATCTCAGTCCCGCCTGGCGCCGGTCGTTCACGGCAATGCAGCGACGGCCACGCGCACGCTGCTGTCCACCCGCGTGCAGGAGGCGGTCAACAGTGCGGTCTATGCGCTGTCCGGCCAGAATCGTGCCGCACCCGCCATGCGCAAGCCGGTGCCGATGCCCGGCAAGCCGGTCAACGAAAGCGTGTCCCAGCCGCAGCAGGCGGTCGCCTGATGCCGGACAGCATGGTCGTGCCCCCCGAAGCGCCGGTTGCCCCAGGGCCGCTCGCGGCCAGGCCTGATGGTCCGGGGCCGATCGCCATCGTCGCGCATACGCATCCCTCGGTCAGCAAGGGCGGTGCGGAGATCGCCGCCTACGCGCTGTATGAGGGTCTGCGCATGGCCGGCACGGATGCCATCTTCATCGCCATCTGCTCCACATCCGACCGTGGCCGCCTGCTGCTCGGGTCGGAGCGCGAGTTCGCCGTGTTCAGCGACCAGAGCCGCTACGACAGTTTCTACCACCTTTCCGCAAGCGACGTCTGGCGGCAGCTGAAAGCAATCCTGCTGCGGCAGAACGTGCGCCTGGTGAACTTCCACCACATCCTGCGGGTGGGCGTGAACACGCTGCGCGCGCTCCAGGCGGAGACCGAGATCCCGTTCGCAGTGACGCTGCACGACTATCGCGCCATCTGCGCCCATCACGGGCAGATGGTCACCCGCCCCGCGCGGCGGCTCTGCTACGCGGCCACTCCCGCCGCTTGCGCCACCTGCTATCCGGAGCACAGCCGCCAGCAATTCGATACGCGCAAGCATTTCATCCAGTCTGCCCTGATGCGCGCGGCCGTCTTCATCTCGCCGAGCCACTTCCTGGCAGAGCGCATGATCGAGTGGGGCCTGCCGCGGGACAAGTTCGTGGTGATCGAGAACGGCGTCCGCCTCTCGGGCAAGCCGGACGAACGGGCGCGGCCCGCCGCCGCTTTCGGCACGGCGGGTGCGGGTGCCGGCCCTGGCCTGGCGGACAGCCGGCCCTGGACGTTCGGGTTCTTCGGCCAGATCGCCCCGTTCAAGGGTGCCGACCTCCTGCTCGATACGGTGGAACTGCTGGCCAAGCAGCCGGACATCGGACAGAAACTGCGCCTGCGTTTCCATGGCAGCATCGCCGGCCAGGACGCCGGCTTCGTCAGCCGCTTCAACGCGATGCTCGGGCGAAACAGCTTCGCCAGCTTCGCCGGGCCGTACGACAATGCGGATGTGCGCAAGCTCATGCTGGCGTGCGACTACGTGGTGACTGCGAGCGACTGGTGGGAGAACTCGCCCGTCGTCATCCAGGAGGCGTTTGCCGCCGGTCGCCCGGTGATCTGCACCGGCATAGGCGGCATGGCGGAGAAGGTGCCCAATCGGCTGGCGGGCCTGCATTTCCGGTCAGGCGATCCGACCGATCTGGCACGCGCGATGGGCGAGGCGGCCGACGAGGTGCTGTATCAGGCACTCTGCTCCGGCCTGCCGCAGGTGCGCGACCAGGCGACCATGGCACGCGACTACCTGGCGAGCTTCGACCGCCTGGTGAAATCCGCAGGCACGCCGGACGTGGTGCGGCCGCCGCGGCGCCGGGTGCGTGCTTCGGCTTAGCTGCAGGCAAGCAGGCCTTTCTGGGAGAAAGCGCCCGCGCTTTTCAGTGAGCGTGTCTGGTTAGACTCACGCGCCTGCTGCAAATACGGGGGGAGCAAAAGTTTTTTGGTCTTTTTTTCCAAAAAAGGACTGCTTTCTGTCTTCCTGCCGCTAACCACGTTTCATGAGTGTGGTTTTTCACTAATCACGTGATCATGCTTGCAATACGGTCGGCGATCATTCACCCTTTGCCGGGCGCACGATAGGATGGTCACGTGGTAATCAACGCCAGGACGATGTGGTTATCCGCGGCAGCTCTTCTCTGCCTGATCCCGTCGGGTGTCTGGGCGAAGGACCGCGTCATCCGGATCGGCTACCAGAAGTATGGGACGCTGGTGGTTGAAAAGGCGCGTGGCACGCTGGAGCGCCGGCTGGCGCCGATGC
>CAXTVW010000006.1:0-65351 GCA_964247675.1 uncultured Acetobacteraceae bacterium
GGCCTTCTTTTTTGAAAAAAAGAAGCAAAAAACTTTTGCTCCCCCGCCTGCACAACGGCCTGCGCAGATCCTGCCAACGCACACTGTGGCAGAACAGGATTGGCTTTAATGCAGGCGGGGAAAGTAAAAGTTTTTTGCTTCTTTTTTTCAAAAAAGAAGGCCTTTCTTCCTTACCCCAATGCCCAAGCCAAGATCGCCTTCTGCGCCCAAAGCCGATTCCCCGCCTCGTCGAACACCAAGGATTGCGGCCCGTCCAAAACCTCCGCCGACACTTCCTCGCCCCGATGCGCCGGCAGGCAATGCATGAACACGGCGTCTTCCGCGGCGAACGCCATCAGCGCCGCATCCACCCGGAACGCCGCGAGCGGCCGGCAGTCCCGTTTAGGGTCGTCGGCCATGCTCACCCAGCAATCGGTGACCACGCAGCGCGCGTCTTCGACCGCAACCCTGGGATCGGACGTGACGCTCACGTCGCCGCCCTCGCGTTTCGCCCAGTCCAGCAGGTAGCCGGGGATCGTAGAGCTTGGCGGGCAGGCCAGGCGCAGCGTGAAGCCGAAACGCACGGCGGCCTGCACCCAGGTGCGCGCCACGTTGTTGCCGTCGCCGCACCAGGCGATCACCTGTCCGGCGATCGGGCCGCGATGTTCCTCGAACGTCATGATGTCGGCCATCAACTGGCACGGATGGCTGGCTTCGGTCAGCCCGTTGATCACCGGCACCGTCGCGTATTGCGCCAATTCCTCCAGCTTCCGCACCTTGTCGGTGCGCAGCATGATGGCGTCCACATAGCGCGAGAGCACACGCGCGGTGTCCGCGATCGTCTCGCCGCGGCCAAGCTGCATCTCCCGGTCCGACAGCACCACGCAATGACCGCCCAACTGGCGCATCGCCACTTCGAAGCTGACCCGCGTGCGCGTGCTCGGGCGTTCAAACAACAGGGCAAGTGTCTTGCCTGCGATCGCCGGCGGGTTTGGCGCGCCGGCTTTGAAGGCGACCGCTTGGTCGAGGATGGCGCGTAATGCGGCCGTATCGAACTCAGCGAGTTCCAGGAAATGCTTTGTCATTGAAGGAAGGAAGGCCTTCTTTTTTGCAAAAAAGAAGCAAAAAACTCTTGCCTGTCCGCCTTCACGAAAGCGCGCAGCTCTCGTGCAAACGCGCGCTGTCGCACAACAGGCGCGTTTGCCCGTGCCAGCGCTGGGACAAAAGTTTTTTGGTTCTTTTTTTCAAAAAAGAACTGCTTGCTTCCTTGCCTCACTGCGCCGCGGCCAAATGCGTCCGCAAGCCCGACGCAGCCCGCCCCAACCGCGCCAGCCCCTCCGCCACGTCGGCGTCCGTCAACACCAACGGCGGCACCAGGCGCAGCACGTTCTCGCCCGCGGCCACGGTCAGCAGGCCGGCTTCCACGCAGGCTTTCTGCACGGCGGTGTTCGGCTGCGCGCATTCCAGCCCGAGCATTAGCCCTACGCCACGCACGCCCGAAAACACGTCCGGAAAGCTGTCTGCCAACGCGTGCAGGCCCGCTTCCAGGCGTGCGCCCTGCGCGGTCACGCCAGCGAGGAAACCGGGGGCGAGCAGCACGTCCAGCACCGCGTTGCCCGCGGCCGCCGCCATCGGGTTGCCGCCGAAGGTGGTGCCGTGACTGCCGGCGGTCAGGTGCCGCGCCACGCTCTCGCGTGCCAGGATGGCGCCCATCGGGAAGCCGCCGCCAATGCCCTTCGCGGCGGAGAGCACGTCGGGCTCCACGCCGGCCATCTGGTAGGCGAACAGCCGGCCGGTGCGTCCCATGCCGCATTGCACCTCGTCGAACGCCAGCAGCAGGCCCCACTCGTCGCAGGCCGCGCGCAGATCGGCCAGGAAGCCGTCCGGCGCCACCCGCACGCCGCCTTCGCCCTGGATCGGCTCCACCAGCACGCCGGCGGTCTCCGGCGTGATAGCGTCACGCAAGGCGTTCATGTTGCCGAACGGCACGTGGTCGAAACCATCCACCGGGGTGCCGAAACCGTCCAGGTATTTCGGGTTGCCGGTAGCCGAAAGCATGGCCAGCGTGCGGCCGTGGAAAGCGCCGTTGAAACAGATCATGCGGGTCCGCTCGGGCCGGCCGGTCTTGGCCATCGCGCGGCGCACCATCTTCACCGCGCCCTCGTTTGCCTCGGCGCCGGAATTGCAGAAGAACACGCTGTCGGCGAACGTGGCGTCCACCAGCCGCTGCGCCAGGCGTTCGGCCTCCGGGACCCTGTACAGGTTGGATACGTGCAGCATCCGACCCGCCTGGGTTGCAATGGCCGCCACCAGATCCGGGTGCGCGTGGCCAAGCGAACTGGTGGCGATACCCGCCCCGAAATCGAGGAAGCGGCGCCCGTCCGAGGTCACCAGCCAGGCGCCCTCGCCATGGTCGAAGGCCAGGTCCTCGCGCGCGTAGGTGGGCATAAGCGCGGGGATCATGGGTTCTCTCTCGTCACCGCTGGTATCCATAGGCCGAATTTTTGCACGCCACGGTCTGTAGTGGCAGTGCAGCAAAGCAGGCATGTTCCGGCCACTGTCCGCCCAAGTCAATTCAACCGGCAGTTCGCCGACAGCTTACCAGGTATGATGTTACCTCCGGATCCACCGCGACCTGATCTGCCCGACGCCGTCACCAATGGGCATGCGCGTCATCCGGGGCGGGAAGACGCGGCAGAATCGGCCATAAGGAAAGCCGGTTCTGAGGCCGGACGTATGCCGCATCCCGGATTGGGCGGCCACAGGCCGCTGGCGCTGGTCCGTCTGCTGCTTCTGGCCCTGAGCACGATCGGCGTGGGTAGCGCGTTCGTGCTTTTGGCAACCGGTCACCTTGCGCTGGCAGCTCGTGTTTTGGCTGGCGACGTTCTGCTCATCTTTGGTATACTGATCATCGCTTGAGGGCGAAAAACAAAAGCAAGAAGTCCTGTCTTCAAGATAGGACCAACAAACTATGCTACCGCGCATCCGCGGCGTCCGGGTGCCCTCGTTTGAAGCGACAGCGGCAGAATGGCGGAGAGACAAAGTTTTACGCTTCTTTCTTCAAAAAAAGAACGCTTCGCTTCCTACTTCCCGAACAACCGCTGCACAAACCCAGGCCGCTTGGCGCGCAACCAGTCCGGCACCTCCTCCGCAGACCGCAGCCGCGTCGCGGCCGAGGGTGCCAGCAGGTGACGCAGCAGCGTGGCGATCGGCTCCTGTATGCTCCCGAGCGGCGGCACGGAGTGCCGCGCCGCGCGCGCGCTCGCCAGATCGCTTCCCATGTCCAGCCGCGTGCCGCGCGCGGCGGCCGCAAGGACCAGCCCCAGGCTGTAGAGGTCCGAGCGCGCATCAACCTGCGTGGCACGGCTCGAGAGCTGTTCGGGCGAGCACCACGAGAACTTGCCCGCAAAGTCGATGTTGCGATGCGTGTTCTCCGGCGCATCCAGGCTGCGCGCCAACCCGAAATCGATGATCGTGGCCGCGGCGCAATTGTCATCGACCAGGATGATGTTATCCGGCGAGATGTCCTGGTGGACCAATCCCTGGGCGTGCAGCGCGCTCAGGCCGGACGCCAGGCGAGCGGCCAGGCGCAGCAACTCCGTCGGCGGCAGCGGCCCATCCCGCAGCCTGGCGGACAGCGTCCGGCCGCGCAGGTAGTCCATCACCAGCATCGGCCTGCCGTCCGTGTCTCGCAGCAGGCCCTGGCACCCGACCACCGCCTCATGCCGCACGCGCTGCAGCAGCCGAGCCTCCTCCAGCATCAGGTTGAGCACCGTCGGGTCCAGTGCGTAGCGCGGCAGGAGTATCTTGATTGCGTGCTCGGTTTTCAGATCCCTGTGCCGCGCACGGTAGATTTCGCCGACGCCGCCGCGGGCGATAAGCGCGCGCACGAAATAGGTGTTCACCAGCAACTGGTCGGCTTGCAGCACCGTGTCCGCCCAGTCGGCCGCCTTGTGCTCCGGGTCGCGCAGGCCCACGCGCTGTATCATGTCCCGCGCGGCGGCGGCCAGCGACTGGCGTTCGGCGGCGGGGCGTCGCTCGCCTGTCTGGGTGTGCAGCAAAGCGTGGTTGAAGTCGCGCAGCCGCCTGTCGAACCAGGCGCGGCCGGACACCTGGCCGTCCCTTTCCGCCGTGCCGTCAGGCAGGCCCGCCAGCGCGGCCGCAGGCAGGATCTCGGTGCTGTCCGCCGCGCCGCGCGCCGGCTCGGCTGCGGGCACAATGGAAGTCGCCTCCTGGATATCCGCTTCGTGAGACACAGAAGTTTGGGATCGCTCAGCCTCGGCCTGCCCGGTTTCCGGCACCTGCAACGGCTGAGCCGTCCGGACAGGCGAGGGAGCCACAAGGCCCTTCCAGGAGGCGGGTATGTCGCCGCCCGGCCCGGCGGTCGCGGCAGCCGCCTCGGTGCGGGAGAGATCGTGCTGCAGGATCGTCGTCTGCTCGTCATCCTGGTGGGCGGGGCTGGTCAGGATCGTCGTCGCCTCGTCCGCATCCGCATGATCCCCGGCGTTCCACGAATCGAGCCCACGCAGGCCCGCTTCCTGTGCGCCCGGATCAGGCGTAGCCGGCGCGGTATCGCTCCATCCTGCCGCTGCTCCGCCGCTCGCCTGCGCGACCAAGCCGTCGCCAGCCTCCGGCGCCGGAAAACGCAGCACGGCTGTGGGCTCGTCCAGCCCGCCAGACGCCTCGTGCTCCGACACGGCGGGTGGGAAGCCGGGCATGTCCTGGCCTATAGCTTGCGCATCGCCGGGTGCGGCCATGCTGCCGGCTGTATCGGTCTCTAATGCGTTCTCGGCGTAATCCGGGGCACCCGGCAAGGCGTGGACTATCGTCGTGCGCTCTTCGTCGTCGTCAGGCGCCGGGTGGAGAAGGATCGTCGTGCGCTCTTCCTCCGCCTCGACCGGCCAAGCCACCTGCATCGCCTGCACGTCGCCCGAGGGGGAGATCACCTCTCCCGCCTGGAGGATACGGGTCGCCTCGTCCGGCTCTTCCGTCCTGTCCGCCGCCCCGCTCATGCCGCGGGGTTGAACACGACGGCTATGGTCACGTTGTCCCGCGCGCCGGCTACCAGCGCCTCCTGCATCAACCCTTCAACCGCATGGTCCACCGACCCGCCGGGCAGCGACGTGCCAAGCAGGTCCTCTATGTCCTCGTCCTGCAGCGCCTTGATCAGCCCGTCGCTGCACAGCAGGAAGCAATCGTCCGGCTCCAGCTTGCCGTGCACATGTTCCACGAAAAGCGCCTCTTCAGCACCCACCGCGTGGGTCACCACGCCGCCTTTCGTTAGAGCGTGATCGGTGGTCAGGCACTCAAGGCGGCCGCCGCGCAGGCGGTAGCCGCGGCTATCGCCGGACCACATCAGGCAGAAATGCCCGGCATAGGCCAGCAGGACCACCACGGTGGAGGCAACGATCGCTGTGTCGGACATGCCGGCCGCGCGGGTCCGCAACGCCGTGTTGGCGGCTTGCAGCACCTCGCGCATCTCATCGACGGCGCTGGTGAAGCTCAGCGGCGTCAGCACCTGCTCCAGATGCTCGACGACGATACGGCTGGCTTCCGCCGCGGCCTCGTGGCCGCCCACGCCGTCCGCCACCGCCCACACGCCCAGATCGCCGCGCAGCAGCAGCGCGTCCTCGTTCACCTTCCGCTTGGTGCCCGGGTGGGTGCGTCCCGCGGCCGGCAGGTGCGTCACCGGCCTGAGCAGCAGGATCGGCATGTCTTCGAGCGTCGCCGCCCCGGCACCCGGCCGTTCCCATCCCCATTCGTCCCACTCGCCATCGAGGAAGGCGGCGAAGTTGGCGGGCGCCGGCAGGCCGGGGCTCAGCAGGACGGAGGGACGCACCCGCTCAGAGCCATGGGTCCACCACAGGCTGAACGGCACGTTGTTGCCCATCAGCACCTGATCCAGGATGCGGGCGTAGGTTGGCGACATGTCGCCCGTCTCATGCAAGTCCAGGCGCAGCGCGCCTCTGCGCGCCTCGTCGCCGGCACGGGCATAGTCCGGCACGCCTATGGCCAGCACATCGCGGTCGAACGCGTCGAAATCGAAGGAGTCGTCCAGCGTGGTCAGGATCAGCTGCTCGGCCGC
The DNA here is from genome assembly GCA_964247675.1 of uncultured Acetobacteraceae bacterium. Taxonomy (GTDB): domain Bacteria; phylum Pseudomonadota; class Alphaproteobacteria; order Acetobacterales; family Acetobacteraceae; genus BOG-908. The sequence goes on from CAXTVW010000006.1 coordinate 6,065, forward strand.
CTCGAACCAGGGGCGTGCGCTGTGGAACACCGTGCCGGGCGAAAGGCAGCCAGGGAGTTGCGCCGCCAGCACCAGCGGGAAGTAGCGCCCCACCCGGTCCACGCTCGGCATCATCACGCCAAGCGAGGGCACTTCCCCGCACAAATTCGGACCGAGCACGAAGCGCCAAATCGGCGTGTTTAGGTAGGCCGGCATCCAGGCCCCGCCCAGCTGGCGCTTGCTGGTGGCGATGGATTTCTGCAGCCACTCGTCGAAACCCGTGCGGAACGCCTGGTCCAGCCGGCGCCCCACGAAGTCTCCACGCGCGGGCAGCTTGCCGAAGAAACCCGGCTGCGGGTCCTCGACCACGGCAGCCTGGCGGGTCTGCACGCCGCTCATGCGTGCGGGTCCGGAAGCAAGCTGTCCTTTTCTGAAAAAAAGGACCAAACGCGGTTTCCTTGTGACGCCTGCTGGAAACAACGCGTGGGCTTTAGAAAATGCAAGGTTTTAATGAGCAAGCAAGAAAGCAAGACCTTCTTTTTTGCAAAAAAGAAGCAAAAAACTTTTTCTCCTGTCACTGCTGCAACAGTTTGGCTCGTTTGTTGAACGGGAGCCGGCGACAGGGAAGTCACAGATTTTCTGCTTCTTTTTTTCAAAAAAGAGAGCCTTCTTTGTTCGCTCACAACGCCCCCGGACACCGAAACGCCCGGATGTCGCGCAGCGTGAAGGGGTTGAGCACCGCGTCCGACTTCACCTGCAGCGACAGGCTATGCGAGCCCAGGGCAAACGCCACGGTAAAGCGGTCAGCGCCGCCCGGCTCCACGCTGCCGTTGTCGAACAGGCGGAACGGTGCCCACACGCCCTGCACGGCCAGCACGCCGCCAGGTGCGGAAGGCTCCACGCTGAGCCGTGCGCCATTATCGCCGCCGGAGGGCCAGGTAAAGGTTGTGGCCCGCACCGGGCCGTGGGCGTAGCGCAAAGTCTGCCCGCCGATGTCCAGGGTCATTGCGTTGGCGTTGGGATCCAGCCGGTCCGGCGTGATCTCGTAATGGAACGAGGCACCACCGCCGCTGAAGAAGGCCTGCCGTATGGCGTCGGCATGTTCGAACTGCGCCAGGAACGCCGAGCTGACGCCTTCCGCGCTGTTGTATTGCCAGCGCCACGGCCGGCGGGATGTGTTCACGAACTGGCGCAGGTTCTGGCTGAAGAAGCTGTCCATCGTGCCGCCAGGACCGAACAATTTGGCGAAATCGTCCACCGAGATCTCGCTGGTGGATCCGTGCGCGAACGGGTAGCGGCCGCGCGTCGCCTGGGCGCAGAAGCGCTGGCCGGACGCGTTCCAGGTGTGCGAGATCGCGCTCTTTGCGGTGCCGGACGTGACACTGGTAACGCTGGCGCTGAGGTCAGACAGCCAGACATCGACAGGCGGGGGCACCAGGCGGCTCTGGCTTATCAGCTTCTGATTGGCATCGTTCAGCCCGCCTTCGGTCTCCGTAACGCTCATCACGCCTTGCGGCGAACCGCCGGCGCGGCTCACCTGCTCGTAGAGGTCGTTGACCGTGCGCATCAGGTCGCCGATCTGCGACGGGCCGCCATTGTTGCTCTGCATCGCCGCGCGCAGGGCAGCGAAGGGCTGTTCGGTCGTCTCGGCCGGCGCCGTGCTGGCGATCAGCGCCTTTAGCTTCTGCGCTTCGGCATCCTTGGCATCCGGCGCCGGCGGCGAGAGGTCCGTGTCGTGCACTATGGCGTTCAGCAGCTTCATCAGCACCGAGTCGGGGCCGGACAGGGCGGTGAGCACCAGGATGGATTGCTGCAGATCGACCAGCTTGCGTATGCGGAGGTCGTTGAGCAGCTCGGTCCACTTGGCGATGAAGTCGCCGCGGTATAGCGCAACCGTCTGGGCGGCGATGGCGTCCTCGGTCTCGCCCTGTGCGCCGCCTCCGCTGCTGCTGTTCCCATAGGCCCATTGCTCGCGCGCCACGCTGGCGACCGCGCCATGCAAGCCTGGCAGGAACACCGTCAGGTAGCCGTCGCGCGTGTAGAAGCCGGGGATGCCCTGCGTCAGCGGCGCGTTGGAGACCCGGATGAACGCGCGATCGACGACGGCGCCCGCCTTGTCTTCGACAGTCCAGGACGGCAGGCGCTGCGCTTCCGCGCCGTCACGCAGCAGCGCGTAGGCGCGGGCGGCAAGCGGCACCTTCTGCACCTGGCGGCGAACGTCACCGATCAAGGCGGCATCCAGTGCGATCGGCTGGTAGGACTGGCCGAGCAAGGCGGCGAAGTGCTGGTCGAGATCGGCGCGGTTCGTGGCGTTGCTGTCGCCAGGGTAGAGCACGGCCCATTCGGCGTGCATCCATTTGCGCGTGAAGTCGCGGTCCATCGCCGCCTGGCCGCCCAGGCCGAGATAGACGCGCAGGGCGGCGATCTTGAAATCGAAGTCGTCCTCGCGGCCATTGCGCATCTGCTTCTGCAGGAACACCAGCACCCGCGGCAGCAGCAGGTCGTTCAGCGCGCGGCCGTACACGCCCGCATATTGCGATTGCAGCTTCGCACTCTGGTCCATCCCCGCATGGACGTAGACCGAAGCGGCGTTGTGGCGCATCGCGGCCGGCCCGTCGCGCAGCATGTCCAATGGCGGCACTATGCGCAGAAAGTCCGCGTCACTTACGTTCTGCGTGGGGATGCCCGCCACTGCCTGCCTGTATTGCGCGATGTGCTTGTCGGCTGCGCGCACCAGCGCCTTGTTCTGCGTGTATGCCATCGCCCAGGTGCCGAGCAGGCCCAGCACCAGCACGGTGGCGGCAGCTCCCACAAGCTGCCTGGTCAGCGCCATGCGGCGGCGGACGCGCGGGTCGGCGGCCACTACGTTGGCTTCCGCGAACACGACGCCGTTCAGCAGGCGGGTGAGGAAGTAGCTTTTTTCCTGGCCGGCAAACGCCTGCTGGCGCGGCATCTCCATGCCGAACGTGGCCGCCATCGCGTGCATCAGCCGGTCGATCGGTGCGCCCTGCTGCGTGCCGGAGGCGAAATACACGCCACGGAGTAGCGGCCGTTCGTCGAACTTCGACGTGGTGAAGATCTCGTCAAGGATTTCGTGCAGCGGCTCCTTCAGCGTGGCGACCTGCAACGGAAAGCCGTAGATCAGGCCGCGCCGCTGGATGTCGCTTTCCTGCTGCAGCCGCTCCAGCACTATCGCATTCATGCGCGTCAGAAGCTGGTCGAATTCCGCATCGAATCGCGAGTAGGCGGCCTGCGTGCCTGGCTTGCCGTCATCGAGCGGGAAGGTCATGCCCCAGACCTGCTCGCGGTCGGTGCGGCTGAACGCGTCGAAGAACTGCACGAAGCCGGCCATCAGGTCGGCCTTTGTCAGCAGCACGTACACTGGGAAGCGGCTGCCGAACGCGCGCGTAAGCTCGGCCAGACGCTGGCGTATCGCCTGCGCGTTCGCCAGCCGCTCGGCCGGGTTGCGCGTGGCCACATCCTCCAGGCTGAGTGCCACGATCACGCCGTTGATCGGCTGCAGCGGCCGATACGTCTTCAGCAGGCCGAGAAAACCGGTCCAGCCCTGGCGGTCGATCTCGGGATCGCTATCCTGCGTGGTGTAGCGCCCCGCCGTGTCCAGCAGGATCGCCTCCTCGGTGAACCACCAATCGCAGTTGCGCGTGCCGCCCACGCCGTGCAGCGGTTCGCGGCCCATGGTGTCGGTGAGCGGAAACTTCAGGCCCGAGTTAAGCAGCGCCGTGGTTTTCCCCGAGCCGGGCGGGCCGATCATGATGTACCACGGGAGCTGGTAGACGTAGCCGCGCCGGCCGCCCACCACGCGGCGCATCTGGCGCATCGCTTCCTGCAGGCGGCCGCGTACCTGTTCCAGCTCCTGCGCGGACAGATCGGTCTTGCTCGGCGTACCGTCGGCGTTCGTCATCGCCGCGATCAGCTTGCTGTTCGTCTGCCGGTCGCGCACCAACATGACGATGTTGTAGATCGCCCAGGCAATCAGGATGGCGATGCAGGCTTCCTCGCGCACCGTGTCGCTGTCCAGCGGCTGCCAGTGACGCAGGCGGATTGAGTCGCCGTAGAAGAACACAACCAGGCAGAGGGCAAGCGCCCAGATCAGCGTGCGCAGCCAGCGCCGTCGCACCAGCGCGGTGATTGGCCGCGCGTAGCTGGAGGCCATGGTGAGGAAGTTGGTCAGGAAGTTCATGGGTGGATGACTTCAAGAGAAGGAAGCAAGGCCTTCTTTTTTGAAAAAAAGAAGCAAAAGACTTTTGCTCCCCGCCTGCACCTTGGCGCGCTCTGGTCCTGCCAGGACGCGTGCCCGCAATATCGGAGCGCGCGTTGTTGCAGCTGCTTCTTCTCAGGAAAGAAGGTCTTGCTTCCTTCCTTCAAGGCGTAATCCTCGGCCGCACAACCGGATGTTCTGGCACCACAACAGGCGGCGGCAAAGGCGCCAGCGCAGGCGGCGCCGGTTCGACCGGCAGCGTGCTCGCCAGGGCCACGTTGCTGACGATAAGCTCGGTGCGCCGGTTCGCGTCGCGGCCGGCCGGCGTGTCGTTGCTGGCGATCGGGTCTGCCTGGCCGCGGCCCGCCACCGTCAGGTGATCACGGGCGATGCCGTCGCCGAGCAGGCTGGCCACCGCGTCAGCGCGCGCGTTCGACAGCTCCCAGTTCGACGGAAAGCGCAGGCTGTGTATCGGCTGGGAGTCGGTGTAGCCCACGACCTGCACGCGGCCTTTCTGATCGGCGACCGCGCGGCCGATGCGTCCGATCACTGGTTTGAACTTGTCCTCGACGGTGGCGCTGCCGGAGGCGAACATGCCTGAATTGTGTATGCGCACGATGAGCGTCGGGTAGCGCTCGAGAACGTCAAGCTGGTGAGCGGCGATTTCCGGTGCGAGTTCGCTGCGCAGCGTATCGACGGCGGCCGGCGCCACGCGCGGCAGCGGGGCAGGGGTGGCGACGCCGAGGGTGGGCGCGCCGTTCGGTGGTGCCTCGGCCAGCGCGCGCAGCGTGTCGTCCGATCCGCTGTTCAGCAGATAGGAGAACAGGAAGTAGCCGATCACCAGGGCAGCCACCGCGATCGACACGATCGTCCAGACGGCCAGGGTGGAGCGCAACGGGCTGTGGCGGGCTTCCACGCCGCGCCAGTGCGGCGAGAGCTCGCGTTCGAAATCGCCATACACCTGGCGCAAGGTGCGATACAGGCTCTCGCGTATGCGGCTCAGTTCCAGCGCGCCCTGGTCCATCACCCGCAGCCGGCCTTCGAAGCCGATCGACAGGCACAGATACATCAGCGCGAGCACGTCTCTGTTGGTGCCGGGATCCTTGTGCAGATGGGTCAGCAGGTCGAAGAAACGTTCGCCGCCTGTCACGTCCGTGTGGAACGTGCTGACCAGGCTGTTGCTGGCCCAGGCGCTGTAGGCACCCCAGGGCGTGTTTAGCACGATGTCGTCCAACGTTGCGCACAGCGCGTAATGCGCTGCGCGCGCCTGCTCCGGCGGCACGCCGGCGGCCATGATCACGCGCTCGAAATTGCGTATCTCCTCGACCGCGCGCGTGCGCAGGGCCGGCACGTCGCGGTTGGTTATGCTGCCACGCAGCCGGCGGCCGAGATTGAGCAATTGCGCGGCCGCACCGACAATGACGTTGAAGCTGCTATTGGCGAGCTGCGCGAAATCGAACGACAGCATGTTCGCCGGCGCCGCACTCGGCCGGTTGAGCGGCGCGGCCTGCGGCGAGGACGGGCGCGGCCGGCCACCGGGCGTCGGCTTGATTATGGTGCGTTCGTCGTCGCCGCCAACCGGATCATAGGCCATGTGTCAATCCTTGATCGCCCAGAGTTCCATCTCGAGCTGCGGGAAATTGCCGGCGAGATGCAGCGCGATCGCCCCGGACGTGGCCAATTGTTTCCATATCGGACCGCCCCGTTCCAGCTCGAAATACACCGCGCCCGATCGGTAGGGCAGTTGCCGGGGCACAACCGGCAGCGCCCGTATCGGGATGCCTGGCAGGGCGATGTTGACGAGCTGCGCGATCTGCTCGACAGGCCCGACCTTCATCTGGTTGGGGAACATGCGGCGCAGCTGCTCGGCCGGCACGTCGGCATGCACGCTCAGCACGAAGGTGGCGCCGAGCAGCAGCGAACGGTCGGCGATCATGCCGACGCGCACGCCATGGCGGCGGTCGGCCAGCGGTATCATTACCGCCGTCTGTTCCAGAACGCTGCTGAGCGAGGCGCGCAAATCGGCGAACACCGGGGCGAACGTCGCATACAGCGCATCGTGCCGGTAAGGCGGGAACACGGTGGCCCGCTTGCTCTGCGCCGTATAGGTGGAAAGCTCGCCTGCCAGCACGATGCAGTGCTGGTAGAATGCCTCAGGATGCAGCGTGGCGGCGGCGGCCAAAAGATGGCGCAGCAGCGGCTCCGCGCGGTTCATGCTTTGCAGCAGCATGAAGTCGGCGATCTCCGCCGTTCCGCGCACCGAAGGATCGGCCATGCGCACGGCGATTGCCTCCGCGCGATGCGTGATCAGGCCTTGCAGTTCGGCAAGGAACCCCGAGAGCAGCGGTTGCGCCGCACAGTTGAGGCAGGGTGCGACGAACTTGTCGTCCAGCACCACGGACAGATCGGGCCGCATTTCCACGATCACCGCGACCGGCAACAGCGCGTAGCCCGCCGTCGGCTGGCCGGACAGCAGATAGGTGAGCCGCGACCGCCCGACTTCCATCAGCGCGTTTGCGAAGCTACCGGCATTCGCGTCGGGTGCCTCGTAAGACGTGCGCCGGTAGCGTGTGCCCGCGTCCTCGCGCCGCTCGCCGCCTGTCTCGGACGCACCCTGCTGGCGCAACGGCAGAGCCAGGAACACGGTGGCGCCGCGCACGCCGGCTACCAGCTCCAGCGGCGGCGGGTGGTCGGCATCATCGGGGATGGCGAAAGCGGTGCCGTCCGGCATGGTGCCGCGCGCGGATGTCAGCGCGAACTTGCCGATGTTGAGCATGTCGCGATCAACGGCGATCTCCGCCACGCCCCAGCGATGCGGCTGGATGTCGCGCACCGCCGAGGACACGAGCTGCTCCGTCCACCGGTCCGCCTGCTGGAAATGCTGCACCCGGAGGAACATGCCCTCCGTCCAGACAACACGGTTTGCCGAACGCGTCACGCCGGCACAGTCACTTCGCGGTCTGCACGCGCAACGCGTCCGCGCCCATCGTGACGGTGGCGGTACCCACGATCGGCGTCACCACGCGCCACGTCGCCTGGTCTATGTTGCGATAGGACGCCGACACGCCGATGAACTTGGTCTCCTTCGGGATCGGCAGCGTCAGCATCTGCGTCTGTCCGGGATGCATGAACTGGTCCCGCTGCGCCAGCAGGTCGGCGCCCAGCACGGTCTTCTCCTTGTCGGCGAACTGGAAATAGTCGGTGTTGCTGAAGGTGTCTGCATTCTTCAGCAGGAAGACGTGCGCTTGCACGGGGTTTGGCAGGCCGGTGTTGTCCGGGTTAAGGCCAGGCTGGGCTTGCAGGGTCAGGTGTAGCGTGGTCGGGGCGCTGGCGCAGGCGGAGAGGGAGGCGGCCAGGAGGAAAGGCAGGTAAGCCCTTCCTTTCTGGAAAGAAGCAGCAGGAAATTTTTGTTCCTGACGGGGGCGGGGCCACGCGCGGACTGCCACAGGCTTGCGCGGCAGCACTGGCAGCGCTGTCCGGCTTATTTTTCTTCTTAGCATCGAAACATCCACGTAAGAGTGTCTTTCAGACCTTAGCTTGGCGGGTCAGTTGGCGTGCGTTTGCGAGCACCGGATCGGAGTGGCCTTTTGCGGTCAGGAGCACCGGAGCGCAACAAAAGTGTGCCAGATGGCCGTCAGGCAGCTTTCCAAACGCACGCTCAGGTTCTGCGGAGTTGCCGGTCATAGGCCTGCGCCACCGGCGCGAGCAGGGAACCGCCGGTATTGGCGGCACCGCTGTCCTGCAGCAAAGCGTGCGTCTCGGTGTAGATCGTCCAGCACCGCACCTCCTTGGCAAACGGCAGACGCGTTCCCAACCCTGTCTCCTGCCTGGCTTTCGCCATGATGTACTCCGGATCCAACTGCCGGCCGAGGTCGGCGAAAACCTTGTTGATCGCAGCCACGAGCGCCAGCTCGTGCCGCTTTATGTCCTCCATGCCCTGACGCATCGCCTCGCGGCCCGGCAGGAAACCTGGCGGCGCAGTCCCAACCATCGCCGCCAGACAACGTTCCGCATCTGGAGCAAATTTCATCGCGTTGTTGTCGTTACGCCGCAGTACGGTCTGGTCCACCCGAAACTCGCTCTTCACCAGCGCCCGCGTGGCGAGTATGTCGCGCACGCCATCCACCGCGGCGCGCACCATCTGCCCGATCTCGCGAAAGCTCGCCTCCGTGTCCGCGCCGGCCAGCGTGTCCGGCGGTAGCCCGGCACCTTCCAGGAACGCAGCGATCAGCTGGCCCGCTGCCTCGCCGGCGGATACCGGCGCAGTCTCGATGATGTCGGGCGGGGCAGGCGGGGGCGCCGCCTGTGGTGGTGGTGGCGGCGGCGGGGTGATCGCGATCCGAGGCGCGGGCGCTGCCGGCACATAGGGCGGCACGATGCGCGTCTCCGGCTCCGGCTCGGGTAACGGCAGATAGCGCGCCGGCAGGGTGATCTCATTCTCCGGTTCAGGGGTCGCCCAGGAGGCGGGAAGGGCGGCCGGCGGCGCGGGCGGCTCCCAAGCCGCTTCGCGCGATTCAGTTAGCCAGGCGGGCGGCAACGAAACTGCCGGCTGCGGTTCCGGAGCCGTGGGCAACGCTGGCGGCCAGGCAGGGGCGGCTTGCGGCGCCTCTGCCTGTAGCGCCGGCTCCGCCTCTGGCGCCTCAGCCGGCACCTCGTTCCAGTCCGTAGGTAGCACAACCTGCGCCTGCGGCACGCGCATCACCGTAGAGGCGGCAGCAAGATGCTCGGAGGACTGGCTGAACCCGTCACTCGGCACAAACGCGCTCGGCAGGCGAGGGTCGAGCGGGTCGCGCGCCTCGAAGGCGCCGCTTGCGGCGTAAGTCGCGGGGTCGGGCGGCGCGTCCCAGCCCTGCGGCGCGGCGCGGCGGCCGGGGCCGAACGCGCCGCCCGGAATGTCTGTCAGCCAGGGTTCGGCGATCGCGGGTGCTATCGGCGAGAGGAGGTCCGCGCGCGGCCGGTTGCTGGAGGGGAAGATCGCCTCCTCGTCCTCCTGCGGCAGGCCCAGGCCGTGCTCGAGCTGCAACGCGGCGGCATCGCCGCCCTCGATCGAGGCCGACATGACGTAGGGGCCGAGCGAGAAGCTGTCGCCGTCCTCCAGCGCGCAGGAATGGCCGCGGCCGATCGCCTGGCTCTGCCCGCCCAGGAACACGCCGTTGGTGCTGAGGTCGGTCAGCATGAACCCGGAATCCGAAGCGTCGATGCGGCAGTGATTCTTCGACAGCGTGCGGTCGGGGTCGGCCAGCATCCAGTCGTTGTCGGCGCCGCGGCCGATGCTCAGGCGCCCCTCGGTCAGCGTGCGGCTCTGCCCCGTCTGGGTGTCCCCGGTGTGGGTGGCAGGGGCAGCCAATCGTAGGGTGAGCTTCATGTCCGTTCCATCAGGTCTGCCTGGGCCGCGCCGGCCCGCGATTGCCATCCCATCACCTGGTCGGGATCCAGGATGATGTCGTCCTTGTCCGCCAGCGCGGGCAAGCCTTTCGCCCAGGTGTTCCAGCCCAGCCTGGGTGCCGACGGCCCCGCCTCGGTCGCCAGTTCCAGCGCGGGCACGCTGTCCGCCCGCAGCACCACCTGCACGTCGAAGCCGAGGTCGATCCCGGCATAGGCGCGCACCAGATCAACCAGCCGTCGCAGGCCGGGCTGGTCCGGCATCAGCGACCGCATGGCCTCCCCGTCCACTGGCCCCACCACCACGCGGAACTGTCCCTGAACGTCCCAGATGCGGGCGCCGGCCACCGTGTCGATACCTAGGGCGGCGTAGCGCGGCGTCTCGCCGGCGCGCGGTAGGCGGGTCTGTTCGGCCGCATCCACTGCCACCCAGCGTCCGCTGAACGGCTCCACCCGCACGGCCATGCCCAGATAGTCGGCCAGCATCGCCTGCAATGCGCCAGGCGGGCGGGTGCGGGCGGCGAAGATGCCGGCGTAATATAGCACCACCTCGTCGGCCACGCTCATGCGGCCACGGAGATGCGGCGTGCCGAAACCAGCCAGGCTTAGCATGGCGGCGCTCACGGGATCGCCGCCGAGCGCCATGCGCCCGGCCGGCGCCGGGCCGCTCACCTCGCGCTGCACCAGCAGGCCGAGGCGGTATTTCTCTGAGGCGCGCAGGAAGAGGCTGACGAGTCGGTGGTTGAACATGTCCAGGAACGCCGAGACGCTTCGGTTGCGCAGGCGATCCGCCCGCTGCACCAACTCGGCATACACCTGCGGCAGCACGCCCAGCGGCCCGGTCAGCCCCAGAAAGGCCACCCGCAAACGCAGGCCGTGCGCGTCCCCCGCGGCGCCTGCCACGGGCGCGGCTGCGAACGCCAGGCCCTGCACCACCGGGAGGCGGACGGCCTCCTCGTCAGGCGCGGCGTCCGTGCCCGCCCGCCGGTGGCCGAGTTCGGCCAGGCGCAAAGCGTGCAGGCCGTCGAAACGGTGCGGCACCGCGCGCAGCCGCGCGCCCAGCGACAGTTCGGCCAAGCGCACGGCAGGCGGCGCCCGGCGGCTCATACCAGCGGCCGTTCGCCCGCGCGCGGCGGGAAGGTGCACAGCGGCTCGTCGCGGCCGTGCAGGCGCACCGTCAGCCGCGTGAAGCTGTTTATCGAGGCGTACAGCCCGAGGAACCGATCGATCACGCTGGCGAGCAGAAAGGCGCCGGTGCCTTCCAGCCGGCGCGCGTCCAGCTCCAGCGCCACGTCCACGCCGCGGCAGATGGCGCCATTGCCTGGCAGGCGGGCGGTACCGCGGGTGCAGGTCACGCTGCGTATGCTGTCGATCGCGGCGCGCGTCTCCGGCACGTCGCGCAGATCGTGCAGCCGCAGGATCTCGCGCAATGCGTCCGCCCCGGCCGTACCATCCCCCAGCGAGAGGTGGTTGAGCGAGAGCTGCGAGATCAGCCGCCAGCCGGAGCGCCGCCCGCCGGGCGGGCGCAATGTGGGCGTGGGCGGCGCCATGCAGCGCACGGCCGTCACCTCGGCCGCGCCGTCCACCAGGCTGACCGCCGGACGGCTGCCGCCATACGGTATTTGCCTAGGCAGCTCGCGGTTCAGGCAGGTGGTCTCCACCGCGATGATGCCGTCGGTGGGCGAGGCGGCGTTCAGCTCGGTATCCACGATCGAGAGCGTCACGTCCGTGCTGTCGTCGGCCTCGGCCAGGCGGCGGCGCTGCGTGGTCCAGAACAGCGTCTGGCGCGCAGGGTCGGCGGCATGGTGGCTGGCGAAGAACGGCAGCACGTCGCGGCTGCCGCGGCCTGCCTCGTTCAGCGTCACCCGATCAACCGCAAACACCTCGCGCGTGGCGTGGCGGCGGGAGTCCGGCACCACGTGGTACTCTGCGTGCTCATGCGTCAGCGCGATCGGCTCGGCGCGCTGGGTGAACAGGTTGACGATGGGCGTGCAGCCGAGCTGGAAGCTCTCCGCCGACACCTGCCTGTCGAGGCCCGGCACGGCGCGGTCGAAATAGAAGAAAATCTCCAGCCGATTTCCGGCGTGCAACAGCGTCTTGGCGCTGATGCCGGTCAGATCGACGAAGAGGAATTTTTGCGGATAGGCGAAATACTCACCGAGCAGCCGGTAGCCGGCAAGCGAACGTGGCGCGTAGGGCAGCATCCCCTCTTCCGGCGAGAAGCCGACCGGTGTGATCGCCTGATGGCCGAGGAAGGTGGCGCGCCGGTCCTCCGGATGCTCCGCCAGGGCGACACCCACCAGGTTGTTGCAAAGCAGCTCGTACAGCCCAGCCGCGTGCTGCGGCAGTCCGTGCAGGTAGAAGCGCAGCCGGTCCATGCCCAGGGCCGTGAAGCTCTGCCCGGGCGAGAGGCACTCCACGACCAGGCGCAGGCTGCTGACGGCGGCGTCCGTATGCGGGCCGGCGGGTGCGACAAGGGGACGACCGCCCAGTTCCGCGCTGCGCACCGCAAGCGGCCACAGCTCCACATCCTGCGTGGTGCGGTAGCGGCACGCCTCGCCGGCGATCGGCTCCATCTCCAGCGGGGTGCCGCGCGCGATGCGGTAGATGCCGTCCAGATCCTCCAGAGGCGAGAAGCGCGCGATGGAGGCGGACGGGAACGGCGCCAGCATGTGCGGATACAGCGCGCCCAGCAGGCTGTCGGTAAGCTCGGGGAACTCGTCGTCCAGCTTCTGCCTGATGCGGGCGGCAATCAGTGCGAAACCCTCGATCAGCCGGGCGACGTGCGGGTCGTCCACCGCATCCGCGGACAGCCGCAGCCGGCCGGCGATCTTGGGGTGCGCGTCGGCGAACTCGCCGGCCAGCGTGCGCAGATAGGCCAGCTCCTGGTCGTAGAGCGGCAGCAGCTGGTCAGACATGGCTGGCTTCCGCCACCGAGAACCGCAAGGTTGCCGGGTTCACCGAGGAGGCGAACAGCACAGGCACCGCGGAATCCTCCAGCACCACAGTGGCCTCGATGCGCAGCCGCAACACACGTTCGGTGGCCTCGCGCGGGTCAAGCACGGTCACCGACAACTGGCGGAAGCGCGGCTCGCACTCGCGTATCGCCTCCTCCAGTCCAGAGGCGAAGACCGCGCGCTGCTCGCGCGTCGTCATGTTGGCGCCGATGAAGTCGCCAACGCCGTAGGTCAGCAGCGAACGGCGCAGGCGCTTCAGCCCGGCGGGCGGCGAGTTCGGGCAGCGGCGCGTGTTCAGCACCGATTCCAGGTCACGGCGCAGGCTCTCCAGGGCGTCGCGCATCATCGCCTGGCGGCTGCGCGGCGTTTCCACACGCATGTCGGGGGCGTCGTCCAGCAGGCGGTCCAGCAGCGAGGGGCCGGTGAGCCGGACCGGGGCGCCGCTCATGACGGGGCTGCCGTGAAGGTGACCTCGTTCAGGTCCAGCACGCCGCGCGCATCCTCGCCGGCGAGCCACAGGCGCTGGCCGCTGCCGGTGAACGCGCCGCCCGGACCCTCTTTCCAGTCAGTCACCTGTGCCAGGCGCTGCGCATCGCTCGGCGCCGGGCTGACATACTGCGCGGGTACCACGATATCGGCCACGCGGCCGTCATGCAGCGCCATGCGCGCCTCGCGCCACAGCAGGTCTATCGGGCGTGCGGCGGGCTGGAAGCGGAGGCCGGCCACCGTTGCCATGTCCACCCACATGTAGCCGCCGTCACCGGTGAGGATCTCCAGGAACCAGGCGCAACGGTCATCGACGTCACGCAGATCGTCGAACGCCACGCCGTCCGCCATGCCCGGCGTCTTTGCGCGCAGCGTCTCCGCCTCGGCGAGCTTGTCGGCCACGCGCGGCGCGTCACCGGCGCGCATCGCCACCGCCAGTTCCATCGCCGCGCGCTGCGCCGGCGTGGGTTCACCCAGCAGGGCAGGGACGGCGCCCTGGCTGAACCACGCCTCCCGCGCGCTGGCCGCACGTATCAGGTGGCGTAGCCGCGCGATCGCCACCGGCCGGTCCACCGTCTGCTGGGCCAGCACGGCAAGCTGTGCCTCCGCGCGGTCGAACGCGCCGGCCAGGCACAGCAGCTCCGCCAGTAGCGTGCGCGCCAGATGGTCGGACGGGGCCGACCGCAGCCTGGCCCCCAGCATGTCGATGGCCGGCGAAAGGCTGCCGGCATCAAGCATCGCGGCGATCTCGGCGTGGGTCGCGTTCTTTTCTGACATGGCGCGCCCTAGCGATGCTGCGCGGCGAGCTCGGTCACCAGCCGGAAGCTGGTGGCGATGCTGTCGAGCTGGAAATGCGGCTGTAGACGGATGACGCAACTTAGCGCGCCGGGGCGCCCGGGGATCTCGGCCACCTCGATACCCGCGTCGCGCAGCGGAAAGCGCGCGCGCATCTCGTCCGTGGCGCCATCCGAGCCCAGGCAATACGCGGCGATCCAGGTGTTGAGCGTGCGCTGCACGTCCGAGGCACCGGCGTAGCTTCCCACCCTATCGCGCATCATCATCAGCAGGAAATGCGCGAAGCGCGACACGCAGAGCATGTATTGCAGCATCGAGGAGATGCGCGCGTTCCACGTTGCCTCCGACCTGTCGAACGAGGGCGGCGCGTGCAGCGAGGCGTTGGTGTTGAACAGCAGCGCGGTGGTGTAGGGCGCCGCCGAGAGCGGCAACAGCCCCAGCTCGCTCAGGCTCTGTTCCTGCCCGCCGCTGACGCGCACCTCCAAAGGGGGCTGTGCTGCGATGCCGTGGCAGTCGGTGTCGAACACGTAAGGGGGCAGGTCGCGCACCAGGCCGCCGGCATCGCGGTCCTGCGGAGCGCCGCGCAGATCGGCGAACCAGCCGCTCTGGTCGAAGCGGCGTATCACCGCCACCGCGAATACGAAGGCGGCGTTGCCCCATAGCAGCCCGGCGCCGTCCGCGCCGATGTCCTCCTCGTAGCGGAAGCTGTCACGCCGGCGCCTGTCATCCGAGATCCAGGAGGTGCGCAGCAGCACGCGCGGCAGCAGCACGCCCAGGAAGCGCGTATCTTCCTGCTGGCGCAACGAGCGCCAGCGTAGATACGCTTCGCCTTCGAACGCGTCGGAAAGATCCAGGCCGGACCCCATTTCGGCGAAGCGTTGCAGGCCGAGCAGCGCCGGCGCCGCACCGAGCACCAGCGGGCAGAATGCGGCCGCGGCGATCGCGGCGAGGCCGCGAAGGGCGGAGACGTCATCCGTGCGGCCCAGCCCGGCCCGGTGCGCCACCTGGTAGTCGCCAACGAGCAGCCCGATCGGCTGCCCGCCGGGAGTGCCGATCTCGTCGCTGTAGATGAGCCGGAACAGGACGCTCTGGTCGAACTCGACCGAATGCTCGATGTCGCGGCAGATCTCGGGCCACGTCACGTCCAGCACGCGCAGCCTTACCAGCCTGGTGCGAGCGACCGTCTGGGCAAGCAAGTGCAGGCCCCGCCAGGCGGCTTCCAGCGCCTGGAACTGCGGCGCGTGGATTATGGCGTCGACCTGGCGCGAGAGTGCCGCGTCTATGTGGGCGATAAGAGTTTCGGCTTGGGCGGTGGGTGTCATGTCGGGCAGAGTAAGGAAGGAAGGCCTTCTTTTTTGAAAAAAAGAAGCAAAAAACTTTTGTTACCACGCGTCTGAGACAGCCGCGATCCTCTGGGCATGCGCGGCAACCTCCAGGCAAATGCGGCACATAGTGCCAGCGAACAGGACAAAAGTTTTTTGCTTCTTTCTTTCAAAAAAGAAGGCCTTGCTTGCTCAGTTTGCCTTGGGAATACGCGCCACCAGCCGCATAGACGTGGTCAACTCCTCCAACTGCAGCCAGGGCCGCAACCAGGCCACCGCGTTATACGACCCTGGCCGCCCCGCCACCTCGCGCACCGTAACCTTCGCCTCTCGCAACGGGTATTGCAGCTTCATCGCGGTGCCGGGGTTCTGGTTCGAGTTCGCATAGTTCTGTATCCAGCGGTTCAGCCACGTCTCGCACTCGGTGGCCTCCATGAACGAACCGATCTTGTCGCGTCCGATCACCTTGAGGTAATGCGCGAAGCGTGACGTGGCCATCAAATAGGGCAGGCGAGCCGAGATCGCCGCGTTCTCGGTGGCTTCGGGGCGATCGTATTTCTTCGGCTTGTGGGTGGTCTGGGCGCCGAAGAACACCGCGTAGTCAGTATTCTTGTAGTGGCACAGCGGCAGGAAACCGAGCTTGGCCAGTTCGTTGTCGCGCCGGTCGGTGATGCCCACTTCGGTCGGGCATTTCAGGTCGGCGTCGCCGTCGTCGCTGCTGAACACGTGCATCGGCAGGGCTTCCACCTTGCCGCCGTTCTCGGCGCCGCGGATGGCGGTGCACCAGCCGTTCTTGGCGAACGCGTCGGTCAGCTTGGTGCCCATCACGAACGCCGCGTTCATCCAGCAATACTCGTCATGCGGCAGCGCTGTAACCGCGCCGTTGGCACCCGTGGCACCCTCCTCGAAGTCGAACTCGTCGATCGGCTTGGTCTCCCGCCCGTAAGGCAGCCGGGCGAGCACGCGCGGCAGAACGAGCGTCACGAAACGCGAATCCTCGCTGTCGCGGTAGCCGCGCCAGCTCGCGTATTCGATGGTGTCGAAAATCTTCTCCAGGTCCCGCGGTTTGGCGAGCTGGGAATAATCGTTGAAGCCGAACAGCGTGGGGCTGGCAGCCGAGATGAACGGGCAGAAGCCGGCGGCCGCCACGCTCGCCATACCGCGCAGCAGGTCCACATCCTCCTGGTGCTTGGAGAACTCGTAGTCGCCGATGATCGCGCCGTAAGGCTCGCCGCCGGGTGTGCCGAACTCGTTCTCGTAGACCGTCTTGAAGATCAGGCTCTGGTCGAACTCGGTTGCTTTTGCCAGGTCGCGGCCGAGTTCCTTCTTGCTGACGTTCAGCACGCGTATCTTCAGGTTCGCGCTGGTCTCGCTGTTCATCACCAGATATTTCAGCCCGCGCCAGCTGCCTTCCAGCTTGACGAACTCCTGGCTGTGCATGATGGCGGCCAGCTGGCGGGACATCTTGGCGTCCAGCAGCGCGATCGCCTTGTTGATGGTGATCGTGAGGTTTCGGTTGTAGCTGACCGTGCCGCCCAGCGCCTCTTCGGTCAGCGTGCGCAGCAGCAGCTCGGCCCGGTCCGGCTCCGTCTGGTGCGTGGCGGCGATCGCCTGGTCCAGCAGCGACGGACCATCGGTAAGCGTGCCCGTCTGCGGAGCTGCATCGGGACGCGTCTGTGTGCCGCTCATGGCTTCTCTCCACCGCCGGCGGGCGCGTTGCCGCCACGGCTGGCGAACTCCGCGGCCAGGCGCTTCATGTCGTCATCGCTCTGCAGGATGCGCTCGAGCAGGCTCTCCAGCTCCTCGGAGCGGTCGGCCTTGGCCAGCAGGTCACGCAACTGGTTGCGCTTCTCCAGCAGGTTGCGCAGAGCAGGGATTTGGTCGGCAACCCGGCCCGGCTCGAAATCGTCCATGCTGCGGAACTTGAGGTCGACGGCGAACTCGCTGCCGTCATCCTTCAGCGTGTTGGCTACGCGGAAGCGCAGGCCGGGGGTCATGCGGGCCAGCACGTCATCGAAATTGTCGCGGTCGATCTGGACGAACTTGCGGTCCTTCATCGGCTTCAGCGGCTCGGTCGGCTGGCCTGAGAAGTCGCCCAGCACGCCGACCACGAAGGGAAGCTCCTTTTCGACCTGTGCGCCCTCGGTCTCAACCTCGTACTTGATGTGGACACGCGGACGACGGACGCGCTCGAGTTTGTCGTGGATGCTGGCCATGATGTCTGGTCACCTTCGCTTCTGGTCGCGCTCGTAAGAAAGCAAGGCGTTCTTTTTTGAAAAAAAGAACCAAAAAACTACCCGCAAGACGGAACAACCACGCTTCACCATCAAGGCCTAGAGAGGAAAACTTTTTCCGCTTCTTTTTTCAGAAGAGAACGCCTTCCTTCCCTGGCCTATTTTTCAGAAATCTCCGGCCCGATCCCCGCCACGTTCAGGTAAGCCCGCCGTACCGCCTCGTCCGTGATCAACTCCTGCAACAAATCGGCGAGCGGCAGGCGCGCCCGCCGTATCAGGGTCTGAAGCGTATAGGCGGTGGGCGAGTTCGGCTCGTGCTCACGGAAAAATGTAGCGATGCGGCCCAGTTCGCGCAATGCATCCTCTCGCGTCCGCAACTCGGCCGGCCCCGCTTGCGCCACCTCGGCGGCTTGTGCCGCGCGGGCCGGCAGCTCGGCCTGGTCCGCCGGCGCGTGTTCAACGCGGTCGTCTGCTTCCGGATCGCCAAAGGCGCCTGGCGGCAGATTGGAGAAATCCCGCAGGGCATCCTGGGCCTCGATCAGCGTGTTGCGTATCGTCGATGACGGCGGTGCATCCTCGCCGCACAGCGTATCGAGCCGCTGCGAAAGCGTAGTGAAGCTTTCCAGCGCGGCGCCGATGTCGCGGTAGATGGCGATGAACACGTCGCTATCCGTCGCGGCGACAGCCTCGGCGAGCGCCACCGCCTCCGGGCAGGCGACGCCCTTCCGGCGCTTGACCATGTAGTGCCACAGGGAGCCCGCGTCGCCCGTGTTGGCCGCGGTGAGCGGCGCCAGGCGCAGCGGCTGGATAAGCGAGCCGTCCGCCGTCGTGCCGTTCAGGCCGGCGAGTGGTGCGACCTTGTCTGCCACATCTTCCGCGTCGCCCGAATGCAGCGTGTCCCAATAGCGCTCCACCAGGCCGTCGAGGGCCGCGAAAGCCGGCCGCAGCCCGGCGAAGCCGTCGATGCGTATGGCCGCCTCGGCAAGCCAGGCGGCGACCTCCAGATCCTTGCTGCGCTGGCACAAAACGGCCTGCGCCTCGTCGAACACCACGCGCCATTCGGCCGCCAGGCCGCCGCGTTCCTGCTCGGCATCGGCCTGGCGCTCGGCGTTGCGAGCAGCCGAACGCGCATCCTTAATACGGTAATAGGCCAGGCTCCCCGATTCGTCGGCACGCAGATTGGCCCCGGCCGGCTGCTCGGGCGAAATCGGTGCCAGGATCATTTGCAAATCGATCAAACCACCACCTTGCACGTCCGCTGCAATCGCCCTGGCCATTCCGCTCCAGGCGCATGCAACTTTACCGCCCGGCAGACGCAATAGTTGCGTGACCGGACGATAAAACTGAACGTCCGTGGAGCTTGCGGGAGCAACGTCACGAAACCGGCTTACCCCACATTTTAGTCTTCCGCTACACTCGCACCTTACCACCCTGGAATGATTGAGTACCGTTATCACTTTCTTGTTAGGCTGGTCATCTTACGCTTTATTGCTGCGCCCGGCGCAGTCATCGTAGCGTCGAGAGAATCATCGGGATTGCATCGCTTGCGTTTGGAGATCGTCGTTGGCTCTTGATCTGCGTCGCCTGGTCGCGAGCCTGGAAGCCCCCGCCCGATCGGCGCTGGAGGCGGCTGCCGGGCTAGCGCTGGCCAACACGCATGCCTCCGTCGGTCCCGCGCACTGGCTGACGAAGCTGCTGGAGTCGCGCGGCCCCCTGGCCGTGGAACTCGGCCAGCAGATCGAACTGGGCCGCCTGAGCGCGGATCTGACGCGCGCGCTCGACCGCCTGCCGCGCGGCAGCGCCGGCGCGCCTGCGCTCGAGCCGGTGCTCGTGACCTGGATGCGCGAGGCCTGGCTCGCCGCGTCCCTGCAAGGCGGCCGCACTGCCATCAGCGAGCTGGACCTGCTCAGCGCGCTTGTCGCCGATCCCACGCTGCGCGCTGTGGCGAACGACCTCTCGGCACAGTTCCGCGACATCGATGCCCAACGTCTGGAGACGGCCGCCGCCGGCTGGGCCGCGCCGTCCGCCGGCACGCCGGACGGCGCGGCCCCGCAGGCCGCCAGCGCGCCGGCCAAGCAGGGCGGCGCACTGGAGACCTACACGATCGACCTTACCGCCATGGCGCGCGCCGGCCGCATCGACCCGATCGTCGGCCGCGACGGCGAGATACGCCAGGTGATCGACATCCTCTCGCGCCGCCGGCAGAACAATCCGATCCTCGTGGGCGAGGCAGGCGTGGGCAAGACCGCCATCGTGGAAGGCTTCGCACTGCGCGTGGCCGCTGGCGACGTGCCGCCTGCGCTGCGCGGCATCGCGGTGCGCACGCTGGATCTCGGTCTGCTACAGGCGGGCGCCAGCGCACGCGGCGAGTTCGAGACACGGCTGAAAGGCGTCATTTCGGACGTGAAAGCCTCGCCGGTTCCGATCATTTTGTTCATCGACGAGGCGCACACGCTGATAGGCGCCGGCGGACAGGCCGGGCAGGGCGACGCCGCCAACCTGATAAAGCCGGAACTCGCACGCGGCGAGCTGCGCACGATCGCGGCCACCACCTGGGCGGAATACAAAAAATATTTCGAGCGCGACGCGGCACTCACCCGACGCTTCCAGACGGTGAAGGTTGACGAGCCGGAACACGACATCGCGGTGGCGATGATGCGCGGCCTGGTGCCGGTGCTGGAGAAACACCACGGCGTGAGCATCACCGAGGAGGCGCTGGACGCCGCCGTGCGCCTGTCCGCCCGCTATATTCCGGCGCGCCAGTTGCCGGACAAATGCGTGAGCCTGCTGGATACCGCGTGCGCGTCGGTGGCAATCGCGCGCAGCACGCCGCCGGCTGCGCTAGAGGACGTCGAACGCCGGCTGGAACGCCTGAAGGCCGAGCGCGCGTCCGTCACCCGCGAGGGGCTGGCCGCGCGACGCACCGCCGTGGAAGCCGAGATCGCGCAGGCCACCGCGGAGGCCGCGAAACTGCGTGCGCAATGGACCGCCGAGTGCGACCTGACCGCCCAGCTCGAAGCCGCCGAGAAGGCGACCGACGGCAGTGAGACCGAAGGGTTGCGCGTTCGCCTCGCCGAACTGCAGGGCGAGAGCCCGATGGTGCCCAGGCGGGTCGATCGCGACGCGGTCGCCGGCATCGTCACCCGCTGGACCGGCATACCGGTCGGTCGCATGCTGGCCTCCGACATAGACAGCGTGCTGTCGCTGGAGGACGCACTGCGACGCCGCGTCATCGGCCAGGACCACGCGCTGCGCGCCATCGCGGACGCGGTGCAGATCAGCCGCGCAAACCTGGCCGATCCGCGCAAGCCGGTGGGCGTGTTTCTCCTCGTGGGCACCAGCGGCGTCGGCAAGACGGAGACCGCGGTCGCACTCGCCGAGCAGCTCTATGGCGGCGCGCAGAGCCTGACCACGGTGAACCTCTCGGAGTTCAAGGAGGAGCACAAGGTCAGCATGCTGGTGGGCTCGCCGCCCGGCTACGTCGGCTACGGCGAAGGCGGCGTGCTGACCGAAGCGGTGCGTCGCCGACCGCACGGCGTGCTGCTGCTGGACGAGGTGGAGAAAGCCCATCCCGGCGTGCAGGACGTGTTCTACCAGGTGTTCGACCGCGGCATTCTGCGCGACGGCGAGGGCCGCGACATCGATTTCCGCCACACCACGATCCTGCTCACCGCCAATGTCGGTTCGGACCTGATAGCCTCGCTGGCCGCCGACCCGGACACGATGCCGGACGCGGCCGGACTGGAAGCCGTATTGCGGCCGGAACTGCTCAAGGTGTTCAAGCCGGCGTTCCTCGGACGCGTAACGATCGTGCCGTATCTGCCGTTGTCGGACGAGACTTTTGCGAAGGTTGTGGCCCTGCAACTGGAGCGCGTGCGGGCGCGTGCGGAAGAGACATACGGCGTGGAACTTCTGTTTGCCGAAACGTTGGTGAATCAGATCGGCCAACGCGCCCGTGGAACGGAGATTGGGGCGCGCGCCGTGGAACAGATCATCGCGCGGGAGCTATTGCCGCTCCTGTCGCGACACTTCCTTGAGCGGCTCGGCGACAAGGTGCGCGTCAGCACCTTGGCCGTGTCACTCGATGATGACGGGCGCTTCACCCTCGGCGAGGCGACGCTGGCCGCACCGGATGCCGACATCCGGCCGGGCCACGCGTCTGAGGCGCACGTAGAACCGGCGGAGGCCTGAGACCACCCTCAAGCAGCCGCCAGAATAGCAGCACGCCGGCGCAGCCGGTGACCCAGACGGAAGGAATTCAACAATGCCCATCTACCTGCAGCTTACGGGCGGCGAACAGCCCATCACCGGCGACGCGACCCAGACCGACCACATCGGCTGGATGGACATCACCTCGATGCATTGGTCGGTCAACCGCAGCGTCAGCACCACCGTCGGTGCCGCCTCCAACCGCGAAGCTTCCGAGCCGAACCTGAGCGAGGTCACGCTCACCAAGATCAGCGACAGCTCGCACGCTGCGCTCTATCAGGCAGCCACCACCGGCAAGCAGCCGATGGTCGCGACGATCGACCTCGTCAACACCGGCAACCCGGGCAAGACCTACTGCCAGTACGTGCTGCAGAACACGATCATCTCCGGCTTCACCGCCGGCTCCAGCGGCGACCGTCCGAGCGAGACGCTCACGCTGAACTTCACCCAGAAGAACGTGAACTACACTAAGGAAGACGCCAACGGCAGCCCGACCGTCTCGCGCGCCAGCTACAACCAGGCCAGCGCCCAGGCTACCTAAAGCAAGCGAGCGGTTCTTTTTTGAAAGACAGAACCAAAAAACCTCTACTCCCTGCCGGGTGCTGGCTGCAGCACCCGGCGGGGAGAAAATCTTCCCGGCCTTCAACCAGGTGCTCGAATGGCCGAAACGCTTACTGCCGAACAAGCCCAAACCCTGCTCGACGGGATTGACTCTGCGTTCGAAGCTGTCCTGCACGGCCGCTATGGCGGCGGCATTTCGGCGACCTTGGCACAGGGCGCCGGTGAGGCAGCTTCGGCAACCCTGCGGACCGCCCGTGCCGGCAGCATCGCCTTCATCCGCCTGCATTTGCAGCCGTCCGGCGGGGCGTCCAGTGCCGGCGTCGAGGGCATCCCGATCGGCACGGCGGAACTGACCGACGGCCCCAGCTCCGCCGTCCAGGGCACGACCGTGCAAACCGAAATATTCCTTGACCAGGACCCCAACGAGCCGAGCGATGCCACCGCCCTGTCCAGCGGTGTGCTGCTGGAGCACGCCCCCTCCGGCCTGCCAAATGGCGGCCTGCTCGTCGTGCGCAGCACCGAAGCGGCCCGCAACCACGAGCAGACCGTCCTTGCCGAACAACAGAACTGGCGCCCGAACCCGAGCCGGCACGTGGCAAGCTCCGGCCTCGGCGCGTCCGGCCGCAGTCATCGCCGGGCCAGCCCTGCCGTGACGTTGCTGCCCGTCAGCGCGGACCTGCTTGTTCGCCTTGGCGGCGCTGTTAGCGCGTTGGCAATGAGTATCGGGCAGGTTTCGGTGATCTTGCTGCCTAGTGGATCGGCGGGATGAGCGGAAAGGAAGAAAGGCCTTCTTTTTTGAAAAAAGGAAGCAAAAAACTTTTACCTACCCGCATTTGCATCATCCGGGTGCATCTGGCGGGGGCGCTTGTAGCAGCGCAGGAGCGGGACAAGTTTTTTGTTTCCTTTTTTCAGAGGAAAGAGCCTTTCGGCTTTCCTTTTGATACCGAAATATCTCTTGCCCATCTCCCCCAACCTCGCGCACATCTGTATGTGAGAGAACAGCCGGCCAAAGTCCGCGCTGGAACATGATTGATGGACGGGTCTCCAAGCTATTCCCAAGCCAACCGACAACTGGCCATCCAGACGCCCCTCGGCACAGACGTCCTGTTGCTCGAAGCGATGGATGGTGCAGAGGCCCTGTCCTCGTTGTTCGGCTACGCGCTGCGCGTGCGCGCCTTCAACGATGCGATCGACCCGTCCCAGCTGATAACCAAGTCGGTTGACTGGCAGATCGCGCTGGACGGCGGCGGCTGGCGCCAGTTCAACGGCTGTGTGGCGACCTATTCCGGCGGCGAGGCGATGGCGCGCGGCCAGCGATCCTACGTGCTCAATGTGGTGCCCTGGCTGTGGTTCCTGCAACACCGGCAGGACAGCCGGGTGTTCCAGAACAACACTGTCATCCAGATCGCCGAACAGATCTTCACCGAGCTGGGCTTCAAGGATTTCGATACGAGTGGTCTGGCGCAGGAATACAAGCCACGGTTGTATTGCGTGCAGTATCGCGAGACGGATTTCAACTTCGTCTCCCGCCTGTTCGAGGAAGAGGGAATTTTCTACTACTTCCAGCACCAGCAGGGCCGCCACATCCTGATGCTGGCAGACGGCGCGCACGCCTATAAGGACATCCCCGACGGCACGCTGCCCTACAACCCGCCTGGCATCTTCCATAACGGCGTCACCGCCTGGACGCATCACATGGCGTTTCGCTCGGGCAAGAGCACGACAACCGACTACGATTTCCAGAATCCGGGCAACTCGCTGGTCACCAGCACCAACGGCCTGTCGCCCATTCCGCAGGCCGACAAGTTCGAGATCTTCGACTATCCCGGCCGTTACACCCAGCGCGACCGCGGCGAGGGCGTGAGTTCCCGCCTTATCGGTGCGCATGAGAAGGGCCAGAACACCATTTCGGCCGCCAGCAGCGCGCGCACGCTGCAGCCGGCCGGGCGTTTCCAGCTCGAAGCGCACCCGATCGACGGCGAGAACCAGAAATACGTTATCGTGTCCGTGGTCCACCACGCGACCGACCCGACATTCGACAGCGTGGCCAAGGGCGCCCCGAAATACCAGAACACCTTCACCTGCCTGCCGGCCAACGTGGATTTCGTCCCCGAGCAGCGCTCGGAGAAACCGATCATTCCCGGCATGCAGAGCGCGGTGGTGACCGGCCCGGCGGGCGAGGAGATCTACACCGACCGTTATGGCAGGATAAAAATCAAGTTCCATTGGGACCGCAAGGGCAAGTCGGACGAGACGAGCTCGTGCTGGATGCGTGTCGCACAGTCCTGGGCCGGCCGCGGCTTTGGCACGCAGACCATCCCGCGCATCGGCATGGAGGTGGGCGTCACCTTCATGGAAGGCGATCCGGACCACCCGGTGGTGGTCTGCTGCATGCCGAACGCCAACACCATTCCGTCCCTGAAACTGCCTGATGAAAAGGAGCGCACCGGCTTCCGCACCAGCACCAGCCCGGGCGGCGGCGGGTTCAACGAAATCACCCTCGAAGACAAGAAGAGCGCGGAGGAGGTGTTCATCCACGCGCAGAAGGACCTCTCGATGCTGGTGGGCAACAACCACCTGACCACCGTGGGCAACGTCAGCCTGCAGGCGACCGAGACGCTGTGGCTCAGCTCCGTGCATGACAGCGTCATCGAGCAGACGCAGGCCCACATCCTGATCAAGCACCAGAACAGCCAAATCTACCTCGATGCCGATTGCGTCAGGATAAATTTCGGCTCCGGCCATGTGCTGCAGCTCGACAAGGACGGCGTGCACATGCATTCCGTGGCTAAGGTGGAAGCCTCCCAGGGCGGCGCGGACGGCTCTGCCGACAACCACGTCTCGATCGTGCCGGCAGGCGTGGACATACGCGGCCAGGGCGTGCTGGTAGAAGCCGGCTCGGCCAACAGCGCCACCATCGAAATGGGCGACCAGGGCATACAGCAGACCGGGCAGAAGATATGGCTGAACTCGTGACCGGCGCGCGCGCACCCCTGCCTGCACCGGCTGCGCCGGGCGGCTAGCGGCAGGATGCCTTTCCCAGGAAACATGGTTGCAGCTCCCATCATGGCCGCCAAGCAAGGCATGAAGGACGTCAACTTCCATCCGGTCACCGACCAGGCGCCGCCGGTGCTGCAATACGTCAGCGGTCCGCTCACCGGCAAAGGCTCAGGCCTGCTGACACCTGTCACCCAGACCTTCGCCGGCACCACGCAGTCCAGCCTCACCCAGTCCGCCCAGTCTGCCGGCTCGGCGATGCACCTGGGCAGCAGCACGCTCACGCCGGTTGGCAGCAGCACTTCCACATCGTCGGCGCCGGCAGGCTCCAGCCTGAGCGGCGCGGCGTTCGCGGCCCTGGAGGGTGGCGGCGGTGGCGCAAGCGGCGGCATGGGCGCGCAAGGCATGGCCGCCGCGCAGGCGATGATGGCCAGCACGCCGGGCGCCCATGGCAGCGCCGCCGCCATGGCCGGCTCCGCGCTCGGCAACCCCGCGATGTCCCAGGCCGCCTCCAATGGCAGCGGCGCCGCTGCCGCCGCGGCCTCTGCCGGCGGCGCGGGCCTATCAAGCTTGCCGGGCATCACGCCAGGCATGCAGCCTGCCTCGCCGCAGTTCGCCCCGCTGCCCACCATTCCCGCCATGCCGAGGCTTTCCGACGTGCTGAGCCGGCTCGGCGCCATCGTCGGCATCTCCGGCTCCGGCACGTCGCCTTCCGGGCCGGACGCGCTGTCCGGCTCCGGCGGCAGCGGTGCGACCGCCCCACCCGCCAGCCAGTTCGGCGGCAGTGCCCCGGCCGACCCCACCGAAGCGGAATTCGACTGATCCATGGGCCAGGACTGCCGCGGCACCGACTACGTATTTCCCGTGCCTGACAAATGGCTGGAACGATCGATGATCGGCTACGCGGCACCCGCCGCGCCGAACAAGCCGATGACGCCGAACATCCTTGTGGCCACCAACCAGATGCCGCCCGACGAGGCGCTGGACGCGTTCGTCACCCGCCAGGTGGCCGATCTGGAGTCGCGCGCCGCCGGCTTCGCGCTGAAATTGCGGCGCGACGCACGGCTGGACGGCGTGGCCTGCATCGAGATCGTGTTCGCCTGGCAGGGCGGCGAGACGGGCCGCATCCAGCAGCGCCAGATCTACGTGCTGCGGCCCGGCGAGCGGGTGATGAGCATCACGCACACGGCGCCGGAGGCGGAGTTTGCAGCGTGTGACGGGATTTTCCTCGACATGCTGCGGCACTTCGCCTGGACGGACGGTGCTGCTTGACGAAAGCAGGCAAGGCCTTCTTTTTTGAAAAAAAGAAGCAAAAAACTTTTGCTCCCAAGCTGCATGCGGGCGCGCGCTGGTTCTGCCATCGCACAGGCTGGCAGAACCAGCACGCGCCGTCATGCAGGCGGGGAGCAAAAGTTTTTTGGTCCTTAATTTCAAAAAAGGACTGCTTCCTTCCTTCCTTATGACCGCTCCCGCCGCTCGCCAGGGCGACGCCATCTCCCACACCGACTCAGCCTTCGGCTTCGGTCTTGGCGGCGCGATCGGCCTCGCCGCCGGTCTGGCCCTGCTGACCGTGGCCACCGGTGGCGCGGACCTGGCCGTGCTGGCGGCGGTCGGCGGTGCCGTGGCGCTGACCGGCGGTGGCGCGCTCGCAGGCATGAACATCGGCGCCACGTATGGCCATGCCACCGGGGACATCCTCACCGGCTCGCTCAACGTCCTCGTCAACAAGCAGAACGCCGCCCGCACCCTGGCCGACACGGCCGTGTGCGACGAGCACGACGCCCCGCAGAAGATCGCCACCGGCAGCAGCAGCGTGTTCATCAACAGCATGCCCGCGGCGCGGCTCGGCGACCTGACCATATGCGACGCGCGTATCTCGTCGGCCTCGCCGAACGTGTTCATCGGCGGCGGCACGACGTCTTACGCGGACATCAGCCCCGAGGTGCCCAAGCTTGCGGTCGACGTGGCGGCATCCATGGTGATCGCCGGCTCCGCCGTGGCGCTGGGGGCAGGCGGCGCCGCGGCCTATGCGTCGGCTGGCTGGGCCGGGGCCGGCGTTTTCGGCATGCAGGCGGCCGGCGGGCTTGCCGGCGGCGCAGCCCTTGGGGCGGCCGGCAAATCAATCGGCGGCGCGCTCGGCGGGGCGCGCGGCGCTGCCTGGGGCGAGGCGATCGGCGGACTGGGTGGCGGACTGGCCGGTGGTGCCGCCGCAGGCCGCCTCGGCGCGGCCATGACCGGCGACACCGCGGCCGGCGCTCTGGGTGCCTCCTCGGCCGAAGAACAGGCAAGCCCGTTCACGCCCATCAAGACCGACCAGACCGAACCAGGCGCAGTGCCGATGACGTCCGACCTGCAATCGCAGATGGATGCGGCCAATGCCCGCGGCGCGATGTCGGCCGACGGCTATCCGGACCTGCCGGCGGACAAGGCGCAGACGTTCGGAGGCACGCCGACGCCGTGGAACGGTGACGATCCGGCAAACAGCGGCACCATCTCCCGCGTGACCGGATCGGATGCGTCGGCCAATGGCGGTTTCTGGTCGGCCGACGCGCCGACGACAGAAGCGGATTGGCGGGGTGGCAGCGCGGTGCAGAACAACTGGAACGGCAACGGCGCCTACGTCCAGTCACCCACGACCGGCCTGCGCGGCTGGATCGGGCCCGCCGCGCCGCAGATGTCGAGTGACGGCACCAGCGTGTTGCCAGGCGGATCGCAGCAGATATGGATACCGCCCGGATCGGCATCTCCGTCTGCGCCAACGCCCACACCCTGGAGTGGAAAGCCTTGATCGACGATCAGCTGTGGTCAGACCTGCAGAACCTGCTGCGAGCCATGCGGGAAAAGCTTGCATCGGAGGCGCCCGGCCCGGAGCGCGACCTGCTGTCCAGATGCCTGGCCCTGCTCGAGCACGAAACGAAAAGGCTCGAGGATCTCCGGGCAGGACGGTCAAGCCTGTTGCCGCATCAGGTGTATCTCAGCGTCTCATCCTTCAACAAGGGACGGCTCGAGATAGGCGGCGCTTGGCAGGAGGGCACTGATCTAGGCAGTCAGGCTTTTCAGGTAACGCAGGAGGCTTATCGCCTCTATCAGCAGACGAGACCGGCGATACCCTGAACGTCAGAAAGCCAGCGCTCCGTGTCTGAAAAAGGGGGGAAATATTCCATTCCCCGCATTTGCACCAGCCGGCTGCTTCGGAAACCCGAAGCGCCGAAGCGTCAGGGAAGCAAAAGTTTTTTGCTTCTTTTTTTCAAAAAAGAAGGCCTTGCTTGCCTTAAGCTTCAGTTCGGCGCGCTGGCAGGCGGCGCCTTGGCGTGCGACGTCTTGTGCTTGGACGCCTTTGTCACCGGCTTGGCTGTCTTGTCGCCCTGCACCGTGACAGGATGCACGCCCCGCGTGGGCCCGGTAAGGTCGGACGCACCCGGCTTCAGGCTGGAACCGTCATCGGTGGGCGGTGCCGCAACAGCTGGCAGCGCGGCGAGGCAGAACGCGAGTGTCAGACCGATCTTGCGCAAGTTTGAACTCCAATGATCCGGGTTGAGCGGAGGTGCTGCATCTGCCAGTAGGAACCGCCGCGCAGTCGTCTTGCCGAAGCATCGATGCTCATGTCAAGTTGCAAACATTTGATGCCGCTTTTCAGAAACGATTCGGCCAAGGTTGCATGAACAGAATCTCGAAACAGCTCCTGCGCGGAACATGCACTTGCATGTACAGCCGTATGCGCATGGGGCGTGTTCTGGCGGGCTTTGCCGGGTTGTGTGCACCCGCCGCAGTACAGGCGCAGGCGTTGCCCAATCCCGGTTCTCCTTTGCCAGGCGTGGAGCGGCCAAACCCGCCTGCCGTTTCGCTGCCGTTATCCGGCGGGCCGCAGGCGGCGCCGGCGCCGGTGAACCCGGCGATCACCGTGCCGATCGACCAGGTCTCCGTTGAGGATGGCACCGCCTACAGCCAGGCGAGCCTGGCCGCGATGGCGTCCGGTCTCACCGGCCCTGCGGTCCCCGCCGGCCGCATCGAGGCCGCGCGCGTGGCCATACTCAACCGCTACCGGCGCGACGGTTTCGTCTACACCGCCGTGGATGCCCGGATACGCGGCCGCCACCTTCGCTTCGTGGTGACGGAGGCGTACATCGCGCAGGTGAAACTGGAAGGCCATATCGGGCCGGCCGCCACGCAGGTGTTGCGCTTCCTCAACCACCTGACCGACATCCATCCGATCGATACGAAGAGCCTTGAGCGCTGGCTGCTTCTCGCCGGCGACGTGCCTGGCGTGTCGGTCACCGCGGTGCTCAATCCTTCGGTGGAGAACCCCGGCGCGCTCACCCTGGTGGCGAAGCTCAGCCGGAGCGCCGTCTCGGGGACGCTCAGCGCGGACAACCGCGGTTTCCGCCAGACCGGGCCGGAGGAGTTGCTGGCGGTTGCCGACTTCAACAGCTTCACCTCGCTGGGCGAGCGCACCGAACTTTCCATCTTCCACACTTTCAACAACACCGAAACCTTCGGCCAGGCGTCTGAAGAGTTCTTCATCGGCGGCAGCGGCCTACGCCTGAAGATTTATGGCGGCGACGGCGAGACGATACCGTCCGGCAGCCTGCGCGCGATCGGCTATGACGGCATCACCCGCGTGTTCGGCGCGGGCCTCACCTACCCTTACATACGCAGCCGCCAGCAGACGTTGAATTTTACGTTGAATTTCGACGGCATCGAATCGCGGGTGCAGACCGACACAGGCACCGGGACGTCGCGCACGCGCACCACTTTCGACAGCCTGCGCGTGCTGAGCGCGGGTGCGGACTACTCGCTGCTCGACCTCTTCGCAGGCGCCGACAGGCCGGCCACCGACCTGGCCTCGCTGCACGTGTCGCAAGGCCTGCCGACACTCGGCGCCTCGCCGAACGACGACGCCTCCGCGTCGGTTCTCGGCGAGCGTATCGACTTCACCAAGGTGTCGGGCGAAGTGGACCGCACGCAGGCGCTGTTCGCGCCGTTCAGCGGCGGCAACCTGGCCGTGCGGCTGGGCGCCACCGGCCAGTATAGCGGTGACATCCTGCCGGCCTCGGAGAAATTCTATCTCGGCGGCCCGCATTTCGGCCGCGGCTTCTATTACGGCGAAGTGACGGGCGACAGCGCTGTGGAGACGACGGTGGAACCGCTGCTCGACACCGGCCTGCCTGCGCCGGACTTCATCAAGCTGAAACTGGCTGCCCAGTTCTACGCCTTCTACGATTGGGGCGAGACCTACGAGAGCTCCAGCCAGGAGCAGAACCACACGCTGCGTTCGCTCGGCGGCGGCGTGCGCCTGTATGCAGGCGATCGCCTGGAGATCGACGTTGAAGGCGTCTCGCGTTTGACACGCACGCCGAACGGCACGCCGCCGGAAGTATCGCGCTTGAAGTCCGAAGCAATCTACTGGCAGGCTGTGGCGCATTTTTAGCCTGCGATGCTGCACGCCCTGACGGGGCCATTTCGCCGCTGCGCTGACGGCCGAGGAGTTTCAACATGCCGCATCCCTTGCAGGCCCAGACTGTGCCAAGCGCGGCCGTGCAAACACCGGCCTGGCATGGCCGCGGGCGCGCGGCCCTGCTTGCCAGCACCGCGGTGCTCGGCGTGCTGGCAACCCCGGCGGCCGCGCAACTGGCGCCCGGCGCACGCCCGGCAGGCGGCACGGTTGTCGGCGGCTCGGCCACGATCGGCCAGGCCGGCAACACCACAACCATCAACCAGTCCAGCCAGCGCGCCGCCATCAACTGGCAGAGTTTCAATGTCGGCAGCCAGCAGAACGTCGATTTCAAGCAGCCGAACAGTAATGCGGTCGCCCTCAATACTGTCGTCGGTCCCAACCCGTCGGAGATCGCCGGCCACATCACTGCAAACGGCCAGGTGGTCATCGTCAACCAGTCTGGCGTGGTGTTCGACCAGGGGTCGCAGGTCGATACCGCGGGCTTGGTCGTCTCCGCACCCGGCATCACCGCGAAGAATTTCATGGCCGGCCACATGGTGTTCGACCAGGCCGCCCATCCCGGCGCGCGGGTGGTCAACAACGGCACGCTGACGATACGCCAGGCAGGCCTGGCCGCCCTGGTGGCACCGCAGGTGGCCAATGGCGGCCTCATCCAGGCGCGGCTCGGCCGGGTCATACTGGGCGGCGCCGCCGCCTACACGCTGGACCTGTACGGCGACGGGCTGCTGGCGCTCAACGTCACCAGCATGGTCACGCAGGTTTCGCTGGGCGGCCGCACGATGCCGGCGCTGGTCACCAATACCGGCACCATCCTGGCCGACGGCGGCACAGTCATGCTCACCGCCCAGGCGGCCGACGGCCTGATAAGCCAACTCGTGACCGCCGGCGGCACGATCCAGGCCAACAGCGTGGGCAGCCGGACGGGCCGCATACTCGTCTCGGGCGTCGGCGGATCGGTGCAGATCGAGGGCACGGTGACAGCCAGCGGCCTGGCGGCGGGCACCAGCGGCGGCCAGGTTGTGGGCAACGCCACCGGCAGCGTGACCATCCTGGCCAGCGCCACGCTGGACGCTTCGGGCGATGCCGGCGGCGGCCTGTTGGCCATCGGCACCACGCCCGCGCGCGCGCTGGGCGGCCCGCACACGCGCTCCACGCTGACTGCCGCCAGCGTAAGTGTGGCCAGCGGCGCCCGGCTCTCGGCCAATGCCGGCAGGCGCGGGACGGGCGGCCACGTGACGGTTCTCTCGGCCGGAAACACCAGCTTCGCCGGCCAGATCGCGGCGCGCGGCGGTGTCCTCGGCGGTAACGGCGGCGCCGTGGAGATCTCCGGCGCCACGCTGGGGCTGACCGGCCTGGTGGATGCAAGCGCGCCCAGCGCCGGCCTGGCGGGCGGCGGGCAGCGCGGCTCGTTGCTGCTGGACCCGACCGGCATCCTCTACATCGCCGCGGGCACACCGAATGCCGGCGCCGGCAACAGCTACATGAGTTTCGCCACGCTGGAGGCGGAGGCGAAGAACGAGACCGTTTCTGTGCAATCGGACGGCTCCGTGGATATCGCCTACACGGCCTCCGCAGCCGCCGGCGCCAACACACTCAACCTCGGCGGCAGTATGTTCTCCGTGCTCGCGGGCTCCGGCCCGATCGCCATCGACAGCGGCGTCAGCATCAGCGCCGGCAGCATCTCGCTGCAGGCGGGCGGCGCGATCCTGCTGAACCAGGCCAACGGCGCAGGCGTGGGTCTGGGCGCAGCATCAGCCTTGCCCTCGTCGATCGCCGGCAGTGCGATCACGCTGGAAGGCAGCAGCCTGTCGCTCGCTTCGGCAAGCCTATCCGCGACGGGCCTGCTCTCGCTGTTCGCCAATGCCGGCTCGCTCGCCGCCGCACCCGGCAACGTTTTGAGCACCGGGATCATCAGCGCCGGCACGCTGTCCGGCAGCGCCTTGTCGGGCGGTGGCGTGGCCGGCGCCATCCAGTTGACGGGCGCAAAAAACGCGATTGCCACGATCGGCACTCTGACGGCAGCCGGCAACATCACGATCGACGACAGCACGCCGCTTACCGTCACCGGGACAATAAGCGCCGGCTCCACGGCTTCCCCGGCCACCCTCCTCATCGCGGACAACAACCTGATCGTCGGGTCCAACGCGGACACCACAGCCTTGCTCAGTGCCCCGGGCGGCACCATCGGGCTGACGTTCGAGACCCTTAATTACAGCGGCAACATCAGCACGGGCGCAGGGACCGGGGTCGTGGGCCTCACCTACCCGGCTGCAAGCACCTTTACGCTCAGCACGCTCAACAACGTGACGACCGGCGAGATCGCAATAGGCAGTCTGGACGGCCGGACCAGCTCCGGCGACGTGATCGGAATCGACATACCCAACGGTTATGGGCCCGGTAACACGACGGCAAACACGTTGGGCCTTTTCGTGAGCTCGAGCGGGACCATAAGCAGCCCGGCCGGCATCACCATCGGCACGCTGGTCGGGTCGGCCGGCTCGGCCACGATCACCGGCTCCAACACCATCGGCACGCTCGGCAACTTCACTGCCAACACCCTGACGCTCAGCCAGACCGGGCCGCTCAGCATCTCCGGCGACGTCACGGTTGGGGACCAGCCCACGATCTCGAACGGCGTCAGCATCACGCCCGCCGGGCAGCTGGCGATCTCGATCACGGGGCCGCTGACCGTCTCCGGCAATGTCACCGTTCTCAACGGGTCCGGGGTCTCGAACGGGACCAATTCGGGCGTGGCGACACTCTCGGCGAGCGACGATCTCTCGGTGTCCGGCAGTCTTTCGGCGGCTACGGCCTCGCTTAAGGGCGGCAACATCGATCTGCCGGGCAATGTGTCGGTGAGCGGGCTGCTCACCACCACGGCTACCGGTGTCTCGGAGGATGCGATCGGTGTTCATCCGTCCGATAACGGGCCGCCGCCGAGCGGCAACGGGACGATCACCGAGACGGGCATCCTGAACGCGGGCACGCTGACCGGCAGCGCGGGCGTCTCTGCCACGTTTACCGGAACGAACACTATCGGCACGCTGGCGGATTTCAACACTCCGGTTTTCGCCGTGCGGGACTCGGCAGCCCTCGATGTCACGGGCTCCATTACGGCCAACACTTCGGCCAGCATAACAGCCGCAAGTCTCGCCATTCCCGGCAGCATAGCTGCGTCCAGGGTGCTGTCGCTTACCGCCAGCGCGGGCCCGATCGACGAGACCGGCACGCTCACGGTGGGCACGCTATCCTTGAGCAGCACCGGCACCGCAACGCTGTTCTACGGTGACGCAAACTACAGCAATGCTATCGGCACTCTTGGAGCGTCGGCAACGGCCGGAGGACTGCAACTCGCAGACAATGTTCCGTTGACGATTACCGGCAATGTTTCAGACAATGCATCCATCAACATTCTCGCGGGCACGCTGACGATCGCGCCGGGCGCCTTGGTCACGAGCGAAAACATCACGTTGCAGGCGGGAAAGTTCTCTATCTCGGGAAGCGTTGTCACCGGCAAGACGGGTTCCATCGACCTGGTCGGTATTGATCCCACGCTCACCGTCACCAACGACGTCATCGCGCATTTGAGCACCGGCGGGCTGTATCTTTCCGGCGAGAACGAAGTCGATCTGCCGGACGGACTGTCGGTGACCGGCATAGCAGGCACGTTGGGACTATTGACGAATTCTGGCGGCACCGTCGTTGCGGGCGGCGGCCTGACGGCCAACACGCTCGAAGGTCATGTCGGGACCGCCACGCTTACGGGCGCCAACGACGTGACCAACCTTGGCAGCTTCAGTGCCGACTCTCTGACGTTCTCGCAGCAGGGCGCCCTTCAGGTCGTTGGACCGGTCACCGCCGCCATTTCGGCTGACATCGCGGCCGGTGGGCTCACGGTCGCCGGCTCCATCGCCGCCCCTTCCATTACGCTGTCGGCCACCAGCCTGAGCGTCCCCGGCACCATCGCGGCCGGCCAGCTGCTGACGCTGAACGCCGGTTCCGTGACGGAGACCGGTCTCATCAGCACGCCGGCACTGACGGGGGCCCTGGGCTCGGCCACGCTGACAGGCACCAACGTCATCGACACCCTGACCGGCTTCTCGGCAACCAGCCTGGCGTTCACGGACCAGTCGGCGCTTACCCTGGCCGGGATCGACACGGCGCAGAACGCCACCTTCGTGGTGCCTGGACTGTCCGTAGCCGGTGCTCTCAGCGTCGCGGGGTCCCTGGACATCGCGATCGAATACGGTGTGGGCGCGATCACCGAGTCCGGCCAGATCAACGCCGGCACACTGGCGATCATCGGCAGCGGCTCGGCAAGCCTGCTTGGCACGAACACGATCGGCACGCTGGCTGCATCCACGCTCTCAGGCAGCGTCGCGCTGGCCGACACCGAGGCACTCGACGTCGCGGGCAACGTGACCGCGGGCAGCAGCGCCAGCCCCGCCACCCTGGCCCTCGCCGCGCCGACGCTGACCGTCAGCGGCAATGCCACCCTCTCCGCCCTCGGCGGCACCATCGCGCTCAACGCGAACACCCTCTCCATCCTCGGCGCGGCCACCACCGGCACCGGCGGGCTGATCGGCCTGTCCACCTATAGCGGCACAACGCTGGCAAACGGCGGCACCGAGCCGGGCCAGTTCACCACCGGCGAACTGTCGCTCGGCAGCGCCAACGGCACGGCGGCCGACGCCAACGTTGCCACCATCAACCTGCCGAACGGCATCACGCTGGCAGGCGGCGCCGGCACGCTCGGCCTGTTCACCACGCCCGGTGGCACCATCGATGCCATGGGCCCGATCGTCGCCAGCACGCTGACCGGCAGCGCCGGGACAGTCGCGCTGACCGGTGCCAACCAGGTCGGCACGATCGACAACTTCACCGCTTCCAGCTTCACCTTCGCCCAGCCCGGCAGCCTGCAGGTGGCAGGCCTGGTCGGCGGCGGAACGCTGGCTTCGATCACCACGGCAGGCTCGCTGACCGTCACCGGGCAGGTCACCGCCGCCAACACGCAACTCAGCGGCGGCACCGGCCTGTCGATCCCCGGCGCCGTCACCGGCTCGGACAGCCTCAGCCTGGCCAGCTCAGGCGGCAGCATCGTCGCCACCGGCGCCGTCAGCTCGGCGGACCTCACGGTCGCCACCCCAGGCGCCGCCCTGCTGACCGGCGCTGGCGACGTGACCGGCCTGGGCAACGTGACCGCATCCGCCTTCGCGCTGAACAGCACCGGCGCGCTGGACGTCACCGGCAGCGTGCAGGCCGGCAACACGGCGCTGACCGCCGCTTCGCTCACCCTGTCCGGCAGCATCGCCGCCACCGGCAACCTGGCACTCACCGCCACTGCCGGAGGCATCACCGAGCCGGGGACGGTCACCGCCGGCACGCTCACCGGCAGCGCCACCAGCGCGGCTGACTTGACCGGCACCAATACCCTGACCGCGCTCGGCAACTTCACCGCCGGCGATTTCGCGTTGCACACCGCGGGCGTCCTGCCGGTCACCGGCCTCGTCCAGGCCGGCAGCATCTCGCTGTCGGCTGGCACGATCGACATCGCCTCCGGTGCTCTGTCGGCAACCGGCGCGCTCTCGCTGGTGGCCAGCACAGGCGACGTCACCGGCACGGGAGCGGTCACCGCCGGCACGCTTTCCGGCAGTGCGGCGGGTTCGCTCAGCCTCACCGGCACCACCAGCGTGGCCACGCTGGGCGACTTCACCGCGGGCACCAGCCTGGTGCTGAACGACCTCAGCGGCCTCGACGTGGCGGGGAACCTGCAGGCCGGCACGATCGCGCTGTCTGCCGCCTCGCTAGGCCTGGCGGGCAACCTGGTCTCCTCCGGCGCCCTCTCGCTGATCGCCACCCATGGGGGCATAACCGAGACCGCCGGTGCTGTGAGTGCCGCCACGCTGAGCGGCAGCGCCACCGGGTCGGCCAGCCTGACCGGCGATGCGCTGGCCACGCTGGCCGATTTCACCGCTTCCGGTTTCACGCTGACGGACAGCGGCGCGCTGACCGTCACGGGCAACGTCACCGCCGCGCAGACCGGCCTTCAGGCGGCCAGCCTCTCCGTCACCGGCTCGCTCGCTGCGTCCCAGGCGCTGTCCCTGACCGCGACAGGCGGCGGGATCATCGCGACAGGCGGCCTGTCGACGGGCGCGCTGTCGCTGTCCGCGCCTGGCAGCATCAGCCTGACCGGCCCGAACCAGGTGGCGGCGCTCGCCAGCGCGCAGACCCAGGGTGGCCTCGTCCTGACCGATGCCGGCACTCTGGACGTGACCGGCCCCGTGACGGCTTCCGGCCCCCTCAGCCTGTCCGCCAGCGCGCTGGGCCTGGCCGGGACCTTGTCCTCGGGCGGCAGCATCGCACTTACCGCGGCCACGGGCAGCCTGAGCCAGTCAGCCGGCATGGTGACGGGCAGCCAGGTCAGCCTGTCGGCCGCAAGCACCATCGCACTGGCCGGCACGATCGCCGGCGACAGCATCACCATCGGCGGCACGGCAAATGCGGCCGCCCCCGATGTCGTCTGGTCCGGCAACATTTTCGGGCCTGGCCGTAGCTTCGCCACATCCGCCGGTCCGCGAGCCAATTTCGAACAGACGGCCGCGGGCGGCAGCGAAAGCATCACGGTGACGGCAAGCGCCCTGCAGCAGACAGGCACGACGATGATCGGCGGTGGCGCGCCGGTCAATCTCTCCATCACGCTCACCGGGCCAGGAACCGTCAGCTTCGATCCCGCAGCCGGCCAGGGCCTGGTCGGCCCGGCCACGAACCTGACGCTGGCGCTGGGCACCGGGAATGCGACCGGCACCATAGACGTGGCCGCCCTGGCCCTAAGCACGACCACCGGCTCGCCCGCCGCGAAGACGCTTCTGCTGGGCAGCATCTCCGGCACAGCAGGGCAGGCGGCTGCCGGGCTCGCCACCATCACGCCCGGACCGAATTCGAACTACGACCTCAACGGCTGCGAGATCGGCGTCGCCTGCGCGGGCACGGGTACCGGGACGGAAACAGGAACCGGCACCGGAACAGGAACCGGGACAGGCACCGGAACCGGGACAGGCACCGGAACCGGCACCGCGACAGGGACTGGCAGCGGAACGGGAACGGGCACTGGCACCGACACCGGAATATCCGGGGACACCGGCGAGACCGAGGCGACGATCGTGGCAGACGTGCCGATTTTCACCGACGCGACCGGCCCGCAGATCCAGCAGAGCGACACCGCCGCCGAAGACACCGCCGGCATCCTCGTCCAGCCCAGCCGGCAACCGGTCGAGTTCCTGACCGGCGACCTGCCCGTCGATAGCGGCTACGGCGATCTCAACGGCGATCCGATCATCACCTCCGCCCTCCACCAGTTGCAATCGGGCGACACGCTGCTGCCGGCCGACCCAGAGGGCGACGACGAGCGCCGCCGCCGGCAGAACGACCTCATCATACCCAACGTCCCGGCGGAGGATTTCTGATGCGGGCGCCGCATCCGGCCGCGTTCTGGCTGTGGCCGGTCCTCCTGGTTGCGGGCTGTTCGACGCCGCCGCCCGCAGCTTTCGTGCCGTCCGGCAGCAGCAGGCAAGGTGCTGCCATCCCGATCGGGCGCAACGATGCGAGCGAGGCCTGTGTGCAGGACGGCGAGCCGGGTGACGTCGCCGCTTCGGTGTATTGCGGTGCATGGGAGCAGCCGAGCGCCCGTGTCGCCCGCGCCGAGGCGACGGACGCTGGCCCTGGCGCACCGGGCGCTGGCCTGGCCACCATCGCCGCCGGCGGCACCTGGCGCGAAGGCCTGGACCGGCGGCTGTCCTGCGAGCCGGCGCAACCGGCCACCGTGCTGGGCCGCTACCCGGCCATGGTGCTGTCCTGCACCACCAGGCTCGGCGGCTGGCCGCAGGTGGCGCTGGCCACGCAGGTGGACGGCCACATATGGCTGGCGGACGGGGTGCGCCCTGCTTTGCCCGCCATGGAACGCTCGATAGGCCTGCTCTCCGGCACGGTGTCGCCCGGCTCCATCGCCACCCAGCCGGTCAGCACCGGTCTGTCAGCAACCCGCCTGGCGGCCGCCAGCTACAGCTCCGGCGACATCAACCGCTACGAGATCCTCGTACGCGCCGCCAACCGTGCCAACGTGGAGGGCAACTACCCCGCCGCGGAGTCCGCGTTGCGCGCGGCCGCTGCCTTGCAGGAGCGTGTGCAGGGCCTGAACGCGCCCGCTCTGTCGAAAACCTACGCCAGCGAGGCGCTGCAGCTCTCCGACCAGGGACGCTTCGCCGCCGCCGACGCGCTGTTCGCCAGGGCGGACGCGCTGGCAAGGAGCCCCGGCCAGAACGACCGCGTGACGATCCCGCTTCTGCTGCAATACCGCGGCCTGGACCAGCTCAACCGCAACCATCCCGATCTGGCGCTGGCCGAGCTTAGCCGCGCCGAGCAGGAATACGCGGAACTGCTGCCGCCGAGCGCGCTGGCGACGGCAAACACACGCGGCAGCGCCGCCGGCCGGCTGGACAACCAGCAGATACTCACCGATCAGGGCGAGCGGCGCGCCCTGCTGGGTGTGATCGAGACCAGGCGGGCAGAGGCGCGCGCCCTGCGGCTGCAGGCGCATCTGGGGCAAAGCCAGGCGCTGTTCGCGTCGGCCGCCCGGCTCGCCGATTCGCGCGGCCTGGACGAGCCGCAGGTCTCCGCGCGGCTGTACCGCACGGCGGCCTTTACCAGCGATGCCGCGGGTGACCGCGATGCTTCGCTGGCCGCCATCACCCGCTCTGCCGAAGTGTTCGGGCACGCTTTGCCGGGCAGCCGGACCTATGCCGAGACCACGCTGGTGCTGGCCGCGCGTCTGGCCGAACGCCAGCAGCCGGAGCGCGCGCTGGCCGCCTGCCACGAGGCAGCCAGCATCCTGCGCGCCGAGAGCGCCGGCACCAGCGGCACCCTGCTGATGCCCTGCCTGGCGATCCTGCACGCGCAGGCGGCAAGCCATCCCGACCAGGCCCAGGCGCGCTACGCCGACATGTTCGAGATGGGGCAGCTCGCCCGCGGCAGCGTCACCGCCCAGCAGATCGCCCAAGCCAGCGCGCGGCTTAGCGAAAACGCCCGCGACCCGAAGGTCAGCGCGCTGATACGCAGCCATGACGACCAGGCCTCCGCGCTCGCCGACCTGTTCGCGTCGCGCGACTCGCTGCGCAGCCAGAACTCCGACGCCGCCCGCGCCCGCGACGCCAGGCTGGCGGCAGAGATCAACGCGCTTCAGGCTAGGCGCGCGGAGACGGACGCTGCCCTGCAGGCCGCCTCGCCGAATTACGGCCAGCTCGTGCAGCAGGTGGTCGGCGCCGCGGACGTGCTGCGCGTCCTGCACCCCAGCGAGGCGTTCGTCGCCACCATGATGTCGGCCGACACCGGCTGGACGTTCCTCATGCGTGACGGGAAGATCAACGTGGCCCCGCTGCCGGGCGGCAGCAACGCGGCCGCCGCTCTGGTGGCGCAGGTGCGCCACAGCATGGACGCCGAGACGGAGCCACCGCCGCCGTTCGACATCGCCGCCGCGCGCAGCCTCTACACGCTCGTGCTGGGTGGCGTCGCTCCCGGGCTGGAGGGGGCCACCGCGCTCTCCATCGCCCCCTCCGGACCGCTGCTCTCCGTCCCGTTCGGCGTCCTGCTGACCGGGCCGGCCGAGCAGAACGACCTTGCCGGCGCGCCCTGGCTGATCAAGCAGGTCGCCATCGAGCACGTGCCTGCGCCGGCCAATTTCGTCAGCCTGCGCAAGCTTGCCGGCACCACGCGGGCGACCAAGCCCTGGTTCGGTTTCGGCGCGTTTCGCCCCGTGACGCTGGCGCAGGCCGAGCGCAGCTTCCCGAGCGGCTCCTGCGCGGACAGCGCGCAGCTGCTGGCCGGCCTGCCGCCGCTGCCCGGGGCGGAGGTGGAGCTGCACGCGCTGCAACGCGTGATCGGCGCCGGCAGGAACGACCTGCTGGAAGGCGCCGCTTTCACCGCCGCGGGCGTGCAGCACGCAGATCTCAAGGACGTGCGCATCCTGCATTTTGCCACCCACGCGCTCCTGCCGACCGACCTGCGTTGCGAGAACGAGCCGGCGCTCGTCACCTCGCCGCCGCCAGGTGCGATTGATGCCAGTGGCGCGCTTCTCACCGCCTCCGAAGTGGCGGGCCTGGATCTGGACGCGGATGCCGTGGTGCTATCCGCCTGCAACACCGGCGGCCCTGCTGGCGGCGCTTCGGGCGAGAGCCTGACCGGCTTGGCGCGCAGCTTTTTCTACGCCGGCGCGCGCGCGCTTCTGGTCACCCACTGGTCGGTGAACGACAAGAGCACCGCCTATGTGGTGGCGCTCACGCTGGCCAAGACCCGCTCGCAGCCGGGCATCGGCCTGGCCAGTGCGCTGGCGCTGGCGCAAAGGCGCGTGCTGTCGGAGAGCGTGGGCGATACCGCCATCGAGGCGCATCCGTTCTACTGGGGCGCTTTGGCGGTGATCGGCGAGGGTATGGGGAGCAGGGTAGGGACGTAAGAAAGCGAGGCCTTCTTTTCTGAAGAAAAGAAGCAAAAGACTTTTTCTCCGCTGTCGCGAACCTGTCCCGTGAGTCCGCGACAGCGCAGACAGAAGTTTTTGGTTCTTTTCTTCAAAAAAGAACGGCTTGCTTATTCCTTCGCAACCCACTCCCGCCGAAACGCTTGCACCGCAGCAAACCGGAGACCGCACCCCCCTTGCCCGACGCACCAGGCGCCCCAGGCATCGCGCCGCGCTGGACCTCCAGCGACAAGAGCGGGCTAGGCACGGCGCTGCTGGCCACCAGCCGGGTGTGGTTCACCATCAGCCACGGCATACTCAACGAGTGCTATTACCCGCGCGTCGACCAGGCCTGCACGCGCGATTTCGGCTTCATCGTCACCGACGGCGAGAGCCTGTTCGCCGAGGAGAAACGCGACACTGAGACCAGCCTGGCCGCGCTGACAGACGGCGTGCCGGCCTACGAGGTGACCAACACCCATCGCCCGGCCGATGGCGGCGCGCCGCGCTTCCGCATCGTCAAACGGATCATCACCGACCCGCGGCGCGACGTGGTGCTGCAAGCGGTCAGGCTGGAAACGCTGGCGCCTGGGCGCAAGCTTCGCCTGTTCGCGCTGGTGGCGCCGCATCTCGTCAATGCCGGCTACAGCAACAACGCCTGGCTGGACGACTACAAGGGCCAGAAGATGCTGTTTGCCGAGGGTGGCGGCGCGGCCCTCGCCTTGGCTTCCGACGTGCCCTGGATCGCGCGTTCAGTGGGTTTCGCTGGCATCAGCGACGGCTGGCAGGACCTCTCGCGTCATCTCAGGCTGACCTGGGAATTCGACCGCGCGGTGTCCGGCAACGTGGCTTTGGCGGGCGAAGTCGATCTGGCACCCGGCGGCACCGCAATCTTCGCCCTGGGTTTCGGCCGTAGCCCGATCGAGGCCGCCTTCCGCGCGCGGGCTAGCCTGCTGGACGATTTCGAAACCCTGGCCGCGGAATACACCCAGGCCTGGCATGACTGGCAGGCCGGCCTGCGCCGCCTGGACCGCCCGCCCCGTGCCGACGCCGAAGCCGGGCGGGCGCACAACACGTATCGTGTCAGCACGGCCGTTCTGCGCACCCACGAGGCGCCGGATTTCCGCGGCGGCTACATCGCTAGCCTGTCCATCCCCTGGGGTGCGGCGAAGGGCGACGATGATCTGGGCGGCTACCATCTCGTCTGGCCGCGCGACCTGGTGGAGACTGCCGGCGCGCTGCTCGCCGCCGGCGCGCCGGCCGAGGCGGTGCAGGTGCTGGATTACCTGCGCGCCACCCAGGAGGCCGACGGCCACTGGCCGCAGAACAATTGGCTGGACGGCTCGTCCTACTGGCAGGGCGTTCAGATGGATGAATGCGCATTTCCCATCCTGCTCGTCGGCCTCGCGCGCCGGGAAGGCGCGCTGACGCAGGCCGACCTGCCGCGATACTGGCCGATGGTGCGGCAGGCCGCGGGCTTCCTCGTGCGCAAGGGTCCGGTCACAGGTCAGGACCGCTGGGAGGAGAATGCCGGCTACTCCACCTTCACGCTCGCGGTCGAGATCGCCGCGCTGACCGTCGCCGCCGAACTGGCAGAACAGGCGGGCATGCCGGTGATCGCGCGGTTCCTGACCGAGACGGCGGATTACTGGCACGCGTGCCTCGACGCCTGGACGTTCGCGCGCGGCACGAAGCTCGCCGCCGAACTGGGCGTGGAGGGCTATTACATACGGATCGCGCCGGCCCGCCAGCCAGGCACCGCTTCGGACCTGGACGGCGAGGTGCAGATCAAGAACCGGCCGGAAGGCCAGGGGCTCTACCAGGCGCACGAGGTCATCAGCGCTGACGCGCTGGCCCTGGTGCGGTTCGGCCTGCGCCGCGCGGATGACCCGCGCATCCTGGCCACGATACGCGCGATCGACCACGCTACCTGCAAGCAGTTGCCAGCAGGCCCGGCCTGGTATCGCTACACCGGCGACGGCTACGGCGAGCACGACGACGGCACCCCGTTCGACGGCACCGGCCAGGGCCGGTTGTGGCCGCTACTGACGGGCGAGCGCGCCCACGTGGCCATCGCGGCCGGCGACTTCGCCCAGGCGGCCCGGCTGCTGGACACGATGGAAGCCTGCACCAGCCGCGGCGCGCTGATACCCGAGCAGGTGTGGGACGCCGGCGAGATACCCGCACGCGAGCTGTCGCCCGGCCACCCCAGCGGCTCGGCCATGCCGCTGGTGTGGGCGCATGCCGAGCACATCAAGCTGCTGCGCTCGCTCGCCGACCGCGCGGTGTTCGACATGCCGCCACAGACGATGCGCCGCTATCTGGAGGAGACGCACGCGCTTCGTGTGACCCCCTGGCGCGTCGGCTTCCAGCCGGAGCGGCTGACGCCTGGCAGCACGTTGCGTATCGAACTCCCCCAGCCGAGCATCGTTCACTGGAGCAACGATGGCTGGGCCACGTCGAACGAGGCGGAAACGACCGACACCGGGCTGGACGTGCATGTGGCCGAACTCGGCTGGGAGAATATCCGCAGCGAAGGATTCGTCTTTACCTGGCGGGATGCCAGGACGCAGGCCTGGACGGGCAGGAACTACCACGTGAACACCTGAGCCGGGTCACGTCCGGCCATCTAGGAGCGCCGCTTTGCCAGACACCGCGCCTGCGAAATCCGCAAACTCCAAGCCGACCAGCTCGGGCAAGGACACGGCCAAGGCCGGCGTGAGGCCGGCACCTCCCGCCACGCTGGTGATCTTCGGCGCCCATGGCGACCTGACCAAGCGCCTGCTGATGCCTGCGCTCTACAACCTGGCGGGCGACAAGCTGCTCGATGACGGATTCAAGATCATCGGTGTGGACCGCGTGGCATCAGACATGGAGGGCTGGAAGAGCGAGCTCACTGCCGCCATGCAGGATTTCACCCACGACAAGACGGCGGAGTTCTACGTCGAGCATGTGGACGAGACCTCCTGGGGCTGGGTGAAGCAGCGGCTGGACTACGTGCAGGCCGATTTCACCAAGCCAGAGGACATGGCCAAACTGCGCGACCACGTGTCCGGCAACGCAGTCTTCTATCTTGCGGTCGCTGCCAGGTTCTTTGGCGAAGTGGTCGAGCAGCTTGGCCAAGCCGGATTGCTCAAGCAGGAGAATGACGCGTTCCGCCGCGTGGTGATCGAAAAGCCGTATGGCGCCGACCTGGAGTCGGCGAAGAAGCTGAACGCG
The DNA here is from genome assembly GCA_964247675.1 of uncultured Acetobacteraceae bacterium. GTDB lineage: Bacteria > Pseudomonadota > Alphaproteobacteria > Acetobacterales > Acetobacteraceae > BOG-908. The sequence goes on from CAXTVW010000006.1 coordinate 50,381, forward strand.
CAGGTGCTCGCGCAAGCCGACGAGACCCAGATCTTCCGCATCGATCATTTCCTGGGCAAGGAGACGGTGCAGAACATCATGGCGCTGCGTTTCGCCAACGGCATCTTCGAACCGCTTTGGAACCGCGACCACATCGACTATGTGGAGATCACCGCGGCCGAGACGATCGGCGTGGAGCAGCGCGGCGCGTTCTACGAACCCACCGGCGCGCTGCGCGACATGGTGCCGAACCACCTGTTCCAATTGCTCAGCATGATCGCCATGGAGCCGCCGAACTCGTTCGACGCCGAAGCGGTGCGCAACGAAAAGGCCAAGCTGTTGCAGGCGATACATCCTGTTCTGCCCAAGGACGTGGTGCGTGGCCAATACGGTGCCGGTCAGGTGTTGGGCCAGGACGTGCCGGCCTACAGAAACGAGCCGAACGTGGCCAAGGACAGCCGGACGGAAACCTACGTCGCGCTGAAATTCGGCATCGAGAACTGGCGCTGGTCGGGCGTGCCGTTCTACCTGCGCACCGGCAAGCGCATGGGCGGGCGCCAGACCCAGGTGGTTGTTCATTTCCGTAAGCCGCCTTACGCGCTGTTCCGCGACACCGAAGTGGGCGCCCTGGCGGAAAACCTCCTCACCTTGGAGATGCAGCCGAACGAGGGCATGACGCTTGCCATAAGCGCCAAGCATCCCGGGCCGAAGATGGTGCTGGCGCCTGTGAAGATGTCGTTCGCCTACAAGGACTCATTCACGCTTGAGCCGAACGTAGGCTACGAGACGCTGCTGTACGATTGCCTGATCGGCGACCCCACATTGTTCCAGCGCGCCGATATGATCGAGGCGAGCTGGGCCGCGGTGGACCCGGCGTTGCAGCATGCCGGCGACGAGCCCGAAATGTATGCGGCCGGCAGTGCAGGACCTGACGGTGCTGCGGCATTGCTGGCGCAAGCCGGACATGAGTGGAGCGGGATGGAAGAGTAAGGAAGAAGAAGCGAAATTTTGTCTCCGCCTTCGCAGCAAGCGAGCATTTCTCAAAAGGACATGAATGCCGAGGATGCGAGGTAGTAAAAGTTTTTTGCTTCTTCTTTTCAAAAAAGAAGGCCTTGCTGGCTTCCTAAGTCCCAGAACGGCCTCGCGAAGGCACCAGCCCGCGTGTCGCCTTTAGAATTGACGTGGCCCGCAAAATGGATGCCGCTATTTTCTCTCCTGCGGCACTAACGGCGGGGTCAGCGTTCGACCGCAACCTGTCGGCCACCATCAGGGCGGGCGTGAGCGCGCCGTTCACATCGTGCCGGGCGCGCGAGACGAGTTGTTCCAGCTCGGCAATCCGTTGTTCCGCTTCGCTGATCCCGTTTTCCATATTCTGGCCCGCCGTATTCATGCTGGCAGGTTAGCACTTCGTGCAGTGTGCAGGGTAGGAAGCCAGCAGTCCGCTTTAGAAAAAGGCTAGGAAACTCTTCACCCCCGCGTCTGGCACGGGTGTGTGCCCTCTGCCGGGTGCAGCCGGCGAAACGGGACGGGAATAAGCCTTCTTCCTCGACTCACTTGCCGCCGGCGATCCGGGCGACCGCGTTCCGTTTGGAGAACGTTCACTCTCTTGCAGTATTCCGAAACCACAGCGGCACACTCGGTTCCGCAACGATCGAAGAGGTGAGGTTCATGGATCAGACGCAGACGCATGGCGGCTCAAGGCGCCGGCTGAGCGACAAAATCGAGGACGCGTTCGACCAGGCCTGCCGTCAAGGGCAGGCGGAAGTGGCGGCTTGCATGCTCAAGGGTCTGGATCAATGCCTGCTGGGGCAGCCGACCCCATACGAGCGGCGCCAGGTGGCACTGATCCTGCTTCGCACATGTGCAGAACGCCTGAGCCTGCTACGGATCACGCAGGCGAGTGCGGAAGGCACACTGGCCGGATGCCTCACCGGACGATCGGAAATCCGGGTTGCGGATTGTTTGCATACCACCGTATAGCGTCGTTCCAAGCGCTAAGCCTGCAACTTACGGTTGACGTTCATCAACTTTTTGTTATCCTCTGCTCGCGTGATCACAAAACCGTGATAAAGTGAGGCGTCATGCCTCACACACGTGGTCCGGAGGATTTGCGGTGTCGATCGATAGCAAACTGAGTAAGGCGGCGCTCCTGGCCGCTGTCTTCGGCTGCCCCTGGACCGCGGCATGCGCCGCCACGATGCTTCTCCAAGGAACGTCCGTGACGCCGGATGCTACATCGGAGATGGCGCAGATCTGCCCGCAAGGCGTGGGCTATCCCTCGGAGGCCAGTTGGGGCAGCGCGCCCGCACAGCAGCCGCAATCCGCGAAAAGCGGTCAGCCACTTATCACGCAGTACCGCAACGGCAGCCTCATCGCGAGCTACACCTCCTTTGCCAACCAGCCCGGCTGCGTGCTGGCCGGCGACGGTACGGATTATCTCAACCCCGCGGGCCCGGCTGCCAGCGGCTGCGGGCCGTTCACGCGCGAACACACCTATCGGCTTTGGGCGCCGGGCGACGTCTTCTACGTATATCCGGCGGTCTATTCCGGCCCCTATAACCAACCCTGGATAGGCCCGGCGTTCGACTCCTATCCCGACTACCAGGCCGGCATCACGCACAACCCCGACAACATCGTCATCCAGGGAGTGGTGCAGAACAATCTCCGGCCGGTGATACTGCTGCAAGGCGGTGCGTCGGACAACACGCTCGACCAGGCTCCGGTGTATTTCGACCAGAGCAACGGCATCGTGTGGGACAGCGTCAATGTCACCGCGGGCGCCACCGTGACAGCCGGAAAGGCCGGCGTTTACGAATCCGGCGCAAGCAATCTGACGCTGAGCAACATGCGCATCAACGGCTTCGAGCGCGCCGGCGTGAATGGCCTGTTCGGCGCCGGCCAATATAGCGGCAGCCTGACGCTCAATTTCGTCGAACTGGATCATAATGGCGGGCCGAACGGCCCGGCGCACAACGCCTATATCGGCGCCAGCGCGGTGGACCCGAACTTTACCGTCAATGTCTCGCATTCGTGGTCGCACCACGCGTATTTCGGACACTTGTTCAAATCCCGCGCGCAGAACAACGTCTTTACCGCGAACTACTTCCAGGGCGGCCTGCCGCAGCCGAACCGCGCACAAGCCGAGGACTACCTGCTGGACATCCCGAATGGCGGCCAGGTCACCGTGCGGAACAACATCTTCGTCAAGAATGCGTCCGGCGCGGGTGCGAACGCCATGTCGTTCACGTTCCTGCTTGAAGGTGTCTCCGACAGCCGGCCACAGAGCGTGGACCTGGAGAACAACACGTTCGTCACCTTCGCCAAGACCTACGACGGATCACACACGAACTACCCCATGGCCTTCCTCTATCCCAACGTTGTACCGAACAGCACCTCCTGGCCCTCCAACATTCCTGCAAGAGTGCTGAAGAACGCTTTCGTCGGCTACTGCACGGCCGGCGCAGGTGATGCGGAGGAGTACCGCGGAGACATCAGCGTGGTCGAGAGTTTTGTGGAACTCACGCGCACCTATGCCCTGACGACGCAAATAGCCGCCAGTGATGCCATCCTCAGCACGATGTACAGCAACTACGTGCCGGAAGTCGGAACACCGTACTATTCGTTCCTTTACGGTGCCAAGCTGGACCGGACCACCGCCGTCATCGGCTCGCAAAACTGACGTGAGCCAGGCGTTTTGCGTGCAGGGACCGAAGGCGTCGGCTCCTGCACGTGGTCGCCTTTTCTCATATCGGCGGGCTCTGCTGGTGACCGGGGCGAGGAGTAAGCAAGACCTTCTTTTTTGAAAAAAAGAAGCAAAAAACTTTTGTTCTGCCCGCATGTGCAGCCTGCGTGTCTGACCGAATGTACCCGACTTCCACAAAATGCGGAGGGATCTAAAAGTTTTCTGGTTTTCGAAAAACAGAGTGCTTGCTTCTGTCTATACCTGACCGTCGACGTCGGTTGGTAACAGCAGACCTGAAAGACAGCTAGAACAATACGGTTTCGCATTGACAAATCCGGCCCGGGCGGTATCGTTCCGATAACGTTATAAACGGCTGCCGGACGTGTCCGCGTTCTGTGCCGCCTGGGGGTTTTCAGATGGCAGCATATTGCGGTCCCGCGGCTACGGCTTGTCTGGTTGTTTCGGTCTCGTTCACGGCTGCCGGTGCAGCTATCCCTTTGCTGCAAGGCAAGTTCGTAACGCCCGATGCCTCCGCCCAGATCGCGCAGATCTGCCCACGCGGTGAGGGATATCCGCTTGAATCCGCCTGGGCGAGCACGGCGGGATCGACGCCGCATTCCGCCATAGCCGGGCAGCCGCATATCGAGCAATATCGCGCCGGCAAGCATGTCGCCACCTATTCCAGCTTTGCAAACAGGCCAAGCTGCAAGATGACCGGGGACGGCACGGATTACCTGCGCCCCGAAAAGGCCGCTGCCACCGGATGCGGACCGTTCACGCGCGAGTACACATACCGGCTCTGGGCGCCCGGCGACGCATTCTATGTGTATCCAGCCGTATATTCCGGCCAATACAACCAACCGTGGATCGGCCCGGCCTACGATTCCTACGCGGACTACTCCGCCGGCGTGTTCCACACGCCGGACAACATCACCATCCAGGGTGTGGTGCAGAACAATACCCGCCCGGTGATCCTGCTGGAGGGGCCTGCGTCCAACAACACGCTCGGCCAGGCGCCGGTGTATTTTGACCAGAGCAATGCTGTCGTCTGGGATAACGTTGATGTCGCGGCAGGCAGCAAGGCCCTGGCCGGCAAAGCCGGCGTGTATGAGCAGGGGGGCAGCAACCTCACGATCAGCAACACGCACATCTACGGTTTCGAGCGGTCCGACGTGAACGGCTTGTTCGGCGCCGGCCTTTACAGCGGCAGCTTGACGCTTAAGTCCATCGAGTTGGACCATAATGGCGGACGGAACGGCCCCGCGCACAATGCCTATATCGGCGCCAGCCAGGTGGACCCCAATTTCACCGTGATCATGTCGCACTCCTGGTCACACCACGCCTTCTACGGCCATCTGTTCAAATCGCGCGCGCAAAACAACATCTTCACAGCGAACTACTTCCAGGGCGGTCTGCCGCAGCCGAACCGCCAGCAGGCGGAAACCTACCTGCTGGACATCCCCAATGGCGGGCAGGCAACGGTGCGCAACAACATTTTCGTCAAGAACCAGTCCGGCGCTGGCGCCAATGCCATGTCCTTCACCTTCATGCTCGAAGGTGCGATCGACAGCAGGCCGCAGAGCGTAGATGTCGAAAACAACACGTTCGTCACCTTCGCCAAGACGTTTGACGGGAGCCACACGAATTTTCCGATGGCTTTCCTATACCCCAGCGTGGTTCCAGGCACCGCGACCTGGCCCGCAAGCATTCCGGCCCGGGTCCTCAAGAACGCGTTCGTCGGCTACTGCACAGGCGAGAGCGGCAGCGCGGCCGAGGATTATCGCGGAGACATTGCCGTGATCGAAAGCTTCCCGGAGCTCACGCGCACCTACAGCCTGATGACCAAACTCGATGCCAGCGATGCCGCGCTCGGTGCGATCTACCCGGACTACGTGCCGGAGATCGGGACGCCGGCCTACGAGTTCCGCTATGGTGCTACGCCGTCGCGCCATCAGACGACGATTGGGGCGGAGGATTAGGACAATGCGCTGACGTTAAGACGTAGAAGAAAGCAAGCAGTCCTTTTTTGAAAAAAAGACCAAAAGACTTTTTCTACCCCGAATTGGCAGCAGTCGAGTGCGTTTGAGAAACGCGCCCGCTGAAGCGTCGGCGGAAGTAAAAGTTTTTTGCTTCTTTTTTTCAAAAAAGAAGGCCTTGCTTGCTTCCTTAAGGGCCCAGCCCGGCTACTGTCATTTAAGGTAAGTCCGCGCCAGAGAGGAAACCCCGCGCGCCAGATCCAGCCAAGGGTGCCGGCGCTCCATATCCTCCGCCAGCGCTTCGCGATTTGCACGTTTCTCCGTCGTCGTCTGCAGCATGGAATGCGCGTGCACGCGGTAATCGGCGAGCACCTCGCCTACGTTGATACCGTATCCGCCGCGTTCGGCGATGCGCGCCCAAAGATCGAAATCCTCCCAGCCATAGCGCACGTGATCGTAGCCGCCAGCCAGCGCCCAGGCGGATTTGCGCACCAGCGCCATGGCATCGATGTAGTTACCCGGCTGCAGGCGCAGCACTGAATAGGGCGCTTGGCCCACAACGTCGTCCGCATCCCCGAATTTCTGTATCGCGGGATACGTATAGGCGGCCGTGCTGTCCTGCAGGCGTTGCAGCAGGGTTTCGCAAGCGGTCGGGCGCAGGCGGTTGTCGGCGTCCAGCGGCAGCACGAACGGGGTCTCGGCGGCGGCGAAACCACTGTTTCGCGCAAACCCCAGGCCGGCATTCTCCAGATGGCGCAGCACGCGCACGCGGTTGAAGCGCTGCGCGTTGGCGCGCACCCAGTCCAGCACCATTGCTGCCGAATCGTCCGGCGAGGCGTCCTCGATTACCACAAGGTCGAGCAGAGACAGGGTCTGTTCCGCGACGGATTGCAGCGCTTCGGGCACGTAATCCGCATAGTTGAAGACGGGCACGATTACGGTGACCAAAGCGTGGCCGAGGTCGTCGCGTTCGAAGAGCGTCTGGGAAGGCGGCACGTGCGGCGCCGGCGTCGGCGGCAGCGCGTCACGGTAGCGCTGCCGCTCGAACGCCGCAGCCCCGGCTGCACCCCCCTCGATTTGCGCCAGCATGAGCGCAAACGCCTCGGCCCGCGCCTCGGGGCCGAAGCGGGCGAGCGATACGTGATAGGCGGCCTGCGCCAGGCGCGTGCGCTCGGCGGGGTTCTCCACCAGCCTGGCCAGCGCGTCGAACCACTCGTCCTCGCTGGCGGCGAGCAGGCCGGAGGTGCCGTGCGCGATGGCGCGGCGGAACGGGCCGGTGGGCGAGGCGACAGTCGGCACGCCGGCCAGCGCCGCCTCGAAAAACTTCAGCTCGCTCTTCGCCTCGCAGAAGATATTGTCCGGCTGCAAAGGGGCTATGTTGATGGCGAAACGCGCGATCTCGCCGGGCAGGTCGGCCAGCTTCACCATGTCGCGCCATTCGATGCGGTCGGCGAGGTCGGCGAACTCGGCAAACTCGTCGATCAACACGAGGCCTTCGCCGCTGGAGGGATCGCGGAACAAGGTCAGCCGGGTTTGCGGATAGGCGCGCAGCACGCGGGCTATGGCGGGTGCCGCGGCGGCGAAGTCGCGCTGGTGGGTTCGCGAGCCGCCGGCATAGCCGATACGCACGATGTCATCGGCGTAGCTGAGCCAGTCGCGATGGGCGCGCCGCGCGGCGTCATGGCTGGTAGTGTCGAAACCGTTGGGCAGCACGTAGGCGGGCCGGCCGGTCAGGCGCGCCTGGTGGGCCAGCTCCTCGGTGGGGCAGGTGACGAGGTCGCAGCCGCGCATCGTGCGGCCGATCAGGCGGAAGAACTCCTGGGTGTCCACTTCGGAGAAGCGCTGGCTGCGTATGCCGTCGATCACCTCGATGGTGGCAAGCTCCGGGCGGAACATCAGATCGTCCACGTCGAAGACGACGGTGGCACCCTGTTCGTGCGCCACGTGTATGATGCCGGCGATATGCGTGCTGTAGGGCACCCGCCAGAGCACCACCAGCCGGGCGCCTGCCAGTTCGGCGGGGCCGACAGGTCCCGCTTCGGACCAGCCGGCATCCAGGCCCAGGCTGCGCGCCGCCTCCACATAACGCTCCACGCGATAGACGCTGCCAGGCGTGTGTCCCTCGCCGCTGATGAACAGCACGTTCGGGTGCCTGGCCGCCGGTGCTTCGGGTTCAGGTTCAGGCTCGAGTTCAGGCTCTGCCTCTGCTTGGGTCGCCGGCGAAGCGGCCGTTGCGGCCGGCGGCACCGCCACGGCCTCGGCATGAAGCGGGCGCAAGGCTTCCAGGGGAGGCGGCGGCACATCCACGGCGCCGCCGCGCAGCCGGCGCAACGGTTGCGTGATCCGCCAGCTCGTCGAGGACAGCATCTGCGCGCGCGCCTCCATCAGCGCGTCGGCATGAGCCCGTGCGCCCGCCAGCGTGAATTCGGCCGCCTGCGTCTGCGTCCGCGCTGCATCCCGTTCAGCATGCGCCACGCCCAACGAAGCATGCGCCACATCCAACGCTGCGTGCGCCGTGCGCAGCGCCGCACGCTCGCTCTCCAGCGCCGCGCGCAGGCCGGACAGCTCAGCCTCGCGTGCTTGCACTACGGCCGCGCGCTCGCCCAGCTCGCGCTCGCGGGCGGCGACATCGTGGCGCGCCCGCGCCAGGTTCGCGCGCACGCCGCGGTGCGTATCGATCAGCGCCTGATACATCGGAAACAGCTTGTTCACTTCGCCTTGCGCGTTCTCCGCCCAGCCGCGCGTGGATTCCAGGTCCGCTTGCGCCTCCGCCAGCTTCGCCGTCACCGCCGCCTGACGCTGATCGGCGTGCTGCAGGTCGCGCGTGGCGATCCAGCGTTCGCCGAGCAGCGCGAAACGCTCGCGTATGGTGTTGATCTCGTGCGGATCCTGCAACGCGCATACTTGTTCCAGCGCGCCACCGGCCTCGCCCAACGCCAGCACGCCCAGCCCATGGCCATGCAGGAACTCGAAAGACGGGTGCGCGCCGGACAGCTCCGCCCATAACCGGTACACGCCGAAATCGTGCTCCCGCACGTTGGTGTCGTGGAACAGGATCACGCCCCGGCGCGACATCTTCGGCAGCCAGGTGGCGAAATCGTGCGACACGTCCTCGTAGCGATGCCGCCCGTCTATGTGCAGCAGGTCGACGCTGCCATCCAGCACGCGCGTGCTGGCGTCGTCGAAACTGGTGCGCAGAAGGGTGGAAAACCCGGCGTAACGCTGGTCGTGGAAACGTTGCAGGTCAGCATACACCTCGTCGCCGTAGAAACCCGCATGCTCATCCCCCTGCCAGGTGTCCACCGCAAGCGCGCGCGCGTCCAATCGCTCGCGCAACACCGCCTCGCAGAACGCCGCGTAGGAGACCCCGTTATGCGCGCCCAGCTCCACGATGCTGGAAGGGCGGTGCTGGCCCACGATCCAATGGGCGAACGGCACGTGACCGAACCAGGCGCTGTCCACGCCGAGGCGGGACGGGCGCCAGAAGAGAGGGGCGAGCGCTTCGTCGGTTAGCGCGCTGTCCATGCGGGTACGCTCCTAAGGAAGGAAGGAAGCAGTTCTTTTTTGAAAAAAAACCAAAAAACTTTTGCTCCTGACGCTGAGGCCAGTAGGCGTACTGCGCTTCAGAACACTCGTGGCGTTGCTGCAGGCGGCGACAGCGGGACCAAAAGTTTTTTGGTTCTTTTTTCAAAAAAGAACTGCTTTCTTCCTGACCACATTGGTCAAGATCTCATGCAAAGCGTCAGCCTGCGCCGCATAATCCATGATCCCGCCAGCCAAAGGATTGCGATACCCTGCCAACCGTTCCGGCAGATCCAGCACCGCCGCCACCGCCGCGCTAAGCTTCTCGTGCCGCCCGTCGAGCGGGATCAGCGTGCCGTTTACCCCGTCCACAATCGCCTCGGCCGGGCCGCCGCCGGCGGTCGAAATCACCCATACGTCGCGGGCCAGGGCTTCGCGTACCGTCAGGCCGAAGCTTTCCTTCCACTGGGAGGGAAACACCAGCACGTCGATGCCGGCGAAGAATGCGTCTATTCCATCCTGCGTATAGGCGGGCACCACGCGCAGGTCGCCTTGCACCTGCCATTCGGAGGCGTCCACGCTGGAGTAGCCGAGGTTGAGGGTGTTATCGACGAGCACCAGCTCCCAGTCGTCGCGGTCCAGCGCCTCGAAGGCGCGCTTGACGATCGAGAAGCCCTTCACCTCCACATTGCCGCCAACATAGGCGAAGCGCAGTTTCGCGGTCGGCGCGCGATCATGAAAGGCGGCCGGCAGGCGCACGCCGTTGGGCGCCACCAGTATCTTTTCCGGCGGGATGCCGTTGGCGATGTGCAGAGCCCGGTGCGCCTCGCTTGGCGAGAGCAGCAGGGCCGCGCCTTGCAGGGCCGCGTGCATCAGGCGGGCGCGCTGTTCGAGGTGGTAGGCGCCCGGCACGCAGTTCTGGCAGATGTGCAGGTCTATCTTGGTCTGGAAGCAATAGGTGCCGTCCTCGCGCACCATGAACTGCCGCGCGCACAGCCACCACGCATCATGCAGCGTGATCACGTAGGGAATGCCGCGCAGCGTGCAGGCGGCGGTCAGGCTGGCGCTGAGGCCTTGTACCGCGTGCAAATGCACCAGGTCCGGCCGGACGGCATCCAGCACGTGGCCGAACGCCACGCCTGCGGACGGATCGTCCAGCGCGGCCACCGAGTCACCTTCTGAGGTGGGCACGGCGAACACGGTGATGCCGTCCTGGTCGGTGCGCGTGGTCACGCGGCTCGGCTCGTCCTGCGGCAGGCCGGTGAAGACGTGCACGTCCGTGTCGCCGCGCGCGTGCAGGCGGCGGGCCATTTCCTCGACCACCAGGGTGGCCCCGCCGTAGCTGCGCGGCGTGTAGTAGATGTTGGCGAGCAGCACGCGCAGGGGTTTGCGCACGCGCTGGTCCGGCACGCGGGCCAGCAGCGGCGCCAGTTGCGCGTGCGCCACCGCGTCCGGCGCGTAGCGCGTCAACGCGGTTTGCAGCGCCGCGGCGCCGAGCCGGGCGCGCAGGGCGGCATCGTCGGCGAGGCGGCACAGAGCGGCAAACCAGGCCTCCTCGCTATCCGCCAGCAGGGAGTTTTCGCCGTCCCGGACCGCATCGGTGAAATGCGCGCGCGGCGAGCAGATGGACGGCAGGCCAAGCACGGCGGATTCAAGAAACTTGATGTTGCTCTTCGAGTCGTTGAACAGCGTGGGTTCCAGCGGAGCCACGCCGATGTCACCTTCGGCCAGCAATGCCATGTAGCGGGCGAACGGCACCGGCGGCAGTTGCTCGACCTGGTCGGCGACCGCGGCGAAGTCCGCGGGCAAGGTCAGCTCGCCCACGATGCGCAAAAGCAGGTTCGGCCGAGCCCGCAGGGCGCGCAGCAAGGCAGGCGCGGCCTGGCGAAAATCCGCGTCATGCGTCTTGGTGCCGGAGCCGTAGGTGACCAGGACGGTGTCGCGCGGCGAGGCGGCTTCCCGGCGGCGGCGCAACCCGGCGGCCAGGCTCAGCGTCTCCTCGTCGAGCGCGTTCTCGATCACCCAGGCTTTTGCCAGGCCGGCCTCGCGCATCACCTGCGCCAGATGCGGCGTGCTGGCGATGCCGGTGCCGCAAGCCAGCATGGCGCTGCGATACAGCCCGACGCCGGACAGGATCCCCTCGCGCATGTCGGGTTCGAGCGAGTCCACGTTGCGGTTCAGCAGGAACAGGGCCCGGTCGAAGATCAGGTCATCCACCTCCCATGCCATCGGCAGCTTCAGGGCATGCAGGATCTCGATCAGCCGCATCACGAGCGGGTAGCCGGGGACGCGGTAGAGGATCACCTGGGTGGCAAGTGCCGCGGCAGAGAGGCATTCATTGGTGTGCCGCCAGTCGATGACGCGGCAGGGCACGCCCAGGCGGGTGAACAGCTCCTGCTTCTGCCACACGCGGTATTTGGCGCATTGCTGCAGGGTCAGCTCGGCGATGATGAGCACCGAAGGCGCCAGCACGGTGGCGGGCAGGGGCATGGCGGCTACCATCTGGGCGGCCGCAGTGGAAGCAGCAGCCCGGCCCGCCACGGCGCGCCGCAGCATCGTACGGTGTCGGAATGACTGGCGCGATCTGGCCCATAGCGCGCGCAGGCCTTCACGGCGCACGAGGGCGGCAGCCTGGCGCAGCACCTGTCCTTCCGGGCCTGAGCTGGGCGGCAGGCCGCGTGCCAGGTCTGCCGCCATGCGCAGCGGCAAGGTTAACCGCCAGAAGAAGCTCGCCCGCATGGCCTGCACCTGCGCGCGCAACGCAAGCGCCTCGCCGCCTTGCCCGCCGGCCCGCATACCTTGCAGGGCTGCGCTGGCCAGCGCCTGCTCGGCCACGAGACGCAGGCGGTCGATCTCCAACCGCGCGTCGGCCAGGTCATCCCGCAAGGCTGTGCTCGCCGCCGCGTCGTTCTGCATCAAAGCGTCCTAAAGGCCGGCACTATGGCGCACAAGCCGCACCGAGTGCTGCGCTGCGATACGGCGCTTGCGACATCAGGCACCGCTGCACACGGGCCGGAGCCGCCGGCCGCGAGATGCCGACCGCGTCAGCGAAGCCTCTCGGCCCAGCTGGTAGGGGCGCCCGGGCTGGGAGCGCCGGGCTGGCAGAGGAAGCGATGTGTGTTAAACGCCCGCGCTCCATCGCAAGAGCAGATACTTGGAAGCGCTACAGCCCGTACGCGGCACACGAGACATACTGGGCGAGGACCAGCGGCGCTTCGCCCACGTAGCCGCCACCGCCCGCCGCACCGCCGGGCTGTACGGTTTCGACGAATGGTCCACGCCTATTTTCGAGGACACAAGGGTGTTCGCGCGCACGCTTGGCGACACATCCGACGTGGTCACCAAGGAAATGTATACCTTCCAGGACCGCGGCGGCGACAGCCTGACCCTGCGGCCAGAGAACACTGCCGGCATCTGCCGCGCGCTGGTGACCGCCGGGCTGACGCAATCGCTGCCGCAGAAGGTGTTCTACGCCGGCCCGATGTTCCGCTACGAGCGGCCGCAGAAGGGCCGCTACAGGCAGTTCCACCAGATAGGCGCCGAGCTGATCGGCGCGCCCGAGCCGCTGGCCGACGCCGAGGTGATGGCGCTCGGCTGGCAGATACTGCAGGCGCTGGGTCTGGCGGAAGACGTGGTGCTGGAGTTGAACACGCTTGGCGACACGCCGAGCCGCGACGCCTACCGCCGCGCGCTGGTGGCCTATTTCGAGGGCCACAAAAGCGCGCTGTCCGCCGATAGCCAGGACCGCCTGGCGCGCAATCCGATGCGGATCCTGGACAGCAAGGACGAGGGCGACCGCACACTCGTAGCCTCCGCGCCAATCATCGGCCCATATCTGACAGACGAGGCGGCCGGCTTCTACGAGACTGTGCGCACCCACCTGGCCGCGTTTGGCGTGCCGTTCCGCGAGAACGCGCGCATCGTCCGCGGCCTGGACTATTACAGCCACACCGCCTTCGAGTTCGTGACCACGCGGCTGGGCGCGCAGGGCACGGTGATGGCCGGCGGCCGTTATGACGGCCTTGTGGCCGAGATGGGCGGGCCGCCCACGCCGGCCGTGGGCTGGGCCGCGGGCATCGAGCGGCTGTCCATGCTGCTGGCCGAAGCGCCTCCGCCGCCGGCCGCGGTCGCCGTGGTTCCGCTCGGGGAGAAGGCCGAAGCCACGGCGGTCGCGCTATTGCAGGCGCTGCGCCAGGCAAACATACGCGCGGAAATAGCCTACCGCGGCAACATGAAGAAGCGGATGGAGCGGGCGAACAAGTTGGGCGCGCGCGCGGTGGTGATCATCGGTGATGACGAGGCGTCGCGCGGCGTGGCGGCGGTGAAGGACCTGGCGACGGGTACGCAGGTGGAGGTCGCGCTGGAGGATGTGGCGCGGTCGCTAAGTGTGTAAGGCAAACCCTTCTTTTTTGGAAAAAAGAAGCAAAAAACTTTTGCTCCCACGCTGGTACCGCGGCGTGTTTTTCCCGGAAAAACACGAACGCTGCAGATGCGGGGAAGCAATAGTTTTTTGGTTCTTTTTTTCCAAAAAAGAACCGCTTGCTTACTTTGGTTTGAGCCGATGCTAGACCTTGCCGGAAAATTCGACAGGATCGTCCTTCGCGCAGAGGAGTTGCGTCACGACCTCTCCAGCGGCCTGACCGGCGAGGCGTTCTCGCGCGCCTCCCGCGAGTTGTCCGAACTGGAGCCGGTGGTCGCGCGCATTGAGGAATGGCGCACCGCGGAAACCGAGGCTGCCGGTGCCGAGCAGTTGCTGGCTGATCCGGAGATGCGCGAGATGGCGGAAGCCGAGTTGCGCGATCTGCGCGAGCGGCTGCCGAAACTCGCGCGCGAGATACAGCTGGCCCTGCTGCCGCGCGACGAGGCGGACGAGCGGAGCGCCATATTGGAGATACGGCCGGCGGCGGGTGGCGACGAGGCGGGGCTGTTTGCCGCAGAGCTTTTTGCCGCCTATCAGAAGTATGCAGGCCTGCGCGGATGGCGTTTCGAGCTGATGGATTACGGCGAGACGGAACTCGGCGGTCTGAAGGAGGGCATCGCCGAGATCACCGGCCGCAACGTGTTCGCGCGGCTGAAATACGAATCCGGCGTGCATCGCGTGCAGCGCGTGCCCACGACCGAAACGCAGGGGCGTATACATACGAGCACCGTGACGGTTGCCGTTCTGCCGGAAGCCGAAGAGGTGGATGTGCAGGTCAACGAAAGCGACCTGCGCATCGACGTCTATCGTGCATCGGGCGCCGGCGGGCAGCACGTGAACAAGACGGAATCCGCCGTGCGAATCACACATATTCCGACGGGTATCGTGGTGGCGATGCAGGAGGAGCGGAGCCAGCACAAGAACCGCGCGAAGGCGATGAAGATCCTACGCGCGCGCATGTACGAGGTGCAGCGCGCGGATCTGCATGCCACGCGCTCGGCGGACCGCAAGAGCCAGGTGGGGACGGGCGACAGGAGCGAGCGGATACGCACGTATAACTTCCCGCAGGGGCGTGTATCGGATCACCGGATCAACCTAACGTCGCACAAGATCGATCGGGTGATGGCTGGGGAGTTCGACGAGTTCGTCGATGCGCTCACGGAGGAGGATCAGGCGGCTCGGCTGGCGGCTGACGGCTAAGGAAGAAAGCAAGGCCTTCTTTTTTGAAAAAAAGAAGCAAAAACCTTTTTGTCCCTGTCGGCGAGACTTCGATAGGTCCGCGACAGCGGAGCAAAAGTTTTTTGCTTCTTTTTTTCAAAAAAGAAGGCCTTCCTTCCTTTTCTTAACTTCCGCGCCGTCCTGCATCCGTGCAAACACTGCCAGATGCTAACG
>CAXTVW010000007.1:0-53145 GCA_964247675.1 uncultured Acetobacteraceae bacterium
GGAGCTCGCTCAGGCGGCGCCTCTCGCCGTGCAAGCGACAAGGAAAACTTTGCGGGAGGGCCTTACAGCCATGGTGCGGACGCAGATGGAGCTGGAGTTTGCAAAACAGCATGTTTTGATGCAAACGGCGGACTTCCGGGAGGGTGTTCGCGCCGTCGGCGAGCGGCGTATGGGCGCCTTTATCGGCAAGTGAGGGAGAGCCGCCGTTTGCCGAAAACTGCGCAGGCGGTTCGAGTTCGACGATCGTCTCATTGTGCAGACGATGTCGTTCCCACGTTGAGCAGGCGAGGCGCTCACGTCTGCCTGGTAAACCGGCCGGTTACTCTTACGTCGCCACACATATCGATCCTACGATGTCAGACAGCAGCTTAAGTGACACCGGCGTTTTAACAATACGTAACAGCATCGGGCAGGCAGCTTTGAGCACGGAATGGCCCTCTCCTGGCAGAACGACATTTAGCGGGCGCACGACGGCTACTTCAGTTTACGACGTGAAGCTAATTTCCTGCCGCCCCAGCGGCGTTGCGTGAGAGCTTGCGATCTAAGCTAAGATGAATGTATTTTGTAGGATCAATGGTGGATGACTGACGCTGGTCTAAGTTGTGATCGGGCAGATAGAACCCGCGAAACAATTTGTCGTAGTTCCATGTGTTTCTGGGTTGGAAATCGTGGGTCTTGCGAGGCCATTTGTTACAGGTTTAACCTTGAGTTTTTAGGAAGTCCTGTAGAGTCGTTCGGGCAGATCGGGACATGAAGCGTGGCTCGAAGGTAGCGGAGGAAGTTGCTCGCGAGATACTCTCACGCATTTCCGGAGGAGAAACCAAAATAGGTAGCCAGCTTCCTAGCGAAGCACAAATGCTGGCGAATTTCGGCGTGGGACGCGGATCGTTACGGGAAGCGCTTCGGTTGTTGGAGGTGCACGGGATCATCAGAATCAAGGCAGGGCCGGGGGGAGGTCCCGTTGTGATGGGACCAACCACGAAGGATTTTGGGCGCATGGCGTCGATGTTCTTTCAGTCAGGCGGGATGACATTCCGGGAAATCATCGACGCGCGTCTGGTCCTGGAACCTATTCTGGCTCGGCTGGCGGCCGAACGGGCCCATCCGAGTTTGGTCGAGCGCCTGATGGCGTCTGAAACCTCCACTGAAAACGACCAAGCGTATCTTCGCACCAGCGGACAGTTTCATCGGCAGATTGCCTCGATGTCGGGGAACAAAATCCTCAACCTGATCAGCCATGCCATAGAGGATATATTCCACGAGCGTGTCGCCGGGCTGCTTTTCCCGCCGGAGCAACGTGGTCACGTCGTGGAAGCTCACGATGCCATAGCCCAAGCAATTGCCCAGAGAGACGGACCGCTCGCTGAACGGCTCATGCACGAGCACATGGTTGCCTACGCCCGCTATGTCGAGGAGCGCCATCCCGCGCTGATGGACGACATCGTGGTCTGGTCCTAGGCCTCCTACCTACGTTTTCGGCCTGTCGTGTGTTGCGGCCGGTGGCGGGTCTGCACGCGCAAGTCACGTAAACCTTACTGAAGAGCACGACGCACCCAGGGGTAGTTGCCATCAGCCCTAAATGTCCGCATAGTTATCATTAATAAGGTCGGGCTCTGGAGGAGCGATGAAATTCGGCATACTAACCACTCCCGTTTGGGGGCGGGAGACACCGCCGCCGGTCCAGTTTGACCAGCACAAGGAGGTGGTGCAGCACGCCGAGCAGCTCGGCTTCAGCACGATGGTGGCCGGCCAGCATTTCTTGGGTGGTGAGCTACGCTACTACCAGCCGGTCCCTTATCTGACCTTCCTGTCGCGCTTCGCTCCCAGCATGGAGGTGGCGATCGGCATCATCCTTCTCTCTCTGGTCAATCCGGTGGAGACGGCCGAACAGGTTGCCACCCTGGATGCGGTCACCGGCGGCAAGGCCATTCTGGGCGTGGGGCTTGGTTACTCCGAACATGAGTTCAAGGCGTTCGGCATCCCCCGCCACACCCGTGTCAAGCGCTTCGAAGAGGGGCTGGAACTTATCAAGGCGTTGTGGTCGGGCGAGGAAGTCACCTTTCGCGGCGAGAACTTCATCGTTGAGGGCGTGACGCCCGCTGTGTTGCCAGTGCGTCGCCCACGGCCGCCTATCTGGATAGGTGGTCAGGGCGAGAAGGCGATACGGCGCGCCGCCCGGATGAGCGACGCCTGGTATGCCCCGCCATTCCCCACCCATCAGGGACTGGCGCGTCTGCGTGCCATTTTCCTGGAGGAGCGTGCCGCGGCCGGCCTGCCGCTCGATGGCGCATTTCCGCTGCGCCGGGAGCTGGTGATTGCAGGATCGCGGAACGAGGCGCGGCGTATGGCGGCCGCGCGCAGCGCTGCCCGTTACGACACTTACCTGAAATGGGGTCTGGGCGATCGGCTCGACGAAGACAATAAAGGGTTCGGATCGCAGGCCGACGACGACATCGACGCCAGGTTCATACTTGGGACCGCGGAAGACTGTGCCGAGCAGCTGGACGCCCTGCGGCGCGACCTTGGCATGACGCAGTTCATGTTCAAGCCGCAATGGCCTGGCCTGCCGCACAGCGACGCCATGCAGCAGATCGAACTTTTTGGCAGCCGCGTGATCCCGTTGCTGCAGCAGGCCGCGCCGCCCGACGAGGATGCGGGCAGTGAAGGTCTGGCCAACAAGCAAGCGGCGGAGGTCCATTGATGAAAAGCGTAAGACTGGGGACTGGGCTGGCCTTCTGGGGCGATTCCATCCGTCCGGCAATCGAGATGGTCGAGCGCGCAGACATTCAATATCTGTGCTGCGATCACCTGGCCGAACTGACGATGTCCATCCTCAACAAGCAGAAGTCGCGCAAACCCAACCTCGGCTACACAACCGACATCATCCCGTTCCTGCGCGGCGTCTTGCCGAAATGCCATGAGCGCGGGATCAAGATCATCTCGAATGCAGGCGGCTCGAACCCGGAATCCTGCGTGCGCGAGGTGATGGCGCTATGCCGGGAACTCGGGCTGGGCGGCATCAAGGTGGCGCAGGTGACCGGCGACAATATCCTTGACAGGATCGACGACCTGCTCGCCGACGGCGTGGTCCTGGACAACATGGACACCGGGCTGCCGCTCTCCGAGATACGCGACAAGATCACCCACGCAAACGTCTATATCGGCTGCGACGGCATCGTGGAGGCGCTGGAGCAGGGCGCCGATATCGTCATCTGTGGCCGCGTGACGGATGCGGCCCTCTATCTCGGCCCGATGCGGCACGAGCTTGGCTGGGCCGCCGATGATTGGGATCGGCTCGGCGCCGGCACCGGCATCGCCCATTGCGTGGAATGCGGGGGGCAAGCCACCGGTGGCCTGTACTCGGGCGGCTGGCAGGACATGAGCAACCTCGCCTCGCTCGGCTATCCGGTCACGACCGTCTTCGAGAATGGCGAGGCGATCCTATCCAAGACGCCGCAGACCGGTGGCGGCGTCACGGTCGGCACGGTGAGCGAGCAACTCGTCTATGAGGTGCTCGACCCCGCCAACTACCTGACCGCGGACGCGACGGCCGATGTAAGTCAGATAAAGCTGACCGAAATTGCCACAAACCAAGTCCGGATAAGCAACATCGGCGGCAAGCCGGCGCCCGCGACACTTAAAGTGAACATGGGCTACCGCGCCGGCTTCGTTGGCGAGGCGCAATTCACCTACACGTGGCCGGACGCGGTGAAAAAGGCCAAAGCCGGCCTGGCGTTCCTGGAACAACGTCTCGCCCAGGTCGACTTTCAGGCCCTGGAGCGTCGCATCGAGTATATCGGCTGCAACTCGATGTGGGGCCCTGATCTGGTTCCCAACCCTGATGACGAAGACTTGCCGGAAGTGGTCGTGCGCTTTGCGGCGCGCTGCCAGACGGAGGCCGATGCGCGCAAGGTGTTTACCGAAAGCGTGCCGCTGTACAACAACGGTCCCGCCGGCGCGAGCGGCATCGGCACGAGGCCGCCCATCAAGGAGCTGTTCGGCATCTGGCCGTGCCTTATCCCGCGCGAGCTGATCCACATAAAAACCGAGGTGATGGAGGTGACGCTTTGAGCCGCCGCGTCTGGGACCTCGCCCATGGCCGCTCCGGCGACAAAGGAGACGTCTGCAACATCGGGCTGATCGCACGCAGCGCCGCCGACTACGAGACGCTCTGCCGCAAGGTGACCGCCGAACGGGTGCGCCAGCATTTCGGCGAGACGATAAAGGGCGAGGTAGAGCGCTACGAGTTGCCGAACATTCACGCTCTGAATTTTGTCTGCCGCGGTGCCCTGAACGGCGGTGGCACCCTGTCGCTCAGGTCAGATCACTTGGGAAAAGTCATGTACACCTGGCTGTTGCGAATGGAATTAACCGATGAATGACGCTCCACTCAGCGCGACGCACTCCGAAATCGAGTCGTTGCGGGCAATGCTGCGGGATTTCGGGCGTACGAAGATACGGCCCCGCGTGCGCGAGCTGGAGAGCAAGGGCGAGTTTCCGCGCGACCTGTATCGCGAACTCGGCGCACTCGGCGTGTTCGGCTGCATATTTCCCGAACATTTCGGCGGCTCGGACATGGGTTTCGAGGCTCTGGCTGCCGTCTCCGAGGAACTGGCCTATGCCTACCCGCCGCTTAGCGCGGGCATGAACCTGCAGGCTGCGACCGTCCCGTTGACGATCAAGAACTGGGGACGTCCGGATCAGGCGGATTACTACATTCCCAAACTAATTGCCGGCGAACTGCTTGGCTGCAATGCGATGAGCGAGCCCGACGGCGGCACCGATTTCCTGGGCGCCATGCGTACGGTGGCGGTTCGCGATGGTGACAGCTACGTCATCAACGGCAGCAAGATGTGGATCACGAATGCCAACGTGGCCGACATCGCAATCGTCTATTGCAAGACGGATACCTCGGCCAAGCATAAGGGCGTAAGCGCGTTCCTGGTGGATACCAACACGCCAGGTTTCGAGGCGCGGCGCGTGAAGTGTTCGGTGCTGGGCAATCTGATGCCGACCAACGGGCTGACGTTCACTGACATGCGTGTTCCCGCCGACCGGATGCTCGGCAAGGAGGGTGACGGCTTCAAGGTTGCCATGACCGCGATGGATTACGGCCGCCTTGTCGTGGCGGCGCGCTCGCTCGGATTGGCACGCGCCTGTCTGGATGCGTCCGTCGAATACGCAGACCTGCGCACGGCTTTTGGCGAGAAGATCGGCTCTTTCCAGATGGTGAAACGCCAGATCGCCGACATGGTCGCCGAGGTCACCGCCGCGCACGAGCTGGTCTACAAGGCGGCCAGGATGTACGATGCCGGTAACATCGCGACGCGGGAAAGCTCGATCGCGAAATACTTCGTGGGCGAGGTCTGTGTGCGCGCGGCGAACTCCGCATCGGAGATTTTCGGTGGTTATGCTTTCTCTGACGAGCTGCCGATATCCATCTATTTCAACTACGCAAAACTTTGGCAGACGGGAGAAGGGTCCGCCAACCTGCAGCGCATACTGATTGCCGACGACGCGCTGGGCTGGAAACCGATGGACCGGCATCGCGGAACCTTGGCGAATGTCGCCAGTGCGTAGCCTGACCGGTGCAGAGGCCGATGTTGTCAAACTGTTCAACCCTGCAACCGTCGCGGTAATCGGCGCATCCTCGCGCCCGGGGGCGCTGAGCTGGTGGCCTCTGCATCTGTTAATGAACAAGGGTTTCAAGGGAGAAATCTACCCGATCAACCCGACCCGCCAGGAGATCGACGGAAAGCGCTGCTACCCTTCGCTCGAAGCGGTCGGAAGCAAGATAGATCTCGCGATCATCGCGCTGAATGCCGAGAAGACCCATGAGGCTGTCCGGCAATGTGCGGCGGCCGGCGTCGGTGCTGTCGTGCTCGCGACGCAGGGTTTCGGTGAGACAGGCGAGAGCGGCGCCGCTATCGAGAGGAGCATTGCCAAAATAGCACGCGATGCTGGCATGCGCGTGGTCGGCCCCAACACTGATGGGATCGCCAATCTTGCGACGGGTGCGATTGCGTCCATCCAGCCGTTGCTGAAGGAGGGTATCGAGGCTGGTCCGGTGGGCCTCGTCACGCAAAGCGGTGCCACCGCCGGCTCGTTGCTGATGCGATTGAAGCACGAAGGTATCGGTTGCCGCTTGTATGCCAGCGCCGGCAACGAGATCGACCTAGGTCTGGTCGATTACCTTTCGGTGATGGTTCAGGATCCAGAGATCAAGATCATCCTGTCTTTCGTCGAAGCATTACGCAGGCCACAGGACTTCCTGCGGGTTGCTGATCTGGCAGCCGAGCTTGGCAAGCCGATCGTTCTCATCAAGGTGGGGCGCAGCGAACAGGGTGCCCGGCGCGCCGCCGCGCATACCGGTGCGCTGGCCGGCGAGGATCAGCTCTACGAAGCGCTGTTGGCAGCGCACGGGGTTTTGCGGGTCAGCGAGCTCAGCGAACTCGTGGCAGTCACCAAATTGTTCCTCTCGCGTGGCGCGCCGACCAATCCGGGCACCGGCATAATATCCGTCTCCGGTGGCCAAGCCGGTGCCTTGGCGGACAAAGCCAGCGAGATGGGCCTGCCGGTGCCGACCATCAGCGAGGCAACCGAGACACGGCTTAGTCAATTGCTGCGTTTCGGCAAAGGCTTCAATCCCTGTGATCTGACGGGTGAGATCGCCACCGACCCGACCTTGGCCGTCAAGGTGTACGAGGGATTCGCGGATGAGTCTGATATCGGCACCGTCGTTTACGCGCGCAAGTACCTGACTGCCGACGCGGGTGTAGCGGCCGGTCGCCTGCTTGGGGAACGGGCCGGCCAGCCCGGCGCCACGCCGCTCGCGATCTATGCGATGGATGGCAGCGTTTGGGGCGAAGAAGCAGAGATCTACCGTGCGCGCGCCATACCGGTGTTTGATAACCTGAACGATCTCTATACCGCCATCGACCGCCTCGCACGATGGACGGCGTTTCGCGCACGCCCAGCACCGGTAATAACGGCGCCTACGCCGGGCTCCGTGCAAACCTATCAAGGTGTCGTGCCGGACGCCGATGCCAAAGACTTGCTGAAACGCGGTGGTGTCAGCATGCCGCGGGAGAGCGTTGTCGCAGATGCCGGCAGTGCGGTTTCTGCTGCCGAGGCAATAGGCTTCCCGGTCGTGATGAAGATCGTCAGTGATCGCATCCCGCACAAGACGGAGGCCGGGGGCGTGGCGCTTGGCATACGCAATGCCGGCGAGGCGGAAGCGACCTTCGCCCGACTGATGCAAAACGCTCGTGTCTTCCTGAAAGATGGTGAAGCAGACGGTGTCCTGGTCCAGGAGCAGGTGGAAGGCGCCGCGGAACTGATACTCGGCCTGAAGGTGGACAGGGATCTCGGCGCGTTCGTGGTCGTGGGTCTTGGTGGCATCTTCGCTGAACTGTTCAAGGACGTGTCCATCCAACCCGCCCCTGTCGACGTGGCGACTGCCTATGAGATGATCGACGCCTTGCGCGGCGCAGCGATGCTGAAAGGCTTTCGTGGCCTGCCGTTGCGTGACGTGGACGCGCTGGCGGAAGCGATCTCGCGCTTCTCGGAATTCGGTGTCGAACATTCAGCCTGGCTGGCTGAGGCGGATATAAACCCGCTTCTGGTGCTCGACAAAGGCAAGGGCGTGCGGGCCGTGGATGCCCTCCTCGTCGGGTGTGCGTGAGCGATGGCCGAATGGCGCAACATCCTTGTTGAGCGGGCGGGAAGCCTGGGCAAGATCACGCTCAACCGTCCCGAAGCGCGCAACCCGCTTGACGATGCAACCGCGCGCGAGGTGACAGCAGCACTGGAGCAGCATTTCAACGATCAGGCGGTTCGCTCCGTTGTGATTACCGGCGCCGGACACGCGTTCTGTGCCGGCGGAGACCTGCGTCAGATGAGCGCGTTCGCCGCCATGCCGCCGGTCGAGGCGCTGGCCTGGCCGTCGTCCATCGTCGCCGCGCACAAGCTGATGCTGAGTGCGGACAAGCCGGTGATCGCCGCCGTTAACGGGCCGGCTTCGGCCGGCGGCATGGGGCTGGCGGGCATGTGCGACATCATCGTGGCTGTCGAGGGCGCGAAGTTTGCCCTGCCCGAAGTGCGGATCGGGTTATTCCCGATGATCATCGTGGCGCATCTTTCACGCTCGATCCCGCGCAAGCGCCTTCTGGAGATGATGCTCACGGGCGATCCGATCGACGCCGCGGAGGCGCATCGGCTCGGGTTCGTCAACCGCGTGGCCCCCGATCAGGCCGCCCTCTGGTCTATCGTGGAGGCGTATGCCCGGTCCTTCGAAAAGGTGAGCCCCACCTCCGTGGCGCTCGGCCGGCGCGCTTTCACCCTGCTGTCGGACATGCCGGCCTCCCAGGCGCTCGATGCGGCACAATTCTTCAACCTGCCGTTTTTCCTTGGCGCCGATCTTCATGAGGGCGCCTCTGCCTTTCTCGAGAAGCGCGCCCCGGAGTGGACGCCCTATACGGCACCGCAGAGATGGTAACAGGGCTGGTTTCGCAGTCCGGATGCTCTGTAGGCGCCGGGCCCTGACCGGTGTGACGGCGAATATGCTCGACAGGCAAGCCCTGTCGCGCTGGCTGGCTGTCAGCGGCATCGCCCGGGGCGACATCGATGAAATGCGCGCCCTCGTTGGCGGCACGCAGAACCTGATCCTGCGGTTCAGCTGCGGCGGCCAGAATCTGGTCCTCCGCCGGCCACCGCCGGACCGTGCGCATTCCAAGAAAACGGTGCGGCGCGAATCCATCGTGTTGTCGGCGCTGCAAGGCACCGATGTACCGCATCCGCATTTCCGCGGCGTTTGCGACGATCCGGAGATTGCAGGCGGCGCGTTCCTGGTGACCGACGAAGTGCAGGGATTCAACGCGACCGTGTCGATGCAAGGGCAGGCTGCGGACGATCCCGCTTTCCGCCGCAAGATGGGTTTGGCGCTGGTCGATGGCTTGGCGGCACTGGCACGATTGCCGCTCGCGCTGGGCGAGTTGTCCGAGCTCGGCAAGGCCGAAGGTTTCCTGACCCGCCAGGTTGCCCGCTGGGCCTCGCAGCTGGAGGCCTATTCGGAGATGACCGAATGGCCCGGTCCCGCCGCGCTCGGTCCGGTCGACGCCGTGGGCGTCTGGCTGCAGGCCAACCTGCCGGCCGACTATCGGCCCGGCCTGATGCACGGCGACTACCACATCGCCAACGTGCTGTTCCGTGCCGACGATGGTGGTCTCGCCGCGATCCTGGATTGGGAACTGGCCGCGGTCGGCGACCCGCTGCTCGATCTCGGTCGGCTGACGACGGTTTGGCCGAACGCAGCAGGGGATGGCCTGCTGAGCTTGAAAGTCGAGCCGTGGACCGGCTTTCCCAGCGAAGGCGAATTGATAGAGCGCTACGCGGCCAAGACCGGGCGATCGATGGCCGCCCTGCCTTGGTTCCAGGTGCTCGCCTGCTATAAATTCGCGATCGTGCTGGAAGGCACGCATGCCCGCGCTTGTGCAGGCCGCGCGCCTGCCGAAACCGGCAGCCGGTTGCATGCCTCTGCCAAGGGGCTGATCGCAAAAGCTGCCGATCTGATATCGGCCCAATGAACGCCGGCAAGCCCTGCGGCAGCATTGTTTTTAAGCCAGACAACGAGAATAGGCGAAGATGACCTGGAGTTTTGAGACCGACCCCGATTTCGCGCGCGAGCTCGCGTGGATCAGCAGCTTCGTCGCAGAGAAGATCGACCCGCTCGATTTCATCCTCGAGAACCCGTTCGACGTTGCAAACCCCGAGAACCAGCGCCTGGTGCGGCCGCTGCAGGACGAGGTGCGGCAACGCGGGTTGTGGGCCTGCCATTTGGGCGCCGAACTCGGCGGCCAGGGCTTCGGCCAGGTCAAGCTGGCCCTGATGAACGAGATCATCGGGGCGGCGCGCTTCGGCCCGATCGTGTTCGGCAGCCAGGCGCCGGATTCGGGCAATGCCGAGATACTTGCCCGCTACGGCACGCAGGAACAGAAGGCGCGCTATCTGGCGCCGCTGCTCGACAACGAGATCGTCTCCTGCTTCTCGATGACAGAGCCGCAAGGCGGCGCCGACCCGTTGCTGATTTCCACCACGGCCGTCCTGGACGGCGACAACTGGGTCATCAACGGCGAGAAATGGTTTTCCACCAATGCCAAGACCGCTGAGTTCTTCATCGTCATGGCGATGAGCGAGCCGCAGGCCCGCCCGCATAAGAGCATTTCCGCCTTTATTATCCCGGCAGCCACACCGGGCATCGAGATACTGCGCAACAGCGGCTACGGCTCCAGCCCGAAGACGCACGGTTACGTGCGCTACTCGGACGTGCGCGTGCCGCGCGACCACATACTGGGTGAGCGTGGCGAAGGCTTTGTCGTCGCGCAAACCCGCCTGGGAGGCGGCCGCATCCATCACGCCATGCGCACCATCGCCAAGGCGCGCAAGGCGCTGGACTACATGAAACGGCGCGCCGTCTCGCGCACCACCAAAGGCAGCCTGCTCGGCGACAAGCAGCTCGTGCAGGAGAAGATCGCCGAATCCTGGATACAGCTCGAGCAGTTCCGGTTGCTGGTGTTGCGCACCGCCTGGCTGATCGACAAGCACCAGGATTATTTCGCGGTCCGGAAGGACATCGCGGCGGTAAAGGCGGCAATGCCCAAGGTGCTGCACGACATCGCCTCGCGCGCGTTGCATCTGCACGGCTCGCTCGGCCTGTCGGACGAGATGCCGTTCATGCAGTGGGTGACGGAATCCTATTACCTGGCCTTGGCCGATGGTCCCACGGAAGTGCATCAGATTACCGTCGCCAAGGAATTGCTGAAGGGCATCCAGCCCGATCCGACGCCGTTCCCGGACTATCATTTGCCGCAGCGTGCACAGGCCGCGCGTGCGCTCTACCCCACCAATCGGCACACGGACCTGGACATCGGATAGAAAGACGCAGCAATGCAGATCGAGGGTATTACGGCGATTGTCACGGGCGGCGCCTCCGGACTGGGACTTGCCACCGCTCAGCGCCTGACCAAAGCAGGGGCGAAAGTCCTCATAATCGACCTGCCCACATCGAACGGTGAGGCAATTGCGCGTGACATTGGGCCATCGGCCCGCTTTGCCGTGGCCGACGTCACCGACACGGCGCAAATGAACACCGCGCTCGACGCAGCAGCCGAGCTCGGGCCGATCCGCGCGGCGGTGCATTGCGCCGGCCGCGGTGCCACGCTGCGCATTCTGGACCGCGCCGGCCAACCAGGAGCGCTGGACGTCTTTGAGGGGGTCGTGCGCACCAACCTGGTAGGCAGCTTCAACGTTCTCCGCCTAGTGGCGGCGCGCATGGCGCAAAACGAAGTGCTGGATGGCGAGCGCGGCGCAATCATCCTGACGGCGTCCATCGCAGCGTTCGAAGGGCAGATCGGGCAAATTCCCTATGCCTCGTCGAAAGCCGGGATCGTCGGCATGACGCTGGTCGCCGCGCGAGACCTGGCCAAGCGCCTGATACGCGTATGCACGATCGCGCCCGGTGTGTTCGACACACCGATCCTGTCGCGGCTGTCAGACGAGGTAAAGAATTCCCTGGGCGCGGCTATTCCCAATCCGGCCAGGCTGGGGCGGCCGGAGGAATTTGCCATGCTGGCGTCCCATCTGATCGAGAACCCGATGATGAACGGTGAAACCGTACGCATCGATGGCGCCATGCGCATGTCTGCGGCCTGAAGCGGAGCCCGACCGGTGAGTGAGACTTCCGAGATACTGGCCGCGACCGTCAATCGTCTGTTCGGCGAGCAGCTGGGCGACGACGCGGCACGGGCTGCCAGGCGAGGCGTGCTGAGCGCAAAGGGGTGGCAGGCAGTCGAGGAGGCTGGTCTGCCGGCGGCGTTGCTGCCCGAGGATGCGGGTGGTTTCGGGCTTCCAGCGGCGGAGGCCTTCAACCTCATAAGGATCGGCGGGATGTTCGCCTCCCCGGTTCCGCTCGGCGAGACGATGGTCGCGAACTGGATGCTGACGGTCGCGGGACTGTCGCTGGTCGAGGGTCCATCGAGTTTCGCTGCGTTCTCCGGGCAGGTCACCAGGGAGGCCTCCAGCCCATCGCACAGGGTGGCCGGCACGGTCGAGTATGTTCCGTGGGGCAGGCATGCGCGTTCCATCGTGCTGGTGGGTGACCGTCACGTCTTTCGCGTCTCCAGTGATCAGGTCAGGATCGTCGAAGGTGCCGCGTCGAACGGATTGCCGCGCGACACTGTCGAGATCGATGCCGTGCTGGGCGAAGATGCCATCGCGCCGCGCCCGGCGGCGCTGGCAGGCGACATCGTCATGCTGGCAGGAGCGTTGATACGCACCATGGAAATCGCCGGCGCCTTGCGTCGCGTCCTGGCCTTGACCACGCAATACGCCGGCGAACGCGTGCAGTTCGGCCGGCCGATCGGCAAACTGCAGGCAATCCAGCAGCTCCTTGCGGAGCTGGCGGGCCAGGTGGCCGCGGCCGATGCTGCCGCCGGCCTGGCCGCGGAGTCGTTCGGCGATGCGGATGCCATGCTGGCCGTGGCCGCCGGTAAGGCCCGCGCCGGCGAAGCCGCCGGCATATCGTCAGCCATCGCGCACCAGGTGCATGGCGCCATGGGCTACACACAGGAACATCCGCTCCATCTCTACACGCGGGCCTTGTGGGCCTGGCGGGACGAGTACGGCGGTGAGAGGCGCTGGCAGCATCTTTTAGGCTCCCACGCGCTCGCAAACGGGGCTGACGGCTTCTGGCCATTCGTGACCACGCCCACGCTCACGCGCATCCCCGCATTGGTTGAAGAGGCGATATGATCGACCTGCATTATCCTTCGGCCCCACATTCCGATGCGGCCGAGGCGCTACGTGCCGAAGTGCGGGGCTTCCTCGCAACCGAGCTCGGCGACAGGCCGCCGCTGCAGCGCGCGCAGTCCTGGAATGGTTTCGACGCGGATTTCACCCGCAAGCTCGGCGCGCGCGGATGGATCGGGATGACGTGGCCGTCGCGTTACGGCGGGCACGACAGGACCAACGCAGAGCGTTACGTGGTGCTCGAGGAGATGCTCGCGGCCGGCGCTCCTGTGGCCGCCCACTGGATTGCCGATCGCCAGAGCGGGCCGCTGCTGCTTCGCTTCGGCACAGAGGCGCAGAGGGTCGCGGCGTTACCGCGCATGGCGGCCGGTGAGTTGTTCACGTGCATAGGCATGAGCGAGCCCGACGTAGGCTCCGACCTCGCTGCCGTGCGCACAACCGCGGAGCCGGTCGAGGGTGGGTTTCGCATTAACGGCACCAAGCTTTGGACGACGAACGCCCACCGCGCCCACTACATGCTGCTGTTCTGCCGGACGGACGGCACCGCCAACGACCGGCACAAGGGCACCAGCCAGCTGCTCGTCGATCTGTCCACGCCCGGGATAACCATACGGCCCATCTCCGATCTTGCCGGCGAACGGCACTTCAACGAAGTCGTCTTCGAGGACGTGCTTGTGCCCAGTTCCGCCCTTGTCGGTGAGCAGGGCAATGGCTGGGCGCAAGTCATGAGCGAGCTCGCCTACGAGCGTAGCGGGCCAGAGCGTTTCCTGTCCTCCATGGCGCTGCTGACGGAGCTGGTGCGCGTCGTCGCGGAAAAGCCCGATCCCGCGGCGAAGATCGAGATCGGGCGGGTCGTCGCGCACCTGATGGTGCTGCGCCGCATGTCGCGAAGCGTGGCCTGGATGCTCGAACTCGGCGAGGACCCTTCCTTGCAGGCGACCATCGTCAAGGATATCGGCGCCGTCTTCGAACAGTCGATACCCGACATCGCCCGGCGGCTGGTCGATGCGGAACCGGGGCAGCCCGCGACGCGCGCGTTCTGCACGTTGCTTGCCTACACGCAGGCGAGCGTCCCCGCCTTCTCGTTGCGCGGCGGCACGCGCGAGATCCTGCGCGGGATCATCGCCCGAGGCTTGGGGTTGAGGTGAGCGGGAGGGCTGGAGCCTGCGTTCAGACCGCCCACTGGATGTGTTGCGGCTCGAGGAACTCGCGTAGGCCCTCCTCGCCATATTCCCGCCCGATACCGCTCTGCTTCAACCCGCCCATCGGGGCATCGACGCGTAGCGCTCCGCCGCCGTTTATGTAGACCGAACCGACGCGCAGCCGCATTGCCACGTCCTTCGCCTGACCGGTCGGGCCGAAGATCGCCGCTGCCAGGCCCAGGGAACTGTCGTTGGCGATGTCGATGGCATGGTCGACGTCGCGATAGGGCAAGACCACTCCAACCGGCCCGAACAATTCGTCGCGGCAGATCTCATGGTCGTTATCCACGCCTGCCAGGAGAGTCGGGTTCATGTAATATCCCACCGCACGGTCAGGCCGGCCACCGCCGGCCACGATGCGCGCGCCGTCGGCAAGCGCGCGCTGCACGTAGGCCTCCACGCGTGCGCGATGTGGCGCGCTGATCAGCGGCCCGGCGATGGTCTGCTGGCTCCAGGGATCGCCGACCTTGACCGAAGCGAACACCTCCCGGCTCAACGCGGCGAACTCGTCCATCCTGTCCGCCGGCACCAGCAGGCGCGTCGGTGATGCGCAGCCCTGACCGGCATTGCGCAAATACCGCAGGTGGACGGGCCCCACGATCTTGGCGAGATCGGCCCCTGGCAGGACGATGGTGGCTGATTTGCCGCCCAGCTCCAGCACCAGGCCTTTCAGCGTGCCGGCGGCCTGGCGCATGACCGCCTGGCCGACCTGCACGGACCCGGTGAACGTGATCTTGTCGACGTCCGGATGCAGCGTCAGCGCCTGCGCGATATCGGTGCCACCAACCAGGATGCTGACCACGCCGTCGGGCACGCCCGCCTCAGTGAGAAGCCTGGCGAACAGCAGCGTGGCAAGCGGTGTCTGCGGCGACGGCAGCGCCACAACCGTGCAGCCGGCGGCGAGTGCCGGTGCCAGCTTTAGGACGAGCAGGAGGATCGGGTAATTATAGGCGGCGATGGCGCCGACCACACCCGCGGGCAGCTGCCGGACAATGCTCTCGCTGCCCAGGGGCGTGGCATTGTCCGGCCCGAGCTGCCGCGTCCGGTCCATGGCCGCCAACTCCGCGTAATACCGCAGGATACGGAGTGGCACGCCGAGCTGCAGCGGCGCGATCAGGTTCGACGGCGTGCCCACCTCGTTGATCAACGCGGCGCCGATGTCCTGCTGATTCTGTTCGAGCAGATCGGCCAGACGAAGCAGGACTGCTTTGCGGCGCTCGCCGTTCGACCAAACGCCCGATCGGAAGGCCCGCTTTGCCGCCTGCACCGCATCATGCAACTGCGCCGACGACACCTGGCGCAAGACGGCGATGGTCTCCTCGGTGGCGGGATTTTCCACAGCCAGACTGTCGCCGCCACCCGCGACGAAATGTCCATCGATGAAAAGGCGCGTTTCACCCGCGTAGGCAGACGGCGTGCTCGCGATCACCCTGTCCAACATCTCGCCCCGTCAAAAATTCTGGTTCTGTGAAAAAGTCAGACAGGACTGACTTTCGTCTTCCTGTCATTGAGAATGCGTGTTAGCAGATGTCAAGCGGCTGGAAAAACCGGCCGCAAAAAAACGAGGCGGATACACCGCCAGCCTGACAGGGAGGTTTCGTGACCAAGCTTGCATTTCAAGCATCGTGCAGCTGTGCGGCCAGGTGTTCCGCGGCGGTATCCCTAGGCGCGTGGGGTGTCGCGGGCGCCGGCAACTGTTATCTGGTTGATGTCCATGCAGGCTGAACCGCGTTCCCTGGCAGGCAAGACCGTCCTGGTCACCGGTGCTGCAGGCTCCATCGGCCGCGCGATCACGGAAGCTTTCGTGGCCGAGGGAAGCCGGGTCGTGGCCACCGACATCGATGCCGGGCGTCTGGATGCCCTCAAGAACGACTTGCCGGACGTGGTGGCCGTGCGCGTGGATCTGAGCACCGCGTCGGGCGTCGACCAGGTGATGCAAGCCGCAGGTGGCGAAGTGGATATCATGTCCATCAACGCCGGCTTTTCCGACGGTGGCGCCGCGCTCGACGAGATTACCGACGAGACCTGGGAACGTGTCATCGGTATTCATCTGCATTCGGCTTTCCTGCTGTCCCGCAGGGCGATCGGGCCGATGCTGCACAAGAAGGCCGGCGTGTTCCTGTTCATGTCGTCGGTGGCCGGCTTGCGTGGCGGGCGGACCGGCATCGCCTATACCAGCGCGAAATGGGCGTTGGTGGGCATGGCACAAAACATCGCCGCCTCGCTCGGCCCCGAAGGCATACGGGCCTACGCCATCTGTCCCGGGAACATTACCGGCGCCACGACCGCGGCGGGCGTAACCTTCACGCCACGCGCCCTGGCCAACCGAGGGCGAGACCGGCTCAGGCCGCCTCCTGGCAAGGCGACCGACGTGGCCGATTTGGCGGTGTTCCTGGCCGGTGACGGCGCGCGTCACATCAACGGCGTGGCTATTCCGGTCGATGGCGGGACGCTGGCGTTTTGACCAACGTCTTCGATCTTTCCAGCAAGACCTGCCTGGTGACCGGCGGCTCGCGCGGCCTCGGCTACGAGATGGCACGCACGTTGGGGCAGGCGGGCGCTCGTGTTGTGATAACCGCCAGAAAGCGCGACGAACTTGAAGACGCACGCGCAGCACTGGTGGGGCTTGGCATCGAGGCCTTCGCCTACGTCAACGATCTCGGCCAGATCGAGGATGCCGAACAGTTGGCGCCGCGTATCGTGGATGAGATCGGGCCGATTGACGTCCTCGTCAACAACGCCGGAACCACCTGGGGTGGCGAGGCTGCGACGGTGGAGTGGCGACACTGGAAAAAAGTTGTCGATGTCAACCTCAACGGCACGTGGGCGCTGACCCAAGGCGTTGCCAAGGCCTCGATGCTGCCGCGCAAGCAAGGTTCGATCATCATGATCGCCTCTGTCGGCGGTATCGGCGCGCAGCCGCCCGGTGTCACA
Organism: uncultured Acetobacteraceae bacterium; assembly: GCA_964247675.1. GTDB lineage: Bacteria > Pseudomonadota > Alphaproteobacteria > Acetobacterales > Acetobacteraceae > BOG-908. The sequence continues at coordinate 16,941 of CAXTVW010000007.1, forward strand.
CCCACGCCGGCCTATCACGCAACAAAGGCTGCACAGATCAACCTGATGCGTGCCCTGGCTTCCGAATGGGGAGCACATGGCATACGCGTCAATGCCGTGCTCCCTGGCTGGTTCGAGACAAAGATGGCGCAGGCCACGATCGAGGGCCAGGGTCATGCGCTGACGGATCGAATCCCGCTCGGACGTGTTGGCGATCCGGCGGAAGACATCGGCGGTCCGGTGTTGTTTCTTGCTTCGGAGGCGTCCCGGTATGTAACCGGCCACGCGCTGGTCGTGGATGGCGGGATGACAGCCGTGCTATAGAATACAGTGGCGATCTCGTTCGGCTTCGACCGAAACCGGTGTGTTTGACCGGCTCCTAAGATTTCCGTTTTGGAGGTCGAAGAGCTCTGATCTGCTTTTCCAGGTGTTTCAGCATCGAACCGACCATGTCCTGCTGCAAATTCGACGTCAGCAGCGAAACCGCCATACCCTGCATAGTCACCAAGGACAGCCAGAAGGCGAGATTGAACTCCGCGGGCGTATCCCCCCACTCCGGATAGAGATCGATGGCCTGCCGATGCCAGCGGCTCGTGTAGTCGCGTTGTAGTGGTACAAGAATGCTTGCAAGTTCAGGGTCGGTACGCGCGGCCATCGCCAGTTCCAGGAAGGCGATGAAGTTCGGACTGGTGAATTGCTGCCAGGATTGCTGGATCAGCGTGTCGGTGCGGTCATGATCCACTTCCAGTGCGCGCTTGATGTGCGCGCGCAGCCGCCGTTCGTGCAGTTCTGTCGCTGTTGCATAGATCAGTGCCGCACCGTTCTCGAAGTGGTGCATCATGGCGCCCCGGGACAGCCCCGCAACCTCTGCAACCTTTAGAGTCGTGGTCTTTGCGTAACCGTAGTTCACAAGACACTTGATGGTCGCATCAATCAGACGCGTTCTGGTGATTTCGCTCTTGATGGCTTGGCGTGTCGGCGGCGCGAGGGCCGCCTTGGCAACCTTCGGTGCTCTACTCATTGGATGCCATATGTTCCTCGGAGCACGGCTGATGTCTTCGTCGAGAAAGCCCGAACTCGCAGCCGTTGCGGTGCAGGGTTCGACCGCAAAATCAGAAAGGAAGACCCTTGCTGCCGGATACGGGAACAATCTGGTGGCGCTCTGGCGCTCCGGCCAGGAGCGGCCCAAGGCGGCCCTTCAGTGCTCCGATCGCGTCTGAGAAATTGTGCAGCCGCTGTGCCTCCGCGTTCTCGTAGATTTCGTAAACGGCGACGCCTTCCTTGTCACCCGAGGCCGTGGTGTGGAAACCATACGCAAGTGTTCCGGCTTCCCCTTCTACGACCTCCAGCATCGTGCGCACGACTGCAAGCAGTTCGGCGGACTTCCCAGGGGCCGCCCAGAACGTAATGTACAACCCGACTTTGTCAGTCATCTTCCCGCTCCCGATCGGCAATACACTGCGCGTGGCGTCATTCACGGGTGTCTATAATCGCTCTGTTCTCTAGAGGAAAGGCGCTCGGATGTGCATCACGCATGGCCTGCCACGGGCGGGGCTCCGCGGCTGCAACAGCTCACAAGCTAAAATCCGCCTTGACTGTCTTTTTCCTGCGGAGCAGTGAGTCTGCAACGAGCACGTGGCATGGGCAAATTGCCACGGCACGCTGCGCTGCTCGCAACAGATTGCCGCCGCCTTCGCGCTCGACAATCAAATGTGTGGGTGACGCCTGTGGCTGATGCATTCGACTACATCATCGTTGGCGCCGGCTCTGCTGGATCTCTCCTGTCGGAACGGCTCTCAGCCGATGGCCGCCTCTCCATCTGTGTCCTGGAGGCAGGGCCGCCGGACCGAAATCCGTTCATCCAAGTGCCCGTAGGCTTCATCAAGACGCTGTTCGATCCACGGCTGACCTGGCAGTTCCATTCGGAGCCGAACGAGCAGACGGCTGGACGGCGGATTCACCTGGCGCAAGGCCGGACGCTGGGCGGTTCCAGCGCAATCAACGGCGGTGTCTACGTTCGTGGCCAGCGCGGCGATTTCGACGGCTGGGCGCAGCGCGGCAACCCTGGCTGGGGTTACGCCGACGTACTGCCGTATTTCCGGCGGGCGGAGCGTCGTTGGGGAGAGGGGGACGATCAATACCGCGGACGTGAAGGTGCTCTGCATGTGACAACGCCGGTCTGGCCGAACGTCTTGTGCGACGCTTTCATGCAAAGCGCCGTAGCGGACGGTTTTCCGGCCAACCCGGATTACAACGGCGCGGCGCAGGAAGGGGTTGGCCGCTACCAGGCGGCGATATACCGGGGCCGCCGCGTCAGCGCTGCCAAGGCGTTCCTGCACCCGGCACGCCGGCGGCAGAACGTTGAGGTCAGAACGCACACCCTGGTAACGCGCGTGCGCGTCAGCGCAGGACGTGCAGCAGGTGTCGAGTATCGCGACCGCGCCGGTGTCGTCCGCGATCTTACGGCACGCCGCGGCGTGATCGTGTCCGCTGGTGCCGCCAACTCTCCGAAGCTCCTGCAGCTCTCCGGTATCGGCCCGCAGGATCTGTTGCGGTCGCATGGTATCGAGGTTGTCCATCACCTGCCCGGCGTGGGCGAGAACCTGCAGGACCATTTCAGCCCACGCCTGGTATTCCTGACAAAAGGCGCCGACAGCCTGAACAACCACGTGCGCGGCCTCCCACTGGCCAGGCAAGTTGTGCGTTGGCTGCGGGGAAAGCCGAGTGTGTTGGCGTTGACGCCAGCCATCTGTCACGCTTTCGGGAAAACCGATCCGTCGCTCAGCCGCCCGGACTTCACCTTCGTCTTCATGCCGGCCAGCTACAAGGCTGGACGGGTCGGCGTGCTGGACACCTACGCGGGAATGACGTGCGGCGTCTGGCAGATGCGGCCGGAGAGCCGCGGCAAAGTTCGCATCCGCTCGGCAGAGCCAGGCGACGCGCCCACGATCGACCCTGCCTATCTCACGGCGGAGGCAGACTGCCGGACCCTGGTGGCCGCCTTGAAGCGCGCGCGCCAATTGTTCGAGCACGATCCCATCAAGAGCTTCGTCGACCAGGCGACCTTGCCCGGCCCGGATGTCAGGACCGACGAGGAGTGGCTGGACTTCGCCCGCCATTACGGCTCGAGCTCATATCATCTTGTTGGAAGCTGCCGCATGGGCCCGGCGTCGGACGTGAACGCCGTTGTGGGACCAGACTTGCGCGTGCACGGCGTGGACGCCCTCTACGTTGTGGACTCGTCCGTGATGCCGACGATACCGTCGGCGAACACATACGCGGCAACACTGATGATTGCCGACAAGGCCTCAGACCTGATCCTCGGTCGCTCGCCGCTCTCGCCAAACGCGGTAGCCGACGGGCCAAGTTAGACTGGACCCACGCAATGGCTCTCAACGGCTTTCTGTCCCGGCGATTGGGGTCTGTCCGCCAATATCGTGTGAAGCACGAAAATAGAGACAACTTTGATTGATTGTTTTTTGCGGTTCGACTAGGGTCGGGCAAACACTAGAGATTGCCCTCAGGGCGCGCGGGAGGCTGGGATGGACGACCAAGTTGACGGCTATGGGACTGTCGCAGCTGGCCGCCGTACGGTCGAACTGACCGATTTCTCCGATGTCACCACGCTTTGGCGGTGCCCGAACACCAGCGTAAACATACCAGGACCAGGCGAGGAGCATTTCCACGCCGGGACATTGACGCGCATCGACGGGGACGAGCACACCGCGCGGCGCAAAGCCCTGGGCGCGCTGCTGGCCGCCCGAGGTCATGCCGCCTTCCGGGAGAAATGGCTTTTTCCGATTGCGGACCGGGCGGTGCAGGATTTGCTTGCGCTGCGTGTAGCGGGCGAGGCGCCGCCCGAGATAGAGCTCGTATCTTGGGCACGGCGCATCAATCAGCAGCTTGCAGCCGCTGTTGCCGGCTACGATGCCGGCACGACGTCCTCGGGGGCGGACCGCTTGTTCGATCTTCTGCAGATCATGATCAAAGGTCGGCCAAACTCCCTCAAGGTTCTTGAGGGTGGTTTCGACAAGGATGACCCCGACTTCATCGCCGGCATGAAGGCGGTTCGCGAGATTGTCGAGGTGTTCCATAAACCCGCTCTCGATCGCCGGATGGTATTGGCCGAACAGGCAAGCGCCGGGGAGATTGCGCAGGAAGATCTGCCGGTGGATTTTCTCATGCTTGCAGCGCAAAAAGTCGATCCGGCCTGGAATGATCCCGGTCTGGTCGAGCGCGACGCTCTGCTTTTGATGGGCGCTGCCGTTCACACGACGTCCAACTCTTTGGTGTGGGTGCTGCAGGAGATACTCCTGTGGCTGCAACAGCACCCTGATGATGCTGGCCGGATCAAAGACGAGAAGTTCGTCCTTCACGCGGCGCAGGAGTCCCTGCGGCTTCATCCCGTCGTTGCTGGTTTTGCCCGCCAGGCGACAGAGGATATTGCGTTGCCACATGGGGGAGTGATCGAGAAGGGTGTCGTGGGGATGATGCGGTCTGGCCCCGCAAGCGCTGACACCGAAGTTTTTGGCGAGACGGCCGGCGACTTCGATCCTGACCGTCCGACATCCAAGCGCATATCTCGCACCGGCTTGGCTTTCGGAATGGGCAAGCACATGTGCTTCGGAATGCCTCTGGTGATGGGCACGAACGGGCTTGACGGCAGCCTGGTCTATCTACTGAAACTGCTACTCGACGCCGGGGTGCAACCTGGGAACAACCCGGAGTTCGACATTGCCGCCTCGCGAGGAAAATTCGTTCACGGCCGTACTGCGTATAATGTCGTCCTGACTGGTTCCTCAGAACCGTCCCAATCCGTATCTTGATAATCAATCTCGCCCCAACCCGTCAGACCGAGGTTGGGACTCGCTAGTGTGACGCTGCGTAGCCTGCCTGCTCTGACGTAGATCCAGTATCAGGATGCCCTGCGGTAGTTGCTGTCACATGCGATTACCAGCCGAAACTGAACGGTGACGCAGTGTACTTTTCGTGGCTTAGGTCCAGTGTGGATTAGCGGCCAGCTCGACATGCGCAAACTTCCGCTGGATCACGAAACTAAACGCCTTGACTTAACAATGCGCATGATTAACCTGGATTCAGCTTTGGAGGTAGGCCGAGCGCCTACCTAGCAGTATCAAACGGCACCATCGATCAACGAATGGGCCAGAAATCGAGGGAACGATGAGCAGGCGGCTACGAGTTCAGGCGCAAATAGGCGCGTTCGGGGCAATAATCTTCGTCGGCGGAAACGCGTACGCGGCGCCACCCTCTATCCAGAATCCCAAGCGCGGTATTGAAGAGGTGGTTGTTACTGCGACTAGACGCGTAACCAAGCTGCAGAAAACCCCGATTGCTGTGACTGTGCTTTCCGGGCGCGTTTTATCCGCCGAACACATCACCAACGCTCTGGACCTCACAACGGTCTTGCCAAACGTCAACGTGAATGCCTTCGCCGGGATCGCGCAGATCTCAATCCGTGGCATTGGTAGTCAAACGCAAAAGCCGGGTGATGACCCTCGTATTGCCTTCTACACTGACGACATCTACGTGGCACGCCCGTTCGCGCAGCTGAGCTCTTTCTTTGACATCGACCAACTGGAAGTGCTGCGCGGTCCGCAAGGAACCCTGTTTGGGCGAAACGCCACGGGCGGCGCGCTCAGTTTGACGACGCGGCAGCCGACCGACACGCTTTCAGGCTACTTGAACCTCACTGGCGGTAATTACGGTCTGTTTCAGGCCGAAGGCGCAGTCAGCGGTCCGCTGACGAGTACCTTGGACGGGCGTGTTGCCTTCGAGACCATCGACCGTGGGGGATACGCAACGAATGAGTACAACGGCAAGGGTATCGACGACGAGCACGAGCAAGCCGTGAGAGTTAAGCTGCGCTGGACTCCTTCCGAAGATTTCTCGGCAAACCTCATCCTGGATTACAGTCACGAGCAAGACGCCAATGGCGCCCAGTACGTTTTTGATCCCATAACGCCTGGCGCGCCGTTATTAGGTCAGGCGCTTGGCGGGCAGGGCATCGTCGGCAACATCCGCAATATCAATGAGAACGTCCAGCCAGACAACTACAATCAGGTCTGGGGCGGTTCTGGAAACGCTTCCTACAGGATCAACGACCATCTCTCTCTAAAGGGTATAGTGGGGGTCAAATTCTCCGACTACCACGATGTCTTCGATCCCGACGGAACGACGGAGAGCGTTGGGCAGACCATTCTCATCGAGCGTTCTAAGCAGGAATCTGTCGAGGTCCGTCTCGCCGGAGACTACTCCAGGTTCAACTGGACCGTGGGTCTGTACAATTTTGACGAGAGCGATTTTGTTCTGAACCACGCTCCGCTGAGTGCCGCGCTATTTGGCGGACCGAACGTTCTCACCCAAGGCATCTACAGCTTTGCCAACTATGACACAAACGCCTATGCGGCTTTCGCGCAAGCGACCGTGAAGGTGACCTCCGCCTTTTCTGTTACTGCAGGCATTCGCTATAGCTACGAAGACAGGTCGGATAACAACGACACGCGCGAGGTCGATTTCGCACGTCCTTATCCCCCGACCTTGCCTGTCATCTATCAACCCGGGTTCCCGCGCACCCTTGACGCCTCATTCCGTAAGGCCACGCCGCACGTCTCCTTGAACTACAACGTCACGGACAACATTTTCACCTACTTCTCCTTTTCGACAGGGTTCAAAAGCGGTGGCTTTAACTACGGATCAGCCACTGATCCGGAGTTCCTGCCTGAGACGATCCATGCCTACGAACTCGGCCTCAAATCGTCGTGGCTGGATCATCGCCTTCAAGTAAACGTTGCCCTGTTCGACTACGACTACACGAACATCCAAGTTCCAGTCCTAACGTTTACCCCGGTCTCGGCCTACAACATCGTCAATGCGGCAAGTTCCACCGATAACGGCGTTGAGTTCGAACTGATAGCAGAACCAATACCCGCCTTGAGGGTGGATGTATCTGCTGCGGCCGACGAGGCGAAGTTTGCTAATTTCGTCTCTGGAGATCCATCCAGGCCTGAGCTCGGGCTTATCAACTTGAGGGGGAATTGGCTGCCAGAGGCGCCGAAGTTTACTCTAAACATCGGCGCGCAATATACCTGGAATGTTCCTCATGGAGACCTGACGGTACGCGGTGAATATCAGCGCATAGGTGAAATCTTTTTCACCGCTTTCAACACCGACCAAGACTCCCAAGGTGCTTATAACTGGGTGAATGCGTTCGTCACCTACAAGCTGGACGGCTCTCACTGGACGGCGACTCTGTTTGGCCGAAACCTGACAGACACATTCGTCAAGCAAGGTGTTTTCGACCAGTCTGGCTTGCTTGGCGGCGGCGGCGGCTACACGCAGGGTGGGCTGTTGCCGCCAAGGACATTTGGCGGCACGTTGAGTTACCGGTTCTAGTCAGAAGCAGCTTTGGCTAACAAAGCCTTGCGGCATTTCTCAACGAAGCCCGTGGGCATTTATACGGGCCACACTGAAAAGACGCAGAGCCAAGTCCGCTAGTCGTACAATGCAGATATGGAGCACCCCATGACAATAGTCGTCGATGCGCCTCGTCCTCATGCAGTCCCTCAGCCTACAACGTCTTCTGAGACAGACCTTAAGAGGGGCCCAACCCGCGTAGAGTTCGCCGTCCAACTAGATGGTCGGCCGCAAATCGTGGTGGGGCGCGCCGTACCGCCGAATGCCGAGGCTGCAGCTAAATTGGCCCGGCCGGTTTGGCTGTTCTGCATGCATGGCGCGACGGTCGATTGGCGCTACTGGTGCACGCGGATCGATGGTCATGGCGACGAGTACGATGCGAGTGCCTTCTTCGCGGCACGAGGGTTCGGCGTGTTGTCCTTGGATATCGTCAGTGTTGGCGAAAGCGCCTACCCGAGAGACGCCCGCGAGTTGACCTGGGAGTCAGTTGCCGGTGCGCACCACGCTGTGGTCGAGCAGCTCCGTGAGCGCCTCGCAAAGGGGACGCTCCTCGAGGGTTTTCCTGCCGTCGATAACGCGGCCGTTCTGGCGTTTGGTCACTCCAATGGCGCTCCGTTGGCTGTAATCCAACAAAGCCTGCACCGCAGCTTCGAGGCGATCGCTCCGATGGCGCTCTCAGTTGGACCATTCGGTGGCTTCGGATCTCGCATATCCTTTGAGGATGGCGGCCGTCCCCCGGTCAATGGAGAGATTGCCCTCGATGAGCATGGCATGGTGCCCCTGCCTCGCCGAAAAAGCCGGTTTCCAAATCATCTTGACGACGTCCCCCAGGATGTGGTTGACGCAAAGACAAACCTGACTTTTCCGCCCTTTTCATTGCAAATGGTCTCCGGAACTCCTGCGCTTCCCCATGCCAGGGAGATCGATTGCCCGGTGTTCATCGCTTTCGGTGAAATAGACACGACCGACGATCTGCTCGCAGAACGAAGCTACTATCCAAAAGCAGAGGACGTCACGCTATATATCCAGCCTGGCATGGCGCATTACCACAACTTTGCCGGCACCCGTAAGGAGCTTTGGCTCGCACTCAGCGTCTGGGCACAGGCCCGTTCGGGTGCCCTCAAGAAATGGTAAGCTAAGACATGCTGATTTGAAATCCGGTCTGTATGCGATCAAGAAGTGGCAAGGAGGTGTAGATGCAGGACGTAAGTGATAGCCGGGTAATCTCACCTCGGAGCTTTGAGGACAGATTACAGGATCTTTGTGACAAGCAGGAGCTACTCGAGCTCGTCACACGGTATTGCCGGGCTGTGGACCGGTGTGACTTAGATCTCCTTCTCTCATGCTATCATGAGGACGCGATCGACGACCACGGCACGTTCAAAGGGCGACCCGCCGAAGTGTTTCCGCCGATTATCGCGCGTTTTAAGAACCTTCCCGCTATGCAGCATATTTTGAGTAACGCGTCGTTTGCGTTAGACGGTGATGTCGCTTACGGCGAGGTTTATATGTCGGTTCGGATGGGCGGTTCGGAATCCCTGCAACAGCCCGAGTCGTTCGGTCGGAACCTCGATCGATACGAGCGTCGGAATGGTGAGTGGCGCATTGTAGAACGGGTCGTAATCATTGAACGTCATAACTTTGGCAGCGATACGGACCCTAAAACTGTGCTTGCCGGTACTAAGGATCGCACGGATCCATCGTACCGTCCGGGGTTCTCGGAGGCCAGCAAATCCATTGCGGGGGCGGAGTTTCGACGGTGAGTGGTCGCAGTATATCGGCCCAGCCGGTAGCGCCTGTCACCTTTGACACGCCTGACGAAGCTGCAGTCAAAACTGTGATTGAAAGCGTGGCCAATTGCGTTGATCGTCACGACTTTGTTTCGCTCGAGCGATTGTATGCCGATGAAGTTACGCGCGACTATACATCTATGAGCGGCGGATCCCCGCAAGTCCTTAGCATTGCTGCTTTGATTAAGAGGTGGAGCGAAACCTTGCCGGGCTTCGAACGCACGCGACACAATCTCTCAAACCTGTCCGTCCAAGTCACAGGAGGTGATGCTGTAGCGAACGTAGATGTCGTTGCTTCGCATTGGATAGAAGACATTTGTTGGATTGTAGCCGGGCAACATAACTATCGGCTGCTACGCGTCGGGCGCGACTGGCGCGTTACTGCTCAGACTTTCAATTTTTCTGGCGAGTCCGGAAGCCGTGAAGCAATCGTGCGCGCCGGCGCTGTAGTGCGTGCGTTGCAGAAGGCCTCCGAACAGTCGTAACATTTGTATCAATCGAGATGAGGCGAGCATGATCGAGCAGACCGTCCAAATCACCACGCGTGACGGCATTTGCGACACGTTCGTCGTCCACCCTGACCGCGGGTCCCCCTTTCCCGCTATACTCTTTTACATGGATGGCGCGGGCGTCCGCGAAGAATTGCGCGACATGGCGCGTAGGCTAGCCTCGGCGGGCTACTACGTGATGCTGCCTAACTTCTTCTATCACTTCAATGTTTCGGACTTGGGCCCAATCAATCTGGACACGTCTTCGGCGTGGTATCAAAGCATCTTGAAGTACTCTCGGGATCTAAATACAGCCATCATCCTTTCGGATAGTGCTGCTGTGTTCGAATTCGCGGATCGCCAAGAAATGGTCAAGAAGGGGCTAATGGGATGTGTTGGATATTGTATGACAGGCGGTTACTCGGTAAGTGCCGCGGCCCATTTCTCTGACAGAATTGCCGCGGCCGCTGCCTTTTGCGGCACATCCATGGTTACCGATAATCCAGACAGCCCGCACCTCTCGGTTCAAGACATAAAAGGCGAGTTATATGTCGGTTGGGCCGAGAAAGACCGGTTCATCCCACAGGAAAAAATCACTGTTTTTGCCGAGGCCTTAAGCCAGGCCGGCACAAACGCTGAAGTCGAGACGTATTCAGGCGCTCAGCACGCTTTCATGTTTCCGCAACGCTACTCGTATAGTAAACTCGATGCAGAGCAGCACTGGGCGCGCTTGCTTTCCCTATTCAGGCGTCGGCTGGCCTGAAAGCTGGCCCAGCTCGGCACGTTAAGCGCTACTTGGCCTAAGTAAAAAGTTGTGCGGCAACGCCCAAATCGCGGTGCCGCACATTGTGCAAGTCAGGCGGTGTGTGCAGGGGTCGGTTTGGTCTCTTCTGGTCCAAAGTGCGCCACTGCAGGTAGTGGGTATTTGCCAAGCTCTAATTTAACGAGGAGATCTTCGAGTTCTACGGGAGTTATCTGAACTTCGTCGAACGCCTGAATGAGGCGTACATGCGTGAGTAGATGAAGCGTAAAATAGGCCAGTTCGACCACGCCGCGTTCGCTGCCTAACCGATCCACCATCCCGGCCCACATCGCATCATCAATCGTTCCATCGCGGGTGGCGCGGATGAAGGCAATGACTTGACGATCCGCAGATGAAAGGTCGCTGTCCCTTCCATCCCGAATGGCGCGAACAGTCGACGTGGGAATGCCGGATGCAACCGCGTAAGGAACGTGGTTAGCAAGCAGCCCCCAATGTCCGGAATCGAAGGAAAGCACAAGATCGATAAACTCATGGTCGGCAGCAGTGAACGATCCTGGCTTGCCTTGCTGAGCCATGGCGGGCTTACCGCCGTTCGTGAGTTGCGCCGCAAGACCCGGACTGCACATCAAGCCAAAGAACCCACCGGCTATTCGGTGACGGTACTCGAGGGCATACTTGTCGGATCGGACCTTCTCAAAACGTATCTGAAAGGCGTCCCAAGGACCTCTCTCCTCCTCGGAAAACTCCTCTCTGGCCGGTATCCGTGGAAAGCGCTTTGACGAGGCACGCTCAGCAAGAATGTTCCAATCCTTCGGGTCTGATGTTCGCGCAGACGCATTTTCCATTTAGCTCTCCGGTGTATAAAATGCAGATCGGACTTTGGACCCGCTTCCACAGTGTTGCAATGACGGAAGCGCGCTGGCGGTCACTGGGGATTAACCCACACCAGCAATGCTTGCTTTCTGGTCGCTACTGGCTGGTGTCGAGCACTTGGCGCCGTATTTCAGCAAACCTTCGGGTGAAATCAATCACGCGACGGTTGTGTATGGCAGCCACAAGCCGCTAAAAACAGGTCGAGGGTCAATACACGCCAATTTGGAGACCGTGAAGATATGCCAAAAGTTTGGGTTACCAATCGCGAAGGAAAGGAGGTGGTGGCTGACGGGAAGGCAGGCTTCACCCTCATGGAAACACTGCGGAACGCCGGCTTCGACGAGCTGCTCGCCCTGTGTGGAGGAAGCTGTTCCTGCGCTACGTGCCACGTATATATCGATCCCGCTTTCTCCCATGCCTTGCCGCCGATGACCGAGGACGAGAGCGCCCTTTTGGATATTTCTGGCCACAGAACCCCGCAGTCGAGACTGTCGTGCCAAATACCGTTCAACGACGATCTTTCAGGGCTCAAGGTGACTATAGCGCCCGAAGACAGCGGCGATAATGACTGAGCATTTCGACATTCTGATCGTCGGTGGCGGACACGGCGGCGCGCAGGCTGCGACGGCGCTGCGGCAACAAAAATTCGCTGGTACGATTGCCATTGTTGGAGAAGAAACGGAACTACCTTACGAACGGCCGCCGCTTTCCAAAGAGTACCTCTCGGGCGAAAAACCGTTTGAGCGCCTTCTACTTTCTCCTGCTTCAACTTGGGAGGCGCGAGAGGTCCAGTTCATTCTAGGCCGCAGAGTTGTGGCAGTGAACACTGCGGAACACGCGGTTATGCTCGAAGATGCGGCAAAGCTTACTTACGGGAAGCTGATCTGGTCGACAGGCGGCCACGCGAGACGATTGAGTTGTACTGGACATGACGTGAAAGGCGTCCATTCGGTACGGAACCGCGCGGACGTCGATCGCATGATCGAGGAGTTGCCTTCAGTCAGCCGCGTGGTCGTCGTCGGTGGCGGCTATGTCGGATTAGAGGCGGCAGCCGTACTCGCAAAGCTCGGCAAGCACGTGACCGTTCTGGAGGCCCTGGACCGGGTGCTGGCGCGCGTTGCAGGAGAAGCACTATCCCGCTTCTACGAGGCCGAGCACCGCCGCCGCGGCGTTGACATTCACCTAAATACAACCGTCGCTTGTATAGAGGAGCGGGATGGCCGTGCAAGTGGGGTGAGAGTCGTCGGAGGCTCCTCAATAGCAACTGATATGGTCATCGTCGGGATAGGAGTCGTGCCGGCCATTGAACCGTTAGTTGCGGCGGGTGCGAACGCCGGAAATGGTGTGATTGTAGACGAGCATTGCCGCACCAGTCTTCCCGACGTGTTCGCCATTGGCGATTGTGCCCTGCATGCGAACTACTATGCCGATGGTTCGCACATCCGCCTGGAGTCAGTGCAGAACGCAAACAGCATGGCTGCGACAGTTGCCCGAGCGATTACGGGAGAGATGAAACCATACCACGTGGTGCCTATGTTCTGGTCGAAGCAATACGACCTGAACCTGCAGACTATGGGCTTGTCGATGGGGCATGACCAGGTCGTGCAGCGTGGTAGTGTCGACCGTCGCAGCTTCTCGCTGGTTTATCTCAAAGCTGGCCGTGTAGTTGCGCTGGACTGCGTGAACGCGACGGTGGATTACGTTCAAGGACGCGCGTTGATCCAACAAAGGGCCACTCCCGACCTTGCCTTGTTGGCCGATACAAGGACAGCCCTCAAGGATTGCCGGAGCTAGATCTCTCAATACCAGCGTTTGAGGACTGGAGCGTCTCGAAAACTGGCCAGTCATTCCCCTTCAGCCCCGAAAGAGTTCCCATGCTCGACCGCATCCTAGCTTGGCACAGAATGCTGAGAGCCACCGCCCGGCGGATGGCACTGCTATGATGTCTTCGGGCCGATCCAAGTCGGATGGTGACGTGATCAAGGGCGAAGCGGCTGATCCACCCCCGTTTCAACCAAGGGCCGATCCGGGGCTCAGCCTCTCTCAGCCTGCAACCGGCTACCCACCGTTTCGCGCTGCGTTGTGGCCGATAACGCTGCTGTTCTTTGCTGCGAATCTCTACAATATCGACCGGCTGATCGTGGGGGTCCTCGCCGAGCAGATACGTGCGGGAATACACATCTCGGACGTGCAAATGAGTCTTCTGATCGGTCCGGCTTACGGGCTGCTAAGCGGGCTGTTCGGCGTGGTTCTCGGCTTCTACATCGATCGAGCCAACCGAGTACGGTTTGTAGCATTCAGCTTGGCGCTGTGGAGCTTGGCCACCATCGGTGGCGGTCTGAGCGCGAGTTTTGGCTGGCTTTTTCTTGCCCGGGCAATGGTCGGACTAGGTGAGGCTGCGTTGGCACCAGCTGCATTGGCTCTGATTGCAGATTTGTTTCCACCGGGGCAGCGTGGTCGTGCCGTTGGCGTCTACTCGCTGGGCGCCATAGTCGGCTCGGCTTTGTCGGCAGTGATACCGGGGCTCATAGTGGGCGCGAAACTGCATCTAGCGTTGCCTGGCCAGGGTGCTCTGGCGCCTTGGCGTACTGCGTTCGTGCTTTGTGGGGCAGCGGGATTGCTCGTGGCGCTTCTCATGCTGACAGTGTCAGAGCCTGTGCGCCGTGGGGTGGCAAAATCTCTTGTCAGCAGGGCTAGCACCGAACTCTTCGAGAAGGTCGGTTACCTCAGGCAGCACGCATCGGTGTTCTTGCCGTTCTTTCTTGGATTCGGTTTTTTCTATTTAGCTGTTGTGGCAATCACGGCCTGGACCACCGTCATGCTTTCACGTGAGTTTGGCATTCCTCTCAATCGCTTCAGCAGCACCCTGGGTCTGGTTTTGCTCATAGCGGGGCTGTCGGGCTACAGCCTTGGAGGCATACTCATGGACGCACGCGCGCTGAAGCGGTCGGCCGACAAGCTCCGCTTCATGGTGATCGCGCCAGCCTTGGCTTTGCCCAGTTGCTTCGCTGTGTTCGCGCCCGGCGTCGTCTCGGCCCTGATCCTCCTGAGCGCCATTACGATCATCGCGCCAATCATCACTGTAGCAAACAGTGTGTTGGTTCAGGAGATGCTACCAAATAACATGAGAGGCTTCGGGCTGTCGCTGACGTCGGTGGGCGCCGTTGTCCTCGGCGTGGCCTGCGGTCCTCCGCTGGTAGCACTGGCCACGCAGCATCTTTTTCAGCGGCCGGAGATGGTCGGCTATTCGATGCTGCTGGTGTCATTACCCGCGCTGCTGGCAAGCATGGTCTGCTACATGTGCGCGTTGCGCGGCTTACGGCAACACTTGGCCCGCAGTGGCCCACTCGGGGATATCGTGCGAGCTGGCAGTGCAAATTAGGACCCGACAGGATGCGCCCTAAGTAAGCGTCCAGTGCCCGCTACCGAAGTTCACCCAACCGCTCCAGCGGTTGCGTGACAGGCGAGAGACCCGCCACGAGATACTTAGGAACCAACTAGCGAACATCGAGACTGGTCAAAGCGCGCACGGCTCAAACAGGCAGGGCCTCGGCGCGCGCTATATCGCGGCGGAATGTGAGGCTCGCCGCCAGGAAGAATGCCGCAGCGATCACGAACCCGATTGTAGCCAGCGAAAGTGAGTAGCGTATCGCCTGCTCGCCAAAGCGGTGCTTGAGTGCGTCATTGATGAACCCGACTGCCAGGGGTCCGGACCCGGCGCCGATCGCGGTGACGACGAGATGTTTCACCGCGACCGCGACACTGCGCATTGATGGCGGCACGATCATTTGCACAGCCGACGCAATCGGTCCTTGGGTTGAAATCGCGAAGAAGGCCAGCAGGCCACCGCTTACCAGGGCGGTCCATCCAGACACCGAAAGGAAGGTCACACAGCCGAGTGGGGCCGATACAAAGACGGAGGCGGCAACAACCCACAAGATCCAGCGTGCGTCGCGCTTTCCCATCTTTTCGGCGAAGTCTCCAATAAAGAAAAGTCCCGCTGCCCCAAGTAGGCCCACCACAACGGCCAGAACGATCCCGATCTGCATCGGGTGCAAGCCAAAGACGCGGGAAAGAAGAGGCCCAGCCCACAAACCGATGCCGGCGCCGGAAAAGGACCAGAACGCGTTACCGGCCGTGAGGTATCTGTAGGTCGGTTGCGACCACAAGAACGCGAAACTCCCGCGCACCGGAGAAGGCTTGAGCTGTGCGTAAGGCCGCGACGCGTCGATGCGTGTTGGGTTTCGCTTTGGAAGAATAAGATACCCGGCGAAGGCGAGAACAACGCCTGGAGCACCCACGAGTATCCAGGTAAGCCGCCAGCCGAGCGACTGGCCCAGAAATCCGCCCAGAAGAAAGGCCAGGACGCCACCGACGCTCTGACTGAGGTACAACCTGCTCATCGCGCTGGTAAGCTGCTTCTTCGGATAGATGTCAGCGACCAGCGCCTGCGATGCCGGCACTGCACCTGCTTCGCCGACTGCAACGCCCATGCGAGAGACGACAAGGAAGCCAAAGCTCGGGGCGAAGCCGCACATCACTGTCATGACGGAAAACATGGAAACAGCGAACGTTATCACCGCGCGCCGGCTTACCCTGTCCGATACAACCGCCATCGGCAGCGCCAGCGTCGCGTAGAGCACCGTAAAGGTCGGGCCCGACAAAATGCCCAATTGTGTGTCAGAGAGTTTGAATTCGCGGCGTATCGGTTCGAGAAGCAGGCCCAGGACCTGACGGTCGATAGAGCTCAAGGCGGTCGCCAGCACGAGTATCGATAGCATCGCGCGGCGCTTGCCGTCGGTCAGCAAACCGCCCTGTTCATCACCATGGCCGGGCAGCGTGTCACGCGGCGCGTCTGCCGGAAGCGTCATCAATCGGGCTCGTGCGGTCGGCTGTTCCGCTGTCCTTTGACCCAGAGCCAGAGGATCACGGCTTGCTGGTCGCCCTGGTTTTCCCAGGCATGCGTGGCGCCGTTCTGCACCACCGTATCGCCAGGGCGCAGGATCACGTCAGCTTCGCCAGGAACCCGCATCGTGACTTCCCCACTGACGATGAAGGCCACATCAACACTGTCAGTGCGATGAAACCCATGTTCGTCGAAATGCAGGTGCGCCGAATCATCTTTCCCGACGAGAACGCCCGCGGCGATCGTGCCAACCGCAGCCCGCACCACACCCTCACCGGCCCACGAGCCGGCGTTCTCCAGCCCGGAGCACGGCAGTTTTACAGGGATCGCGTCGATCCCCCAGAGAGGAAACAGGTCGATCCCAGCCAGGCGTTTCGCTGCTACGCCGTCGTCGCGGACGATCACCGACCGCCCGTCCGCATTCTCTCCAACCACGACCCGTCTGACGATGTCCCCGATCATGGCGTCATTCACTTGGACAGATCAGAGCGTGCGAGGCGGCTTCATGCCAAAGCTGCACGATCAGACACGCTGTATCAGAGTTGCGGTCCCGACGCCGCCGCCGCAGCACATCGTCACTATGCCAAGTTCCGCGTCGGCGTCCTCCAGGCGGTGCAGCAACGTGGTAAGCAGGCGTGCGCCGGTGCAACCGAGCGGGTGGCCCAGAGCGATTGCGCCACCGCGGGCATTCACCCGTGCCATGTCCGGCCGCAACTCCCGATCCCAGGCAAGCACGACCGACGCAAAGGCCTCGTTCACCTCGAAAGCGTTGATGTCGCCCACGGAAAGTCCGTTACGTTGCAGCAGGCGTTGCGTGGCAGGGATCGGTCCCGTGAGCATCGACACGGGGTCCACGCCGAGCACGACCTGATCGACAACCCGTGCGCGCGGCCGCACGCCCAAGGCGCGCGCCTTTTCTTCACTCGCGAGAAGCAGCGCCGCGGCCCCGTCCGATACCTGGGAGGAGTTGCCGGCGGTCAGCCTGCCGTCCGGCCGGAACGCGGGCTTCAAGGAAGCCAGGCTTTCCGTGGTCGTCTCCGGCCGTATGCCCTGATCGGTGGAAACAAGCCCGGACTCCGTCTCGATCGGGACTATCTCGCGGGTGAACACGCCGTCCGCCGTCGCCTGCTTCGCAAGCGCGTGCGACCGTCTGGCGAATTCGTCGAGTTCCGATCGGGAAAGCTCCCAACGGTCGGCCAGCAGCTCGGCCCCTTCACCCTGCGATACGATGGCGTATTGCTCGTACAACTCCGGGCCAAAGGCGGCTCCAAACTCCTTCTGCGCCCCCTCGTTCGTGCGGAAACCCACGCGGCCCATGTGCTCGACGCCGCCTGCCACGACGAGGTCGTTTATGCCGCCTTCGATCATCAGGGCAGCGAAGTTGACGGCCTGCTGTCCCGAGCCGCAGCGTACGTCCACCGTCGTAGCCCCGGCTTCCTTCGGCAAGCCTTTCTGCAGCCAGGCTGTCCTGGTGATGCCGCTAGCCTGCTGGCCCACCTGATGGGCGCAACCGGCGATGACGTTTTCAACCTCTTCGGGCGCAACGCCGGATCGTTCGAGCAGCGCCACGAACGTACGGCCGAGAAGATCGGCCGGATGGATGTCGCGGAATGCGCCCTTCTCGGCATGGCCGCGGCCGACCGGCGTGCGGCAGGCGTCCAGGATGACGGCGGAGCGTGCGGATTGCCTCATGACTGTTCCTTTTGCAGAGAGCGGGCGTCAGATCTTCGCGGTCTCTCCACCGTCGATCACGAACACGCTGCCGGTAACGAAATCCGAGGCGGGCGATGCCAGATAGCAGATCATCGCTCCTATCTCGTTCTGCTCGGCCATCCGGCCGGCGGGTATCTTGCGAACGCGGCGCTTAAGCGTCTCGGGGTCGTTGAGCACTGCCGCCTGCGCCTCGGTCTTGAAACCGCCTGGTGCAATCACATTGACCTGGATGTTGTGACGTGCCCACTCGGCCGCCAACGCCTTGGTCAGCTGTATCAAAGCCCCTTTGGAGGCCGAGTAGCCAACCAGGACGGCCTTGCCGCGTATGCCCGAGATCGAGGCTATGTTGATGATCTTGCCGCTGCGCTGGGCGATCATGGGGGCGCCGCAGGCCTTGGTAAGCATGGCCGGCGCGATGACGTTCACCGCCATCACCTCTTCCAGTCCCGCCTGCGTCTGGTCGATGAACGCGCCGGCCGGTGCGATACCGGCGTTGTTCACCAGGATGTCGAGCCGGCCAAACGCCCCCGTCGCACGTTCCGGCAAGGAGGCGACAGCGTCACCGTCGCGCATGTCGCATGTTGCAGGAACGATCGAGCCGGGACGCGTCTCCGCAAGCGCGGAAAGGTCGCCCTCGGACCTTGCCGTGGCCAATACAAGCGCGCCTTCGTCGGCCAGCGCCTGCGCCGCGGCATAGCCGAGGCCACGGCTGGCGCCGGTAACGATTGCTACCTTGCCTTTCAGCTTGAAATCCAACGGGCGCCACCTTTGCCAAGCACCTGGAACACAGCCCGCAACTCGCGGCATGTCATGCCGCGAGCTCGCGCCGATCAGTCCTTCGTCGTGCTACGCGGATGCTCCTCGTAATATTTCTTGTAGCTCTCCACGCCCTCCGGCCAGTCGCAGCGCTGCGGCTCAGAGTAGGCGCGCACCCGCATCGGGTCGCCGAGATAGGTCTGTATCTCGTCGTAGCGCAGGTAATAGAAATACGTCATCATGCGCAGTTCGAAACGCCACTTGCCGTCGGGATCGCGCCTGTACTCGTCGTCGTATTTCAGCGCGCTCATCATCGCTTGGCCGTTGCGGAACACTTCGCCATGCGCGTTCACCAGACCATAGGCTTTCGTCTCGTCCGTCTTGTCGAACCAGATGATGTGGTTGTGCGTGAAGTGGTTCGTCGGGCCCAGGAAGGCAAACCGTCCGTGGTATTGGCTGACGACCTGTTCCTTGCCGCGCGAGGCGTGACGGCCATCCTTGGAAAGCACGCAGGCCTTTTCCGTGAAGCAGTCGGCAATGCCGTCCATGTCCCGGTTGTCGACCACGAAGCCGTAGCGCGCGACAAGTTCCTTGATCTCCTCGCGTGATTCAAGCTCAGAGAGACGCTTTTCCAATTTCGATAAATCGGTTGATGGCGAATCAGCCATGCATTCCTCCCGTTTCATGTTTGATGGTTAGCTGGCACCCAGTCGTCATCGTCCGCCCGAGCGGACGAACCCTCTGACATCGAGTCAACCTCCTGGGTGTGGTTTCAACCACCATCTTGAAATCTATGTTAATCGTGCGCAGGGTTATGTCAACCTGACTTGCTGTGGTGTATCAGGCCCATAGCCGTCGCACTGAAAACGAACAGGCCGATGAGTGGAGGAGTTTGGTTTATGGCCAGTCGCAAGCAGTCTTATAAGGCAAAAAGCAACAAGTCGCTGAACGGTTAACCCGCGCACGCCGCATGTTCCGCGCTGCGCAGCGTTTCAGGTGAGATCACCCAATTCACGACAGGCAGCCGACTCTCGGCCATAGAAAAAAGGCCAAAAATGATCAAGATCGGCTACAAGGCTTCGGCCGAGCAGTTCGCGCCGAGGGCGTTGCTGGATTTCGGCGTGCTGGCCGAGGAGATGGGCTTTCAGTCCTGCTTCGTCAGCGACCACTTCCAGCCCTGGCGGCACACGGACGGCCACGCACCATTCGCGTTCTCCTGGATGGCCGCGCTTGGCGAGCGCACGCGCGCCATGCAACTGGGCACCAGCGTCGTCACGCCCACGTTCCGCTATCATCCCTCGGTCGTAGCCCACGCCGTTGCCACGCTGGCCGTGCTGTATCCTGACCGGCTGCTGCTAGGCGTGGGCACAGGCGAGTCGCTGAACGAGGTGCCCTCGACGGGTATCGCCTGGCCGGGCTTCAAGGAGCGGGAGGGCCGGCTGCGCGAGGCGGTGCAGCTGATGCGCCGGCTGTGGACGGAGGAGCGGGTGACCCATCATGGCACCTACTACAAGACGGAAAACGCCACGCTGTACGACCGTCCGTCCTCTCCCGTGCCGATCTATCTGGGTGCCGCCGGCCCGAAGGCCGCCTTCACAGCAGGCGAACTGGGGGACGGCTTCATCTGCACCAGCGGCAAGGCGCCGGCGCTGTACGCCGAGACGCTGGTCCCCAACGTGCAGGCCGGCCGCCAGCAATCCGCGCAAGGCGGCGCCTTCGACATGATGATGGAGATCAAGCTCTCCTTCGACACGGACAGGCAGGCGGCCCTTGAGAACACCCGTCCCTGGGCCGCATTGTCGCTATCCCCGGAGGAGAAGATCGGCGTGGAGGATCCGATGCAGATGGAAAGACTGGCCGATGCGCTGCCGCTGGAACGCTGCGCCAGCCGCTGGATCGTCACCACGGATGCCGACGAGGTGGTCGAGCGCATCCGGCCCTATGTCGATCTGGGTTTCCGCCATCTGGTGTTCCACGCGCCGGGCCCCGACCAGGCGCGCTTCCTGCGCCTGTTTGCCGAGGCTGTGGCGCCGCGTCTGCAGGCCGCTTTCTGACGCGCATGCAACCCCTGACCGCCACGCCGCTGCAGCTGCCGCTGGTCCGTCCCGGCGACGACCTCGGCGCGCTGGTCGCCTCCGCGCTCGCTGGCATCACGCTCGCCGCGCAGGATGTGGTCGTCGTCGCCCAGAAGATCGTCTCCAAGGCGGAGGGCCGCTATGTCCGCCTGGCCTCCGTGCAGTGCACGGACGAGGCGCGCGCCCTGGCTGCGAAGCTGGACAAGGATCCCGCTTTGGTCACGCTGGTGCTGCAGGAATCCGACCATGTGGTGCGTGCCGAGCGCCAGGCGCTGATCGTGCAACATCGCCTGGGCTACGTCATGGCCAATGCCGGCATCGACCAATCCAACCTGGACCCCGCGGCCGAGGACGGGCCGGCGGTGCTGCTGCTGCCGGAAGACCCGGACGCCTCGGCAGCCCGCCTGCAGGACCGTCTGGGCGCGCTGCTCGGGGTGCGCCTCCCTGTCATCGTCAGCGACAGCTTCGGCCGCCCCTGGCGGCGCGGCAGCGTGGGTGTGGCGCTGGGCGTCAGCGGCCTGCCCGCCGTGCTCGATCTGCGCGGTGCCGCGGACCTATTCGGCCGCGCTTTGCAGATCACCATCGCGGGCTTCGCCGACCAGATTGCCAGCCTGGCGTGCCTGCTGATGGGCGAGGGGGCGGAAGGCATCCCGGCCGTGCTGGTGCAGGGCCTGTCCTGGTCGGCGCCGGCAGGCACCGGCGCCGGCCTGCTGCGCCCCGTGCAGGAGGACCTGTTCCGATGAGCCACCAAGGCAAGGGCGGCACCGTCCTGGCCCTGTCCGGCGGCGTAGGCGGCGCCAAGCTGGCGCTTGGCCTGACGCACGTCTTGGCGGCCGAGGCCACGCCGGCCTCCGACCTGATGGTGCTGGCCAACACAGGCGACGATTTCGAACATCTCGGCCTGTCCATCTCCCCCGACATAGACACGCTGCTCTACGCGCTCTCCGGCCGGGACGATAAACAGCGCGGCTGGGGCAGGGCGGACGAGACCTGGCACTTCATGGACGCGCTGCGTGAGCTGGGCGGGCAGGACTGGTTCCAGCTTGGCGACCGGGACCTTGCGCTACATGTGGAGCGCACGCGCCGCCTGCGCGCCGGCGAAACCCTGTCGCAGGTCACAAGCGCGGTGGCGGACAGGTTCGGCATCGGCGCCCGCCTGCTGCCGATGACGGACGACCCGGTTCGCACCCGCGTGGAATGCGCCCAGGGCTGGATGGGGTTCCAGGAGTGGTTCGTTGGCGCACGCTGCCTGCCCGAAGTGCGTTCGCTCGATTTCGCCGGGGCGCAGGCGGCTCGCCCGAACCCGCTTGCCCTGGCCGCCCTTGCTGACCCAAGGCTGCGTGCGGTGATCGTCTGCCCGTCCAACCCGCTGCTCAGCATCGGCCCCATCCTGGCCATGTCGGCGCTGCGGGAAGCGCTGGCTGCCTGCCGCGCCCCTGTCGTCGCCGTCTCGCCGATCATCGCCGGGCAGGCCGTGCGCGGCCCCACGGTGAAGCTGATGGGCGAACTGGGTCTGCCCGCGACCGCCGCAGGCGTGGCGCAAGGCTATGCGGGGCTGATAGGCGGCTACGTGCTGGACCAGGCGGATGCCCACCTGGCGGCGGAACTGCCCCATCTGGCCACTGTGGCGCTGCCCACGCTGATGACCACGCTGCAGGACCGCACACGGGTGGCCGGCGCCGCTTTGGCGCTGGCCGACCGTCTGGCCGAAGGCAGGGCGGCGGCATGAACGCGCCCGGCATCTGGGCGGTGGTCCCGGTCAAGAGCCTGGCCCGTGCCAAGCAGCGGCTATCGCCGATGTTGACACCACGCCAGCGCCGCCTGCTCGTGCTTGCCATGCTTAACGACGTGCTGGACGCCCTGGCCGGAACGCCGATGCTGCGCGGCATCATGGTGATCAGTCCGGATCACGGCGTGGGTCCGGTTTCCGCGGCCGCCGGAGCCGTCTGCGTGTTCCAGGCCGGCGACATCGGCTACGCGGCCTCGGCGGACCAGGCCGCCCGAATTGCTGCCGGCCAGTATGGCGCCGACGGCATCATGGTGGTTCCGGCCGACATGCCGGCCGCCACGCCCGAGGATTTCACCGCCGTCCTGCAAGCCCATGCCGGACCGGGCTGCACGATCGTGCCGTCATGGGACGGCGAAGGCAGCAACTGCGTGGTGCTGTCGCCGCCTATGGCGATGGGGTTTCTGTTCGGCCCTTCCAGCTTCCGCAGGCACGTCGAAGCCGCGTCCCGCGCCGGTATAGCGGCCACATTGGTCGACCGCCCAAGCCTGTCTCGCGATATCGACACCCCGGCCGACCTCGCCTGCCTCGCCGGCGCGGCGTGCGGCGCCCATGTGCGCCACCTGCTGCCGTCGCTGCTTATGCCCAGGCTGGCGGCCATGCCTCTGGCGCGAACCCTCGCATGACGCCGGACCTGCTTCTCCGCCGCTCCGCAGACGGCCTCGTGCTCACATCGGACGAGGCCGCGGCACTGGCCGACTGCCACGACCTGCCCGCCATGATGCAGGTGGCCGCCATGCTGCGTGACCGCGGCTTCGGCGCGCACGTCACCTACTCGCCAAAGGTGTTCATTCCGCTTACAAAACTCTGCCGCGATGTCTGCCACTACTGCACCTTCGCCACCCCGCCACGGCCTGGCCAGGCCGCCTATCTGGTGCCGGACGACGTGCTGGCCATCGCACGCGCCGGCGCTGCTGCCGGCTGCCGCGAGGCGCTGTTCACGCTGGGCGACAAGCCGGAGCTGCGCTGGGAGCAGGCGCGGTCGGAGCTCGCCTCGCTCGGTTACGCCACGACGATCGCCTACCTGGCCGCGATGGCCGAGCTGGTAGCCCGGGAGACCGGGCTGCTGCCGCACCTCAATCCCGGTGTCATGACGCCGGCCGACATCGCCGGCCTCCGCCCGCACGCCGCCTCCATGGGGATCATGCTGGAAGCCACCGCGCCGCATCTGGCCGCGCGTGGCGGCGCGCATTTCGGCAGCCCGGACAAGGCGCCCGCGGCAAGGCTGGCCTGCATCGCGGATGCCGGCGCGGCACGCGTGCCGTTCACCAGCGGCATCCTGATCGGCCTCGGCGAGACGCGCGCGGAACGGATTGCTGCACTGCTGAATCTGCGCGCGCTGCACGAGCGCCACGGCCACCTGCAGGAAATCATCGTGCAGAACTTCCAGCCGAAACCCGGCACCCGCATGGCGTCGCGCGCGGCGCCCTCCTGCGACGACCATCTCTGGACCATCGCCGCCGCACGCATCCTGTTCGGCCCGGCGATGTCCATTCAGGCGCCGCCGAACCTCGCAGCCGGCGATCTGGAACGTTACGTGGCGGCAGGGGTGAACGACTGGGGCGGCGTCTCGCCCGTAACACCGGACCACGTGAACCCCGAAGCGCCCTGGCCGCGCATCGAGGCGCTGGCGCAAGCCACCGCCCGCACCGGCAAGACGCTGGTCCCGCGGCTGACGATCTACCCCCGCTATGCGCGCGACGCGCATATCTGGACGGCGCCGGCGATGCACCGCCTGATCCTGCGTGCCAGCGACGCGGAGGGTCTGGCGCGCGAGGACGGCTGGCGCCCCGGTGCCGACGTGCCGCCACCGCCCGGCCGGACGGCCGGGCCGCCATCGCGGCCGGGGCTGGATGCCATCATCGCGCGCGCGCGGCGCGGCACCGGCCTGGACGAGGCCGACATCGTCCGCCTGTTCTCCGCGCGCGGCGGTGACTTCGCGGCTGTGTGCCAGGCCGCCAACGCGCTGCGTAAGGAGACCTGCGGCGACACGGTCAGCTACGTCGTCACCCGCAACATCAACTACACAAACGTTTGCAGCTACGCCTGCCGCTTCTGCGCGTTCTCCAAGGGCGACACGCATGCGGACCTGCGTGGGCAACCCTACGACCTCGATCGCGGCGAGTTCATGCGTCGCGTCGCCGAGGCGTGGGACAGGGGTGCCACCGAAATCTGCCTGCAGGGCGGTATCCACCCCGCCTATGACGGCAACACCTACCTGCAGATCGTGCGCGCCGCGCGCGAGGCGGCACCCGGCCTGCACATCCATGCCTTTTCGCCGCTGGAAGTCACCCACGGCGCGCGCACGCTGGGATTGTCCCTGCAGGAGTATCTCGGCCGCCTGAGGCAGGCCGGCCTGTCCACCCTGCCTGGCACCGCCGCGGAGATACTGGACGACGAAATCCGTGCCGTGCTGTGCAAGGACAAGCTCTCCACGGCGGAGTGGTTCGACGTGATGCAGGCCGCACACACCGTCGGGCTGCGCAGCACGGCCACCATCATGTTCGGGCACATCGAGGCGCCGGTGCACTGGGCACGGCATCTGATGCGCCTGCGCGCGCACCAGATGCGCTTCGGCGGCTTCACGGAATTCGTGCCGCTGCCCTTCGTGGCCCAGGAAGCGCCTATCTACCGCTCCGGCCAAGCGCGCATGGGACCCACCTGGCGCGAGGCGGTGCTTATGCACGCCGTGGCCCGCCTCGTGCTGCATGGTGCCATCGCAAACATCCAGACGTCGTGGGTGAAGATGGGCCCGCTCGGAGCGTGCGCCGCGTTGCAGTCGGGTGCCAACGACCTGGGCGGCACGCTGATGGATGAGAGCATCACCCGCGCGGCCGGCGCCGTGCATGGGCAGGAGATGCCGCCCGCGCGCATGGAGGCGGTGATCCGCCAGGCCGGCCGCACGCCGCGTCAGCGCACAACGCTTTACGGTTTGCCCAGCGCCGAACGAATCGAGGCATCGTTTGCAGCCGATACCTTGGCCGAGAAGGTGAACACCAGGCTGCAGCGGAAGAGCGAGGCGCGCCGGGCCGATTGGGCGTTGTCGTAGAAAGGCCTTCTTTTCTGAAGAAAAGAAGCAAAAGACTTTTGCTCCCTGTCGGCGATCTATCCAGCTTGCACCCGACAGGGAGAAAAAGTTTTTTGGTCCTTTTTTTCAAAAAAGGACTGCTTGCTTTCTGTGTCAGCCCCCACAGTGTGCAGGCTCGCGGCGAGATCAGACATTCGGCGTAACGCCATACAGGAACAGCTTGATTGCGGCCTGCAGGCGGCGCTCCAGGGCTTTGGCATCGATTGGAATGCCATAGGCCGCGCTGCGAACGATCCGGCCCAGCACAAGGTTCAGCAACAGGTCCGCCGCAATCTCCGGATCGGCCAAGATTATCTCTCCCCGCGCCTCGAACCGCTTGAGAAGGCGGACGATCGCTTCCACGGCGCGCAACCAGCCTTCATTGTGGGCGAACTGCGCCAGTTCGGGGAACCGCGGTGCTTGCATGCTGATCACCCGCCCGAGTGCTACCACCCTCGGCTCCAGCGAGCGCTGCGTCATCTGACGTCCGATCGTGAGTAACGTGGCCTCAGCACTTTGGGGTTCACCGGCCGCGATGATTGCTTCCACATCGGTGGACAAGGGTGCCAGCCAGCGTTCGATTTCCCGTTGCAGGACCGTGATGAATAGCCGCTTCTTGTCACCGAAGCGGGCATACAGGGTCGCCTTGCTGATCCCCGCCGTGTCCGCGAGCGTATCCAGCGCCGCCAGGTCGAAGCCCTGCGCCAGAAACAGTTCGGCAGCGGCGTCGAGGATGCGCAGGTCACGCCGGGCCGCATCATCACGCGTGGGCCGCCCGCCTGAGCGCCGCGGCCGGGTGGCTTGGTCTATCAAAGACAGGCTTTCGCTCCCCATGATCTCATCCTTGCAGTCACACGCCGCGAAGCTTAACAGAACCGCACCGTACCGTTTTCAGGGCTACACCATGGATGGCGTCCAGACCAGAAGCCCAGGTGCCGAGATCGTGGCCCGGTCGCATGGCAGTGCGGGCATTCCCTCTCTCTCGCCGGCGCAGACTGCCACAGCGAAGCCTAAACGGGGATGGTTCCGCCGGCTGCTGCCGCTGATCGTCTTGCTGGCCGCGGCCGTGCTCGGCGAATACGCGTATCATTGGTGGACGGTCGGCCGTTTCGAGGAGACGACGGACGACGCGTTCCTGCAATCGGACAAGGTCGTGGTCGCACCGCGGATCGCCGGTGTGATCGCTTCGGTGGAGGTCGCGGACAACCAGTCGGTCAAGGCGGGAGACGTGCTGGCCCGTATCGACGACCGGGATTACCAGATCGCCTTGACCATGGCGCAGGCCGACCAGGCGAAAGCACGAGCGACCCTGCTCAGCGTCGCCGCCGCTATCATCCAGCAGGGCGCGCAGATCGATTCGGCTCGGGCCGATGTCACCGGTGCGGTGGCAGCGCTGAAATTCTCGGAGCTGGAAGCGATCCGCTACCGCACCCTGCTGCAGACCAGGGCGGGAACACTGCAGCGACAGGAGCAGACCGACATGGATCTGCAGCAGAAACAAGCGGCCCTGGCCAAGGCGCGCGCCACATTGGATGGGGCGACAAGGCAGGTGGACAGCCTCAAGGCACTCGAAGCCAGCATGGCCGCCAGCCTGCAAGGCGCGGTGGCCAAGGTGGAGCAGGCCAAACTCAATCTCAGCTACACAACGATCACCGCACCGGTCTCGGGTGAGGTCGGGGACCGTTCGCTCCGGACAGGGCAAGTCGTCGCCGCGGGCTCGAACATGCTGACCATCGTTCCGATGCTGCAAGACATCTACCTGCTGGCGAATTTCAAGGAAACCCAGATAGGCGACATCGCCATCGGCCAGAAGGTGGACGTGACCGTGGACGCGTTCGGCAGCCACGCCTTCCATGGCCGGGTGGCAAGCTTCTCGCCTGGCACCGGGTCGCAGTTCGCGCTGCTGCCGCCCGAGAACGCCACAGGCAACTTCACCAAGATCGCGCAGCGCGTGCCGCTCAAGATCACGCTGGACGGCGGCGATCCGATGCTAGCCAAGCTGCGGCCGGGCCTGTCGGCCGATGCGGCCGTCTGGATCAAGAACGAGACGACCACCACCCCTGCGGTGCAGCGCCCGTGATTGCCGACGCCGAGCGAGCAGACGCACGCGACTGGTTGGCGGTCATCGGCGCGATACTGGGCGCGTTCACCGCCATTCTCGACATCCAGATCACCAATTCCTCGCTGAGCAACATCGAGGGCGCCCTCGGCGCATCGTCGGACGAGGGAAGCTGGGTCTCCACCGCCTATCTGATGGCCGAGATCATCGTCATTCCGCTGACCGGCTGGCTGGCCTCGGTGATCGGGCTGCGGCGTTACCTGATGACAAACACATTACTCTTCGTCCTGTTCTCGGTCGGCTGCGCCCTGTCCAATTCGCTTTCGGAGATGATCCTGTTCCGCGCCGGACAGGGTTTCACCGGCGGTGTGCTGATCCCCACAGCCATCGTCATCATACGCAACCGGCTACCACGCAGTCAGCAAGCTACCGGCATCTCAATATTCGGCCTGACGGCCACTTTCGCCCCCGCGATCGGCCCTACGGTAGGCGGCTGGCTCACCGAGAACCTGTCCTGGCACTACATCTTCTACATCAACCTGCTGTTCGGGCCGTTGGCCATGGTGCTGCAGTCGGTGGCCCTGGAAAAGGTGCCGGCCCGCTGGAGCGAGCTGGCGAAGGGGGACTGGATCGGTATCTTCTTCATGGCAATCGGGCTGCCCGCGTTGACTTACGTGTTGGAAGAAGGCCAGCGGAAGGACTGGTTCGGTTCGCAGGTCATCGTGGGGACGACGATCCTCGCCTCGGTTGGCATCCTCGCCTTCATCACCCGGGAATTGACGGCCTCCCGCCCATTCATCAACCTGCGCGTCCTGAAGAACCCGTCCGTCGGTGGCGGCTGCTTTCTGATGACCGTCCTGGGTGCCGTAGCCTTCGGGTCGATCTACATCATCCCGGTGTATTGCGCGCAGATCCAGGGCTACAACGCGCAGCAGATCGGCTACGTGGTGATGTGGAGCGGCCTGCCGCAATTGCTGCTGTTCCCGCTGATGCCGCGTATCATGCGCTTCGTCGATCCGCGGCTGCTGGTGATTGTCGGCACGCTGTTTTTCGCGGCGAGTTGCTTCATCAACGTGAACCTGACGCATGACGTGGGCATGGACCAGCTCATCTTGCCGCAACTCATGCGGGCGATCGGCCAGCCGCTGTTTACCATCCCCTTATCGCAGTTATCGACCGCAGGTCTAGACCCCCGCGACACTGCGGATGCTTCCTCGCTGTCGATGATGATGCGCAACCTGGGCGGCTCGATCGGCATCGCCACCCTGGCCACGGTCATCGAAAGACGGGAGAACTTTCATTTTTCCGTTCTGGCAGACGCCATAACCAACAACGCCGTGCGCACGCAACAACGTCTTGCGACGATGGCGGGTGCGGCACATCACAGGGTCGCCGACCTCGCCTCGGCCAAGATGATGGCGATCGGCCAACTGGCGCTGCAGGTCCGCCGGGAGGCTTACGTGTCCGCCTACGCTGACGCATTCTGGATCGTGGGTGTCGGCCTCCTGATCAGCCTCTCCGCCGTCTCCATCCTGGGCAAGCCGAGCAGGGGCGTCACGTTGGTCGAGGTACACTGAGCCCACGCTTTTGTCGAAGCGGCGGCTAAAACAGTCTCGTAAGAGAGAACCGGGCCATTGCGGGCTCTAAAGGATGTTCGTGCACGCCAGCACGTCCTTCTGGATAGGTCGCAACTTCCGATTTGAGACGATCAACATAAAAGAACTCGGCCGCAGCGGCCTTCACGTTCAGCAGGTTGTAGATGCCTACGGAGAGCGTCCAGTTCGGTGTGACGGCGTAGTGCAGATCCAAGTTGATTTGTCCAAAGCCTTTGCCGTTGACTTGTCCGGAAGGCGTTGGTGCGTTGGCGCAAGATGTGGCCACGCCAGGAAAGTCGTGCGCGGCCGCTGCGTTGACGCAGGGGCCGGACGAGAGGGGGTAGTCTCCTAAATAACGGAAATCCAGGCCGCCGCTCCAAGGGCCGAAATGCTGCAGATACAGCGCCGCCGAACCGGTCGCATACGGCGCGTCGGTGATGAACTCGCCAAGGTGCCCGGTTCCGTCATCAAAGGGCTTGGTAAAGCGTGTATGGTCCCCTGAATAGCTGAGGTAGAGCTCAAGCCATTTGCGTATCTGATAGGTGAAGTTGATTTCGTAGCCATACCGTTCGCTGGGTGGACCGGCCGAATCCATGCCAACGTCTGGGTCAATGATAGTCTCGGACTGCTGGTACAGATTGTAGAACGCGATAGTCACCGTGACATCCTTGCGTATCTGGCCACGCACGCCGATCTCTTCGCCGATAAGTTTCGCCAGTAACGGCGTTCCCGGAAGCCCCAAATCCACAGACCGGTCTTGGTTCACGCCGCGCAAGTCAGCGCTGTGGAAGCCTTCGCCTGCAGACAGATAAAACTCCAAATCTTTTCTCGGTTCGTAAATCAGGCTGCCTTTCGGCTGCAGCAGCGACTGGCTTTTCGTGCCGCCATTGGTGTAGCCGTCGGTCTCGTGCAGAGCAGCGAGCGCGTCGAAATCGCCGCCATCCTGAAAATCCCCGCGCAAGCCGAGCACGGTTCGCAGCGTCGGCGTCCAGTGGGTCGTCGCTTGGATATACAAGGCCGCCGAAAACAGGCGGACGCGATCTTGGTCGAAAAACGAAACCGGGTCAGCTTGGGCTTGCGCCATCGACAACGGTTGCTGACCCTCACTAGGCAGACGGCCGACATTCAGGATGTCGTAACGCGTCAGCGCACCGAGAGAAAGCTCGCTATCGATACCCGCCAACCGGACCGGCACCGTGTAGCTGGCTGAACCGCCCACCGCGTTGCGGTTCTCAAACTGGTCTTCCTGGTCGCCATGAACGGGATCTGCGAGGAAATGCGTGAAGTCGTTTATCAAATGCAGCTCATTGTGAATGTAGAATGTGTCGGCCGATAGCTGCCCGTCGCCAATATCAACCTTGTACTGCGCGGAGAGGCTTGCGCGCAGAGCATGGCCGCCGTCGCTGGGATCGAGCGTGCCGAAACGGTTGGGCACGATCCTCTCAGTGATCGCGCGGACCGGTATGTCCGTCGTGTTTGTCCAAACCTGGTGATAGATGGTCGAGGTCAGGGAGAAATCACCATTGTCGCCGTTCTGGCTGTAGCGCAGCGTGGCGTTTTCCTTTCGAGCATCATCCGGCGTGATAAAGGGACCGTCGTAGTGCTGCAGCTCGGCGGCTTCCAGCAACTCTCCGCGGCCGAGCGGCTCCGATCCCGCCGCGAACACCCGTTCGAAACCGAGCGTGCCGGCGGTGAGGGATATCTGGTCGGGTATCTCGTCTCGCAGGCTCACCCGCACCGAGCCTACGCCGCCGAAATCGCCGACATTCGCGTAATACGGCCCTTTGGTGTAAGTAAGCCCATTGGCAAGTTCCGGGATCAGGAAGTTCAGGTCGGTGTAGCCCTGCCCATGCGCGTGAGTTGGCTGGTTGACCGGCATGGCATCAACAGTGGTTTCGAGATCGGTGCCGTGGTCCAGGTTGTAGCCGCGCAGCAGGAGCTGGTTGGCCTTGCCCTCGCCGCTATGTAGCGTGACGATCAGGCCGGGCACGGTTTCGAGCAGCTGGCCTGGGCGGTAGGCTGGCGTCAGCTGCAGTTCCTGATCGTCAACGATGCCTTCGCTAGCCGTGGTGGCCGTGCCAAGCAAGCGTCTGCGCTGGGCAGTGACGACGATGGACTCGACCGGTGCCGACGCGCGATGTGAGGGCCTGTCCGCAGGCGGGCGGGGCAGCGTTCCGGGCCTGTTTCGAGCCGGTGTCTTAGTGCACGCAGCGTATTGGCCATGACACACAACCGGCGTCTGCGGGCTTGCGAGCGCGGAAGCAATTGTTGTTATCAACAGAACCTTGGACACGGAGAGCCAATGCAGCCGGCGAGCAATCGCTAAAGCAGTGTCTACCGCTGCCGCCATCGAACGCCCTCTTCCTCCCGAGCTGTTCACGGCCGCCAGTAGCCGTCTCACTCCTGATACCTACTCGTAAATGCAATGGTAACGGATGCAGCAAATGCAAAGACCGTTAAACCAATCCACACTGCCTCAACCTCAGGACCAAACACTTAGGTGTCGGGAGGATGCCAGTCATGCAAGCACTGATGGTATTCTACCCGCGCATCTCCCTAAGCTAACAAATGTCGGGTTTTTGGGTGGCTCAAGGCGGCACGCGGTAGATTGCCGGTCAGAAAGGCATGACTCTGAGCCCCGCCGCTCGGTCCGTAAACCATGCCAATGCAACGACCGCAACGACGCCGGAGATCGCGGGCATTATGCGGTGCGGATAGATCTTCGTGTATCGAAGCAGGTACCCGATCGGCAAAACCAAACTGGCTATGGTGACCTGCGCTGCTTCGAGACCTAGATTGAAAGCGATGAGCGCAACACCCAGTGCCACCGGCGGCAAGGACATCGGGCCGAGTGCGGTGGCAAAACCCAGCCCGTGCACAAGGCCGAACGCAAAAGCCAGCGGCCACCGGCGTCCGGGTATGACGTGGAAGATGTTGTCCAGCGCCGTGATCAGGATGGTCAGGGCGATCCCGGCCTCACTGAGGCGCTCCGGGATGGAGATAACGTGCAGCACCGACAATGTCAGCGTCGTTCCGTGCGCCAGCGTGAACGCGCTCAGCACCTTCAGCGATTCGACAAACATGCCGCGGAAGTCCGCCACCGGCACCATCTGGGCGCCGGGCCCGAACGCGTTCGTGCGCCGATGGTACATTGCAGGGACCAGCAGCATCGTCACGAACAGCATGTGGTCGATGCCGGTGAGCAGGTGGTTTACGCCGGTCAGGAAGAAACTGCGTAGTGTTTCAATGTAGCTGGTGCCCGCATCGGCTACGGCGTCCGGGGACGAGGGTGACAGCGCATAGGCATGCGGCACGCCAGCCAGCGTGAGGGTCAGCAGGCCACGGTGCAGCGGATCCAGGTCGAACAGCAGCCCGTAATGCACACCGACCCGCCGGGGGGCGGCCGCGCAATGCGCCTGGAAGCGCAGCACCGCATACGCGCCGTCGCTAAGCTGGTCGGCCAGATTGGTCACCGGGCCGGGTGGGCAGACCTGGCCATCGCCGTCCAGCCGCAGCCGCGCCAGCGCATAGGCATCCA
This sequence comes from uncultured Acetobacteraceae bacterium, assembly GCA_964247675.1. Classification (GTDB taxonomy): domain Bacteria; phylum Pseudomonadota; class Alphaproteobacteria; order Acetobacterales; family Acetobacteraceae; genus BOG-908. The sequence goes on from CAXTVW010000007.1 coordinate 49,763, forward strand.
CCGCGGCGGATCGCCGCCGCAGTTCGCCCCAGGTCACGTCGCCGTCGCCGTTGGTGTCCAGCCCGACCACATAGTCCAGATCGCGCAACGCGATCGACCACTGCACGTCCAGGTCACGCCCGTGCGCGTCCACATGCAGGTAGGAACTGCTGGCGCTGTGGCCGTATGCGGCGCGCGGCAGCAGCAGCGCCAGCAACGCGAGGACAGCGGTCAGCCTGTGCGGAGCGCCCATGGCTCAGCCTTTTGCCCAGGGTGAAGCAGCGCGCGCCTGAGTGGCGAGCTTTTGCACTCGCAAATCCTCAACGTGGTTACGTTCGAGCCAGTCCAGCGCGGGCGCTGCCGCGTCGGCTTGGCCGGCTGCCAAGGCGCACTCCAGCAGGATGCGCGCATCGGCCGGCTCGCGCTGCACCTCCCAGTTGGCCCGTGCCAGGGCCAGCGCCCCCGCCGGATCGTGCCGCAACGCCAGCGCGTAACGGGCTTCTTCGCGCCGGTGCACTGTGTCGCCGCGCAGCCGGCTCGCTTCGAAGCGGGCGGCAAGGCCGGCGATGTGGCCCGCAGCCTCGGGTGCGCCAAGCGCCTGTTCGGCCAGGGCAAGCCGGAGCAAAAGCGGGTCTATACGCGTGCGTCCGGCCAGCAGGCTGACCACCTCGGAAGGCCGCCCGTGATCAAGCAGCCAATCCGACCACGCGCCGAGCAGATAGGGGTCTGCCGGGTCGACAGCCAGCGCTTGCTTGAACCTCGGCTCGGCACTGGGGTCGTTCAGCCGTCCGGCCACCTCCGCCGCCAGAGTCAGCGCCCACAGAGCCACGGCAGGCGAGCCCTGCGCCTGAGTCCTGTTGACCTGAAGCGACAGGGTGACGGCACGCAACGCCAATCCGGCATGCCCGGTCAGCGACATGACGGAGGCCGTGCACACGTCCGGGACCAGGCCGAGTATCGCGGTGGCAACCTGGCCGCAATCGGCCAGGGCAGCCCGGTAGTTCGCCTGCGCCTGTTCGATGGCCGCACGGGTCAGCAAAGCCTGCGTATTGCCCCTGCCTGTCGCCAGCACCTGGCCGAGCAGCGCCAGGCTGGTGTTGAAATCATGGTTGCTCTGCAGGATCACCGCACGCAGCAGCAACACCGCTGCTGGCGTGTCGGCCTCCGTCGGCCAGTGCGCCAGGGCAGCCTCCGCGCGGCCCAGATAGCGCGGGTCGCCAAGCGCGCGGGCACGATCGATGTCGGCCCGGGCAGCCTGCAAAGCGAGGTTGAGGTTGGCGGGGTCGGCCACCAGCGCGGAGTCCAGCCGGCGGGCAGCCCTGACAGCCGGATCAAGCGCCCCTGGCAGGTGTTCGAGTACAGAGCTGTCATCGGCGGGAATGTAAGGGGAGGCCTGTGCGTTGCCAGCGCACAGGAGGAGCAGACAGCACGCAAAGAAAAGCTTGCCTCTTCGACCGTTGACAAGAAAACATTCCGCCCTTGAAGGCCGCCTACATGGAACGGAAGTTTTCTGGTTCAGTGCAGAGAGGAACTGCGTGCCTTCCTTTGCCTGCATCGCGTGGTCTTACTGCGCAGCCGTCGAGTGCGGCGGTTGCGGAGACGGGCTGAGAGGCGGCATGACGTAGGGAAACGCGGTCAGGTAATGCGTGTCGTCCGTGTAAGCACCGTCGGTGAACTCCAGATTGCCGGACGGCGCGTTGGAGGCGCCGCCATACATGCCGAGCGCGTAGAGTTTGCCCATGGCCACGCGTAGCGTGATGTCGACCACGTCGTCACCAGGACGGCGGCCGTTCGGATAGCCGGCATTGTCACCGCCGATCACGCCAAGGCGGTTCTGCGAACCATACCTGGTGATTGGCACGGACGTGTTCAGCCGCATTTCCTCGGAAGGCTTGCTTAGGTTCGCAGGCGCGTTCAGGCCGGTGATGCCGGTCAGGAACACGGCGACGAGGTCCTGACGCGGGAATTGCGTCGGCGCTGGCGTGTTGAACAGCGACTGGATCAGCGCGGGCACGCTCGGGTTCGTGACGTATTTGCCGAACTGCGCGTCATCGGCGGGCAAAGACGCGTTGAACTTATCCTTGTCCGGCAACCCGATTACCAACTCGTTGACGAGTGGGTTACCCAGGCGGGAGACCTGCGTGTAGGTGGTCGCACCGCTCGCACTCTGCACGCCCATCGATGACGTGGTGTAGGCGCCGACGACCGGATCCGTGCCGTTGGTCAGGCAGGCGATCGGTGTCTCCCAGACGATGGAGGTGACGTTCTTCTGGGCGAGATCGTCCATCGTGCTCGCGTCATACTGATCGCCGACCGGGTTGGCGTAATTCACCAGGTCAAACGTCTCGCCGATATTGATCACGAACGGATCCTTGCGCTGGCCTATAAAGACGCGACCAGTGGAACTGCAGCCGGGAATGGTGATGGCGTATTCGTATTTCGCGGCGTAGGCCGCATAGTTCGGCACGGATTTATCGCCGATATCGTCCACTGGCTTCAAGAATTTCGTGGAGCCGCTGTCGTCAGCCAGCAGCTGCTCCTTGGCCACGCCGTTCGTGTACGTGACGAGCGAGACGGTGTAGGTCTCGACCACGTTCTGCAGCGAGCGGCTGGCATTGGTGATCTGCCCGGCGTTGATCAGCGGAATGGGCACGTTCACCCCGCCAACCTTCACGGAAATGCCACGCGTGAGGGTCGAGAAGCGGAAGCGGTAGGTGAAGGTCGGCTTGCCGCTGCCGGTGTTGTCGATGTTGATGTCGTAATAGCCGGTGTGGTCGAGGTTGAAGAAGTTCGGGCCACCGCCGGGGTCCTGCAGCGGCACGTAGTCAGCGATCATGGTGACATAGGCTTGGCGTCCCGGCTCGTAGCTGCGAAACATGTAGAAGTCGGAGGCGTCGAGCCGCGGCATGCCGGCGATCATCGGGGCTTCGCGGTGGCTGGAGGCGAAGGCATGGTGCGCGTTGGCTGAAAGTGCGATCGCCGATGCGGCGAGCAGGTGTTTTTTCATCTTGGAGCTCCAGATTTCAGTTCAGCGTCTGCGGGTGACGCCTCGCGCACCCAAAGCCAAACGTTTTGAACGGATGGCTTGGATGCAAAGAAATCCTGGTCTCGGCCAAATAACTTTGGAAGCGGTCCCACGATTGCGTGTGCTGGCAAAAGCAGTAATCGTGTGGTCAGCCGGACAAGAAGTCCAAGCCGTTCCACAACAGATTACGAGCGTAAAAGACCTAGTCAACGCGCGCGCGTCACCGGAAATCACCGAAGCTGCTGTCGGGAGCTTGGAGCTCGAACCGTCGGAGCTGGACCTTGTATTCTTTGCCAGCCTGGGCCTTTACGCCGACCATACAATTCAGCAACGGAAGCAGCGCGCAAGGTAACGGCGCAAATTCATGTTATCTTACTGA
>CAXTVW010000007.1:53245-63853 GCA_964247675.1 uncultured Acetobacteraceae bacterium
CTAGCCAGTGTTGTCGGCCGAGTGCCACCTTCGGAAAATACTCATAGCTCCTTTTGGAAATGCTGTTCTGCCTGCGGGCCGTCATCGTAAAATCGGCAACGGACCGTATGTTTCCGTCTGACCTACGTGAGAAGGGTTTGGCTGGCGTCGATTGCGAGCCGTGAAGCCTAATCACGAAGCCGCTATTTGACGCCCGTTTCGTAACCGAACAGCGAACCGCCCGAGGCGGCCGTCGCGGCGATGAAGATGTTTTCAAACGCTCCCTCCCTCCCGGGCCTGCGCGATCGTCGCGCCACCGATGACGGAGGCGTCCGTCGATTCCTTGTCCGGAATGGGCCGCAACAGGACTCGTTCAGGCCACCCGAAGCTCGTTGCTAACGGAAGCCGGCGTTCGACAGGAGGATCGGAAAATACTCAGAGACGATCTGCGATCCTCACGGCCACGGCCGGCTGTCGGGGGAAAGTTGCGGCAATCACCTTTGCCGGAAGCAGCCCGCCTGAATCAATATCATGTGCAAAAACCGCTTATGAGTGTTTTCCGAAGCTGACCCGAGCGCAGCGGACCTTTCACTCGAGCGTTCCCGTCGGCAAGCCGAGTTGGGGATTGCCAAATCATGTTCGCCAAGACGATGGATGCTCTCCCTGTCTTCGCCTACGCACTGCCGGTTCTCGCGATCATCGCCCTGTTCGTCATCAGATCGACAATCAAGGTGTTGCGCGAATACGAGCGGGCGGTCGTCTTCAAGCTCGGCCGCTTTCAACAGGTAAAAGGCCCTGGCCTGGTGCTGTTGATCCCGTTCATCCAGGAAATGGTCCGCGTGGACCTGCGCATCCAGGTGATCGAGATACCGAGCCAGGACGTGATCTCGCGTGACAACGTGTCGATGAAAGTCGATGCCGTGCTCTATTTCAACGTGGTCAATCCCGAGCGCGCGATCATCGGCGTACAGGATTTCATGCCCGCTACCAACATGCTCGCGCAAACCACATTGCGCGCCGTGCTGGGTCAGCATGATCTCGATGAGATGCTGTCAGAGCGCAAGAAGCTCAGCATCGGCGTGCAGGCGATGCTGGACTCGCAGACCGAGACGTGGGGCATCAAGGTGAGCAACGTTGAGATACGCACAGTGGAGCTGACCGATAACATGGTCCGCGCCATCGCCAAGCAGGCGGAGGCGGAGCGTGATCGCCGCGCCAAGATCATCCATGCCGAAGCCGAATTCCAGGCATCGCAAACGCTGGTCGACGCAGCCAAGATACTCGGCAGCATCCCGGCCGCCATGCAGTTGCGCTATCTCCAGACGTTGACGGAGATCGGCGCCGAGCAGAACTCAACGGTCGTGTTCCCCATGCCGATCGACATCATCAAGCCGTTCATGGATCTGTTCGACAAGACCGGAAAGCCGGGGGTGCATGCGAATGGGCTGGCCCATACGCAAGTCTCCTCGCGGCCGGGCCTCGAGGCGGCTTCCTGAAATCGCCTGCTCTTGCCAGAGCGGGGCTCCGTCTGACTGTCAGGAAGGCCAGGGGCTCTGCCCCTGGACCCCGCTAAGGACAGTCGTCCTTAGAACCTGCTCAATAGATGGGGGTCTGGGGCCTCGAGGCCCCAGCGGGGTTTGGGGCAGAGCCCCATGCTTGCCGACGCCAGCGGAAGGTCAGACCGCCTTACCAGGCTTGACGGAGGCCAGCGCAAGCCGTGCCAGAGCTGGCAGCGAGCGAGCGCCCGTCTTGCGCATGATGGAGGCCCGGTGGTTCTCGACCGTGCGCTGGCTGATGCCAAGGTCCAGGGCAATGTTCTTGCTCGGGTGTCCCGCCAGCACCATGCCCATCACGTCAAGCTGGCGCGGCGTCAGGCCCGCGATGCTGGAAGCGGCCTCGGTATGGCGCGCCGCCAATGCACTTGAGTCGCGTGCGCTATCGAGCGCGTGTGCGACGGCGGTGAGCAGCTCCGGCGTGCGAACCGGTTTTTCAATGAAGTCGAGTGCGCCGGCTTTCATGGCACGCACCGCCATGGCCACATCGCCGTGCCCGGTGATCACGATGGCAGGCAAGGTGCGTCCGGTCGCCGTGAGCTGCTCCAGCAACTCCAGCCCGTCAATGCCGGGCATCGCGGCATCCACCAACAGGCAGGCGTTCCGGCCGGAATGGCCCGCTGCCAAGGCGGCGAGAAATGCGTCGCTTCCGGGATAGTCTGCGACAACCCGGCCGGCGTCCTCGAGCACGGCACGAAGCGCCGCGCGAACGCTGTGGTCGTCATCCACCACGAACACAATGGGTGCGCCGGTTTGCGCGTCTGGCTCGCAAGAGGACTGCGTCACCGCCCGATGTTGCGATGCCTCGCGTCGCAGCAGGAGATCGACTGTCCTGATCATCTCTGCTGATCGTACCGGTTTGGTGAGCTGGATGAGGCCATGACGGGTCACGTCCTGCAGGGTTCCTGTCGAGATGTCGCCGGTTAGGATGATCACCGGTATGTCGGATAGGCTCCCGCGCAGTCTGGATGCCACCTGCAGGCCCGTCATGCTTCCCGGCAGGTTGTAATCGGCGATCACCAGATCGAACCGGAACGATGGGTTCGTCAGCTTTTCACCCGCCTCCTGACCATTGGCGGCGACTTCTACTTCGTAACCTTCGTCGCATAGCAGTTGGCGCAACAGGTCGCGCAAGTCCGGATCATCCTCTACGACCAGGATTTGACCCTTTCGGCTTCCATCGAGAGGTGCCGCCACCCGAGCGCCCTCGACGCGATACGGTGCGCGCCGACGGGGCGATACTGCCTCGGGAACGCGTGGAACCTCGATGACGAACACGGAGCCCTTGCCCGGCCTGGAGCGAGCGGCGATCCGGTGATCCAGCAGATTGCCAAGCCGTTTCACGATCGACAGACCAAGGCCCAGGCCGCGTTCCCGTTCACGCGCCTCGTTGCTGATCTGATGGTATTCGTCGAATACCGCCTGCAGCTCGCCGTTTGGGATGCCGATGCCTGTGTCCCACACCTCGATCCGAAGCGTGCCGCCGCGCCTGCGGCACCCCAGCAAAACCCGGCCTTGATCCGTGTATTTCACCGCGTTCGCAACCAGGTTGCGCAGCATCTGCTCCAGCAGCCTCGGATCGGTGCGAACCATGGCGCTGCACGGCACCGCACGCAGGCGAAGCCCCCTCGCATCGGCAGGAATGGTGAACTCTTCGAACAATCGATGCAGCAGCTCGTCGATCCGGCAATCCTCGAGTTCCGGTTTGACGATACCTGCTTCGACCTGGTTGAGGTCGAGCAGCGTGTCGAGCATCCCGGACATCGCGCCCAGGGTCTCGTCCTGCCGTTCGACCAGCCCGATGGCCTTGTCTCCGACGACAGCCTTGGCCAGCAATCCGCCAAGCAGGGCCAGCGTCTGCAGTGGCTGGCGCAGATCGTGGCTGGCCGCCGCGAGAAACCGGGACTTGGCGAGGTTGGCGGCCTCGGCCGCGGCCTTTGCCTCCTCCAGGGCAGACGCGGCCTGCTTGCGCCGCGTAATGTCGTTGAAGGTGATGACCACACCCTCGACCCCGTGCGTCTCGGTGCGGTAGGGCAGGATGCGGCGGCGAAACCAGGTGCCGCTCGCCGTCTCGATCTCGCGCTCTACCGGCTCCAGGCTGGCCAGCACCGCGTGCGCGTCCGCCGGCAGGTCGGTATCCGTGGCGAGCGAGTGCAGGTCTGCCAGCGGCCGGCCGACATCGCCTGCGATCACCTTGAAGAGCGCCTTGGTCGCCGGCGTGAAGAAGCGGATGTTGAGGTCGCGATCCAGGAACAGCGTGGCGACGTCCGTACTATAGAGGATGTTCTGCAGATCGTTCGCGGTGGTGCGCTGCCGCTCCAGGGTTTCCTGCAACTGGCTGTTCAGTGCGGTCAGCTCCTCGTTGAGTGACTGCAATTCCTCCTTCGACGTCAGCAGCTCCTCGTTGGTGGACTGGTATTCTTCGTTGACGGAGAGGGCTTCCTCGCTGATCGCGCGCTGCGCCTTGTCGGATGCTTCCAGGCTGCGTGCGCCCTCCTCGAGTTCAACGCGCGCTGCCTCCAGCTCGCGCTCCAACTCGGCGATGCGGGATGCGTCGCGGGACGGCGCTGCTCCGGACGCGGCCTGCGCCGAGGCGGAAGCGTCGACGAAGCAAATCAGCAGCAGCTTTTCGCCATCGTTGGACAGAGGCTGCACGTCGATGGTGAAGCACATCGGGCGTCCGTCCAGCACCACAGATCCGCCAGGAACAGCGACCCGGCAATCTCGGTGTGCGGCCTGAGTCATTGCGGAGCGGAGACGCGTCCGAAGCGCGCCCCGGACCATGGCAAGCACGTCCTGGGTGACATGGCCTGGCGCCACGTGCAGGTAGCGGTCGATCGGCCCAAGCGAATACAGGCACTCGTGCCGGGCGTTGCAAAGCACCGCAGCGGGTGCGTGCTGGTCCAGCACCGCCTTCTGGCACAGTTCAGCCAGCACGCTTTGGCGCGACGGTATCCTGGCAGGATCGGAGGGGCGGCCGGGTCGCGGGCCGTCGGTTGCGGCTGCCGTGAAGCTGAGCTCGCCCGGGCGCCTGTGGCCGACGTGGCGATAGAGCCGCGCGTCCTTGTCGATCAGCTTGAACCGGTCATCCGCCTCCCCGACCGTCTCTGCGGTCCCCAGCAACAACACGCCGCCCGTCTTGAGCGCGAAATGAAACAGGCTGACGGCCTTGGCTTGCGCTTCTTGCCCCAGGTAGATCATCAGGTTGCGGCAGGAAATGAGGTCGACGCGGGAGAATGGCGGGTCGCTCAGCAGGTCCTGGACGGCGAAGACGACGCAGGCCCGCAGGTCGGGCAGGATCCGGTAGCCGTGGCCATCCTCCTTGGTGAAGAATTTGGCCAGGCGCCCGGCCGACACGTCGGACGTGATTTCCGCAGGATACAGGCCCTCCCGTGCGGTCGCGACAGCGTCCGCGTCGATATCGGAGGCGAAGACCTGTAACGCGATGTCTGCGGTGCTGCCTTTTGCCCCGGCCGCAGCCACTGCTTCATGAAACAGGATTATCAGCGAGTAGACCTCCTCGCCCGTGCTGCACCCGGCAACCCAGACGCGCAGCTTCTGGCCGGCCGGGCGACCCTGCAGCAGGCCGGGAATGACCTGTCTCGCCAGGGCGTCATACGCGGCGGGATCGCGGAAGAATCCGGTCACGTGGATCAGCAGGTCCCTGGCGAGCAGATCCAGTTCGGCCATGTCCGTGCGCAATCGGGCGAGGTAGAACTCTCGCATGCCGCCGGGCAGGCCCGCGCCGCCGTCTCGGTTCGCCTGGCCGTCGCCGCCATGCGGTGAGGTATCGCCGCGCGCGAGCGCCACGCGGCGATCGATACGGCGCTCCAGCGTGCCGCGCTTGTAAGGCGCGAAGTCGTGCCCGTTGCGGGCACGCAGCAATGCCATGATCGCGGTAACCGGATCGGCGTCGCCCGAGGCATCGTGCGTGTCATGCGGTGTTTCCTCGCCGCGGCCGCGCAGCGCCTCGGCAATCGCAGCAACCTGTACGACCTGGTCCACCAACCCGGTGGCGATGGCGCTGGACGGCATCCCGCCATAGCCGGACTCCTCGGGCTCCTGGGCGATGACCAGGCCACCAGCGTCGCGAACGGCCCGCAGACCGATGGTGCCGTCGGCGCCATTGCCCGACAGCACCACGCAGACCGCGCGATCGCCATAACCGGCGGCCAGGGATTGCAGCAGGAAGTCGAACGGCAGACGGGCCCCGCGGGGCACGCGGGGTTTCGACAATCGCAAGGCGCCACCACTGACGGACAGATAGGCACCTGGCGGAATGATGTACAGCTGCTCCGGCAGGAGGGTCACGCCGTCTTCGGCTTGCAGCACCGTCATGGCCGTGTGCGCGCTCAGCAACTCCACGAGGAGACTCGGGTGAGTGGGATCCAAGTGCTGGACCAGCACGAAAGCCATGCCGGTCGGCACAGGCAGGGCATCGAGCAGCTTGCTGCACGCCTCGAGGCCGCCGGAGGATGCGCCGATGGCGACGACCCTCATGCGGGCATCGCCGGCCGGGTGGCCCTCTAGCGCCGGCTGGGGGGGACGGCGCTTCCGGGTTGCTTTGAGGCCTCGTTCTGTCCGGGGCAATGCCTGATCCGGCATCCTGACAAGTCCTCCGAGCCGTTTTTGCCGTGGCCATGCGGACGCTGTGGCACCAGAACGGTTCCGCCGTCCGTCTTGCCCGATACGGGATCGCAAACGGTCATTTGCCGGCACGCCCGGAAAGCCGGCTGCGTAGTTTCCGATATTGTGCCGGGCAGGCCAGCCTACCATAGGTCTGGCCTCGGCAAAGGTCTCGGCCCGTGTCACCGCGAGCCTGGTACTCCGGTGAAGGGTCGGTCAGGGTGAGGGCACCAGCGCCTTGGCATTGATGCGTGCGACCGCTGCCAGGACCGCGTCCGAACCCACGATCGTGGCGAACTCTCCGGCCAGGTCGCCCAGCGCGGCTTGATGCACCTCCTCGGCATCGCGCATCCGGCCGTCGGCGGCGGCGCGCGCGAACGTTGCGGTGGCGTCAGACACCACGAACGTCTCGAAGCCCAGATTGCCCGCCATGCGCGCCGTCGTGGACACGCAATGGTTCGTGGTCAAGCCGACGATCACCAGGCCGTTGACGCCGCCTTGCCGGAGATGCGCTTCCAGCCCCGTGCCGATGAACGCGCTGTTGACCGTCTTGCGGAAGACGGCTTCTCCGCCGAGCGGCGCCGTCTCCGGCCGGGCAAGATTGCCCGGCGTGCCGAACCGGAAGACACCCTCGGGGGAGGCGGAGTCGTGATAGACGTGGAGCACCGGCATCTTCGCCTGCCGCCAAGCCGCAAGCAGCCGGACCACGTTCCGCTCCGCGTCCGGGTTGTTGCGAGGGCCCCACCGCGCGTCATCAAAACCAAGCTGCAAGTCGATGACCAGCAGCCCGGTGTTACGCCGGAGCCGCACGGCTGCACCCGTCATGCCGCTTCCTGCCCCTTCGAGGCCGCCGCCGCCCGCGCGATCCCTTCCTCGCGGCGGCCCCGGCCTGCCTGCATGCGGTCGGCGACGAGCGCCCGCACCGTCGCCGATGCGCGTTCCGGCCGTCCGCTGTCGAACGGCGGCGCGGGTGCGTATTCCAGGCCGAGCTGGATGGCCTGCGCGACGGTGTCGCCCGCCAGCTCCGCGGCCAGGGTCAGCCCGAAATCGATGCCCGCGGTCACGCCGCCGCCGGTGACCAGGTTGCCGTCGCGGCAGACGCGCTCGTCGGATGCGATGGCCCCGAAAGCGGCCAAATGCGCGCGCCAGGCCCAGTGGCAGGCTGCGCGCCTGCCCGCGAGCAGCCCGGCGGCGCCCAGTATGAGGGAGCCCGTGCAGACCGAGGTGACGTAGCGCGCTCCGGCCGCCAGCCTGCGCACCTCGCGCATGTAGACCGCGTCCGCCATAGCGTCCGTGCAGGTGACGCCGCCCGGCACGCACAGGACTTCGCACGTGGCTATTTCGGCTAGCCGGGTGACGCCGAAGCGCAGGCCATCGTCGGACACGATCTCTCCGCCATCGGCAGACGCCACGACCAGCCGGGCGCCAGGCACCCGGGAGAGCACCTGGTGCGGCCCGGTGAAGTCCAGCTGCGTCAGCCCCTGATAGAGGGCGAACGCGATGACCGTCTCTGTCTGCGGTTCCTGCTGCATGGTGTCTCTTCCTCGTGTGCCGGGAAGGCGACGATGCACTCTTTACTGGACGACCGGAATGACATAGTTCCGGCAAATCCTGCCATGACGTCCGACATCGCCCTCTTCGTGTTTCCCGGCTTCCAGATCCTCGATTTGACCGGGCCGCTCGCAGTCTTCGAGGTCGCCAACCGCTTCTCGCTGTCCGGCTTATACGGCCTGCGGATCGTCTCGCGGTATGGTGGTCTCGTGTGCAGTTCGTCGGGCCTGTCGGTGGCGACCGAGGCCGCCTCCGGTATCGCGCCGCACACAATCATGGTCGTGGGCGGCGGGGGCACCCGGGAGGCGGCAGCATGCCCGGAGACGCTGGACCTTGTTCGTGCCCTGGCGGCGTCGTCGGTACGGGTCGCCAGCGTATGCTCCGGCACGTTCGTCCTGGCGGCCGCCGGTCTGCTGGGCGGCCGCCGTGTTACGACGCATTGGAACGTCGCTGCCGAACTCAAGCGCCGCTTTCCGGCGCTCAGGGTGGAGGCGGACCGCATCTTCATCACCGACGGAAACGTGTGGACGTCTGCGGGCATCACCGCCGGGATCGACCTGGCGCTGGCGATGGTGGCGGCCGATCGCGGCGAACCGGTGGCGCGCGCGACGGCGCGGGAGCTGGTCGTCTATTATCGGCGCCCAGGCGGCCAGTCCCAGTTCTCCGAGTTGTCGAAGCTGGAGGGCGGGTCCGATCGCATCGGGCGCGTCCTCGCGGAAGTTCGGGCGAAGCTCGGCCAGGATCTGTCTGTCGAGCAGATGGCGGGGGTCGCAGGGATGAGCCCACGCCAGTTCGCGCGCGTGTTCCAGGCCGAGACCGGCTGCACGCCCGCCAAGGCTGTGGAGCGACTGCGGGTGGAGGCGGCACGCCTGCGCGTGGAGCAAGGAGCCGACAAGTTGGACCAGATCGCCCGCGAGACGGGCTTCGTGGACGCCGACCGCATGCGGCGGGCCTTTGTCAGATCGACCGGCCACCCGCCCCAGGCGCTTCGGAGAGCGGCGCCCGCGGACCGGTGATCTGCGGCAACGGCAATCGTCGGACGTCTCGTGGTTACGGGGGGAGGGCGTCCACGTCCCTGACCGACCTCACGGTGAAAACATGGTGGCCGACCAGGCGCAGGAACCCTGACATTGCGAAGTAGCTTGTAGCTCTACACGGCGCGGAGTCCGAGATGCTTGCCTCCCTCCTGATGGGCCTGGTTGGCGGCCAGCGCGCAATGACTCCGCTGGCGGCCGTGTCTGTGGCTGCGGCCTGTGACTGGCTGCCTGAAGACAACGGCGCTCCTCGGATCATCGCCCATCCGCTCGTCGCCACTGCCACGGTGTTCCTGGCGGTTGCCGAGCTGGCGGGCGACAAGATGAAGACGGCGCCCGACCGCGTCGTCCCCGTCGGACTGGCAGCGCGGTTTGTGACATCGGCAATCGCCGGCGCGGCGCTAGCGCCCTTACGGCAGCGCTGGTTGGCGGCAGGGCTCGGTGCGTCGACCGCCGTAGCCGCGTCCTATCCAGGCTGGCGCCTGCGAATGGCCGCGATCCCCCGCTACGGCCAAACTTCGACCGGTCTGGTCGAGGACGCCATTGTCATCGCGTCTGCCGTTGCCGTCTTGAACGTGTTGTGGACATCCGGCGCAAGCGCCGGATCAGCCAGGCGCCGTAGCCTTCCACGCACGACAAAATAGCGGCCGTCCGGTGTGCGCGGATGGCCATCAGACAAGCAATAATGCGCGGGCGGCGGGCGGATCCTCCTTCTCGCCGCGCGCCACGATACGCAGCGCGCCATCCGGCAACGGCTTTTGCAAGCCGCGCGCTTCCAACCAGGGCGCCGCCAGCCAGGTTTCAGTCTCGTCGGCGGTGGTCAGGATGACCGGCATTGCCTTGGGATGGACCGCGCCGACCTCCCGGTTCGGCGCGGTCGTCAGAAACGCGTAGAAGTCGCAGGTCACCTCGCCCTCGGAGACCTTCCGGGTGCAGGTCCACCCCGTCCAGATACCGGCGAAGAACGCCAGCGGACGGCTCTCGCCGAGGGCGAACCAGACAGGCTCCGACTTGCCGTCGGCACGGCGGACGCTTTCGCTGAAGGAAGTGAACGGCACCAGGCACCGCGAGGCCGGTGCCAGCCATCCGCGCCAGTGCGGACTGTCGGTGTTGCGCACGTTGGTAACGCCACGGTCGACCTTGCGGCCAGCCAGCGCGAAGGTGGGCGACGGCATGCCCCAACGGGCGCGGACCAGTTCGCGTATGCCATCCGCGCCGGTGCGCACGATAGGTGCGGGCTGGTCGGGGAAGATGCCGGGCAAGGCAGGCAGGTTGCCGGTCATGTCACGCATCGCGCGGGCCAGGTCTCGGATGGCTTGCTGGTTCGTCGTCATCGAATACAGGTTGCACATGTCCCAGGCAGGGTAGCGTTCGGGCTTCGCGGGCGGAAGCCGCACCCGCCCATGGGTTTGCCGCGGGTGCGCACCAGACAGGTCCGCGCCTCAGGTTTTGAGCAACGTCTCCACCAGCAGGCCCGGGCGCGCCTCCTCGCGTATCTGCTCGCGCGTGCATTGGTGTGGCGCCTTGTCGGGCCGCCAGCGGAGCAGCGCGGTGCCGTGACGGAAGCGGCCCGCGCTGACGTGGTCGTAGCTGACCTCGACGACCAGTTCGGGCCGCAGCTTCTCCCAGGCCGCCGACTCCGCCGTTGCCCAGCGGCTCGGGCCACCCGGCGCGTCGCCGGTGAACCCGGTGCCGCCGAGGAGAGCCTCCAGCGTGGCCGTCAGCGCGGGCCGTTCGGCGTTCGAGATGGCGGAGGTGAACCCGACATGGTCGAGCTTGCCCTGGTCGTCGTAGAGCCCTAGCAGCAGCGAGCCGACCTGGCGCGTGCCGCGCGCGTAGCGGAACCCGCCGACCACGCAATCGGC
>CAXTVW010000008.1:0-58228 GCA_964247675.1 uncultured Acetobacteraceae bacterium
AAGCAAGGCCTTCTTTTTTGAAAAAAAGAAGCAAAAAACTTTTGCTCCTGGCGCCGGTATGTGAACCGTGCGCGTTGCATGACGCAATCTTCACTCGCGCGTATCGTAGCGGTACGCGCGCTGGTGCCTGATTGGCGCTTCATGAACCGGAGTTGCCTTTTGTTGAAGCTCGCTCTCGCCATCGCCGCATTCGCAGCCTTCGCTTCTCCCTGCCGTGCCGCGGACATTGCATGGACCGGCACCTGGGCGCTCGACCAGACCCGCCCCGAGCCGGACGGCGCCGCCGACGCCTACCGGTTCACCGTCTCCCCCGACGGCACGCTTGTCTGGGAAATCCCCTCCCTTGGCGAAATCGTCCGCGGCAGACTGGACGGCAAGCCGATGCCCATACACAGGAGCAAACCCACACCCGGCCTCACCATCGCGGTCACCGAAAACAGTCCCCGCGTATGGACCTACACGGTTGCCCGCAACGGCACAGACGCCGGCGCCGGCCGCATGGCCCTCGCCGCGGACGGCAAATCCTGGACCGACATACCGCTGGACCACGGCAAACCCGTCGATAGCCTGCTCATGGTCTACGTCAAAAAATAACGCCAGCAACACAGAAACCCCACGCGCACTCACGAACCGATCGAAACCGCCTCGTCCACCAGCAACGCGTCCAGCGCAGCCCGCAACCCTGCCCCGATCGCCGCCGGCCGCCGCGACTCCCTATCGACAAACACGTGCACGAACCACCCTTCCGCCGCCGCCTGCTCGCTCCCCTCGGTAAACAACCCCACCCCATACTTCACGCTGCTGCGCCCGACCTTCTCCACCCGCAAAGCTGCCTCCACCACCCCCGGAAACGCCAGCGGCGCCGCATAGGTGCAATGAGACTCCACACACAACCCGATCTGCGCCCCTGCATGTATGTCCAACCCACCATGCGTGATCAGGTAATAATTTATGACAGTATCGAAATAGCTGTAATAGACCACGTTGTTCACGTGCCCATAAACATCGTTGTCCATCCACCTCGTGGCGATCGCGTGCACGAATCCATACCCGGCCCGCATCTCACCCCAGCCCCGTAAACAGCGCCGTGGACAGATACCGCTCCGCAAACGAAGGCACGATCCCCACGATCATCCGCCCCTCGTTCTCCGCCCGCTTCGCCAGCCCGATCGCCACATGCAGCATCCCCCCCGACGATATCCCGATCGGCAACCCCTCCAGCCGCGCACACCGCCGCGCCGCCGCAATCGACTCCCGTTCGCTCACCGTCACCACCTCGTCCACCTCCCCCATGTCCAGGACGGACGGCCTGAACCCAGGCCCGATCCCCTGGATCCCATGCGGCCCCGGCTCGTCGCCCGAAAGCACCGCGCTCTCCGCCGGCTCCACCCCCACCATGCGCAACCCGGGCCGCCGCGCCCGCAGCGCCCGCCCGATCCCCGTCAGCGTCCCCCCCGTCCCCAGCCCCGCCACAACCACATCCACCGCGCCCTCCGTATCGGCCCAGATCTCCTCCGCCGTCGTCGCCTCATGCACGTCCGGATTGGCCTCGTTATCGAACTGCTTCGCCATCCAGGCCCCAGGCGTGCTCGCCAGGATCTGGTTCGCCCGCGTGATCGCGCCGGCCATCCCCAGCTTCTGCGGCGTCAGCTCCACCTGCGCGTCCATCAGCCGCAGCATCCGCCGCCGCTCGATGCTGGCACTCTCCGGCATCGTCACGATCAGCCGATACCCCCGCGCCGCCGCCACGAACGCCAGCGCGATCCCCGTATTCCCGCTGGTCGGCTCCACCAGCACGGACTTCCCCGGCGTGATCTCCCCCGCCTGCTCCGCCGCATCGATCATCCCCAGCCCGATCCTGTCCTTCACGGACCCCAGCGGATTGAAGAACTCCAGCTTCAGCAGCAGGTCCGCCACCAGCCTTTCCTCGCCAGCGATGCGCGGCACCCGCACCAGCGGCGTCCCTCCCACCGTCTCCGTCACGCTCCCGTAGATCCGCCCCCGCGGCGGCGCCACGGCAAAAACCGGCTTCTTCCGCGCCATTCGGTTGGACATCACAGCTTCCCGGGGCAATTATCTGATACACATTGAGTCTTGTCGGAATTCCGCCATGGGGCAACCCTCAGGCGGCCCCGCCATTCGCGCAAAGAGGTGCCACGCCACATGCTCGTCCGCCGAGACCGCGGAATGCTCGCCGTCCTCATAATGCTGGACGTGGCCTTCCACGCCGGCCGCACCAGCACCGTCAGTGCGGCGGACATCGCCGAGCGCGCCGGCCTCGCCCGCCGCGGCATCGAGCCCCTGCTGCAATCCCTCTCCCGCTCCGGCCTGCTGGAGAGCATACGCGGCCCCCGCGGCGGCTACCGTCTCGGCCGCCCCAGGCGTGACATCCACCTGGACGACATCATGCGCACCGCGCTCGCCGACGAATCCCCCCACGAGGACGGCCCCTCCGGAGACCTTCAGCAAAAAGTCATCGACCCCGTGTGGACCTGCCTGGACGAAGCCTTCGCCACCCACCTCCACGCCCTCACCCTCGACGACCTGATCCGCCGCGCCGAAGCCGCCGGCCTGTCCCGCCCCCTCGCCGAACCGATCACCTTCTCGATCTGAACCAACGACGCTTGGTTACATCGACCCAACTATCGGCTCTGCACGATCTCTGTCATATCGCCCGTGCCACTCTGTACGAGCGCTCCCGCCGCAATGCCGCTTCCGCCTGTCTCAGCCGATCTCAACGAGCCGCTGCTCGCAGGCGCGTCGCAAAACGCCATAACCTACCACTACGACATAGGGCGCGAGATATACTCACTGATCCTGGACCCGCTGCTCATCTACAGCGCAGCCTGCTGGCAGGCGAACGGCAAACCCGCATCGTCCCTCGAGGAAGCGCAAGCCAACAAACTCAATTACCACCTCGACGCAGCCGGCGTCTCCCAAGGCACCCGCCTGCTGGACATCGGTTGCGGCTGGGGCGGCCTGATAAAGACGGCGATCAACAGCCGCAACATCGCGCACGCAACAGGCCTCACGCTGAGCGAAGACCAGCTCGCCCACCTCACAGGTCTTGCGCTCCCCGAAGCCGAAATGCACCTGACAAGTTATGAGAACTTCAAACCGGACCAGCCCTACGACGCGATAATCAGCATCGGCGCCTTCGAACATTTCGTCAGGCCCGCCATGAGCCAGGCACAGCGTCTCGAAATCTACCAGAACTTCTTCAACCAGGCCGCACAATGGCTGACGCCAGGCGGCAGATTGTCGCTGCAGACGATCTACTGGGCAGACATCGACCGTGAATACGCAGACTCGATCGTCCCCGTGGACGTCTTCCCGGAATCCGACCTGCCATTCCTGTCGGAGATATTCGAATCATCCCGCAGGTCGTTCGAAGCGATCCAGATGACCACCGGCACGGACGATTACACCCGCACGCTCATGGAGTGGCTGAAGCGCCTGAAAGCCCGCAGGGCCGCGATCGAGGAACTGGCGCCGGACCGCGAACTCTTCCGCTTCTTCGAGGATTACTTCCGCACCTCCATCGTCGGTTTCCGCAAACGCCGCATCGGCTTGTGCCGTGTAGCCTTCCGCCGCCTCGACAGTGTGAAACGCATCTGACCCGCGCACCGTCCCTTCGCCGGATCGTGCCACGGGAGTGAAATCCGTCATGCAACGATGGGCGGGCACAAGGGACCGCGCGCAGGCTGCCTGCATCGGCCTATGTGTCCGCCTGCTGCGTACCCTCAGCCCGGTCGCCGCGTCCAATTTCGGCGGCTTCCTCGCGCGAACCGCGGGTCCCTGGCTGCCCGTCTCCCGCGCCGCGCTCGCCAACCTGGCCTTCGCCATGCCCGAGCTCACCCCCCGGTCGCGGCAAAGCGTCGTGCGGGCCGTCTGGGACAATCTCGGCCGCACCGCGGCGGAACTCCCGCATCTGCGCGATCTCCACCGCACAACCGACGGACCAGGCTGGGAATGCGCCGACGATTCCACCTTGCGCGCCCTCAAGGACCGCCACGGACCCGCTATCCTGTTCACCGGCCATCTCGCCAACTGGGAGATCGGCTTTCCCGTCGCCGCCGCCCTGGGCCTGGAAGTATCCTGGTTCTACCGCCGCGCCTCGAACGGCTCCGTGGACCAGCTCATCCAGTCCATGCGGCGCGACGCCGTGGGCCAGGACATCCAGATGTTCGCCAAAGGCAGGGAGGGCGCCAAGGCCGCCCTGAAGCACCTGCGCGGCGGCGGCCTGCTTGGCATGCTGGTGGACCAGAAACTGAACGAAGGCATCGCCGTCCCGTTCTTCGGCAAGCCCGCCATGACAACCAGCGCCGTGGCCACCTTCGCCATCCGCTTCCAATGCCCGGTCATCCCGATCCACGTCGTCCGCCTCGGCCCCGCGCGCTTCAGCGTGATCTGCGAGCCGCCGATGACCATCCCCAGCACAGGCGACAGCCAGGCCGACATCTACACCATGACCGAAGCCGTCAACGTCACGCTGGAACGCTGGATACGCGAACAGCCCGGCGCCTGGCTGTGGCTGCACCGGCGCTGGCCTGAGCAGGAAAGCAAGCAAGGCCTTCTTTTTTGAAAAGAAGCAAAAAACTTCTATCTCCGTCGGGTGCGCGTCGCCGAAGCGCGCGCATCAGCGATCCGCGACAGCCCAGATAAAAGCTTTTTGCTTCTTTTTCTCGAAAAAGAAGGCCTTCCTTCCCTGCGCCGTCCCGCACACACCCTTGTAAACCACGCTCTCGCTTGCTTTCCCCCGCCGCCATTCCACGTTATCCGGAAGCGTATTTCCCGAGGCCCGCCATGACCGCCAAGCTGTCCGCTGTAGAATTGCTGAAGACGGAAAGCCACCGCCTCCGCGGCACCCTCGCGCGCGAGCTGTCCGAAGGCGGCATTCAGGTCAGCGAGGACGCCTACCAGCTCCTGAAATTCCACGGCAGCTACGAGCAGTTCGACCGCGACACCGCCACCGAGCGCAAGCAGCACGGCGAGGAGAAAGAGTACCAGTTCATGCTACGCTGCCGCATGCCGGGCGGCCGCATGACCACCGCGCAATACCTCTATTTCGACCACCTCGCCGACGCCCGCGCCAACGGCTCGCTGCGCATCACCGTCCGCCAGGGCATCCAGTTCCACGGCATCCTCAAGGGTGACCTGAAACCCGCCATCGCCGACATCAACACCACCCTGCTGACCACCATGTCCGCCTGCGGCGACGTGGTGCGCAACATCATGGCGAGCCCCACCCCCATCCACAACGCTCGCCAGGCCCGCATAGAAGCCGACGCCCGCCTGCTTAGCGAGCACCTGAAACCCAAAACCCGCGCCTATTACGAGATCTTCCTCGACGAAGCGCCGACCGCCAACGCCGAAGAGGAGGAGCCTCTCTACGGCCCCACCTACCTGCCCCGGAAATTCAAGGTCGGCATAACCCACGAAGCCGACAACACGATCGACGTGCTGACCAACGATTTGGGCATAGTCGCCATCTTCAACGGCGACACGCTTGAGGGTTACAACATCGCCATCGGCGGCGGCCTGGGCATGACCCACAACAACCCCCGCACCTACCCCCGCCTTGCCACCCCCATCGCCTTCGTTCCCCCCACTGACCTGATCGCCATCGTCGAAGCCGTGATCAAGCTGCAGCGCGACCACGGCGACCGCACCAACCGCCGCCGCGCCCGCCTGAAATACGTCGTGGACGACATGGGCCTCCCCTGGATACGCGAGACGCTGACCACCTATTACGGCCGCCCGCTCACCGACCCCCGGCCCATGACCCTGCAAATCCCCGACATCCTCGGCTGGCACGAACAGGGCGACGGCCGCCTCTGGCTCGGCGTCCCCGTCGCCGCCGGCCGGATAATCGACGGTGGCCCCTCCCAACCCGAGGGCGCCCGCCTGCGCACCGCCCTCCGCCTGATCGGCGAACGCTATGCCCCCAACTACACGATGACGCCGCAGCAGGACGTCCTGCTGACCGACATAGACCCCGCCAACCGCGAGGCCATAGACGCCATCCTGGCCGAACACGGCGCCACCCAAGCCCGCGCCATGTCCCCCATGGCCCAGTTCGCTCTGTCCTGCCCCGCCCTCCCCACCTGCGGCCTAGCGCTAACCGAAGCCGAGCGCATGCACCCCGAGATCGTCGCCGGCTTCGACGCCCTCCTGGCCCGCCACAACCTCGCGGACCGCCGCATCAGCATCCGCATCACCGGCTGCCCCAACGGCTGCGCCCGCACCTACGCAGGTGACATCGGCATAGTCGGCCGCATGCCCGGCTTCTACGCCATCTATGTCGGCGGTGACTTCGAAGGCACCCGCCTGAGCTTCAAGCTCCTCGAGAAAGTCTCCCACGCCGAAGTCATCAGCCTCTTCGACCCCCTCTTTGCCGCCTGGTCCGCCAGCCCCGACGAAGGCTTCGGCAACTACTGCACGCGCGTCGGGCGAGACGCGCTCCTGAACCTGATGCCGCAAGCGCAATCGGCGGCTTGAAGAAAGCAAGCAGTTCTTTTTTGAAAAAAAGAACCAAAAAACTTTTGCTCCGCTGTCGCCGCCTCTCCGGCAAACATCCGTAGGGTGGGGTGCGCTTTGGCACCCCACCACAAGCGACACGCCCAGAACTTTCCCGCCCACCAAACGTCACGTCCCCACGCGCCGCGCAGGAGACAACGCCATGTCCGACACCTCCCAATCCGTAATGCTCCAGATCGTAGCCCTGCCGAACGGCCGCTACAGCGTCATCGGCATAGGCGAGACCGCCATGGACAACGATGAAGGCGCCTTTGCCACCCAGCAGGAAGCTGAAGACTGGATGTTCCGCCGCACCCAGATGCTGGACTCCCAAGCCAACGAACTGGACGTCATCCTCCCCGGCAACGGCCAGGCCCTCCGCTAACCCGCCCTCGACGACGCAGAAAGAAGCCCTCGCTTCTTCTCGAAAAAGTCCCTGCTTCGTCTTTACCCGTCGCCTTATTGCAAGAACGGATTTCCCACCCGCTCCGCTCCGATGGACGAAGCCGGCCCATGCCCGCAAACAAACCGCAGATCGTCGCCAAGCGGCAACAGCTTCGTTTTGATCGAAGAAAGCAGCGCCGCATGATCGCCGTAGGCGAAATCCGTCCGCCCTACCGATCCGGCAAACAACACGTCGCCCACCTGCGCGAACCGCGCCGCCTTGTTCACGAAAACCACATGCCCGGGCGTATGTCCCGGGCAGTGCAGCACCTCGAACATCTGCTCGCCCACCGAAACGGTGTCGCCTTCCTGCAAATACCGGTCCGGCGCGCAATCGCGCATCCCCGTCAACCCGTAACCCGCCGCCTGCTCCGCGATACTGCCCAGCAGCATCGTATCGCGCGCGTCCGGCCCCACGATCTCCAGCCCGAGCCGCTTGGCCAGTTCAGCCGCACCGCCTGCATGATCCAGGTGCCCGTGCGTCAGCCAGATCGCCGAGGGCAGCAACGCGTTCGCGTTCAGCGCCGCTACGATCTTGTCCACATCCCCGCCGGGATCGACGATAGCCGTCTGTCCGCTCGCGGCATCGGTAATAAGCGTGCAGTTCTGCTCGATCGGCGTCACCGGAACGACCGCCACTTTTAAACCTGCCACGCTCGCTCCTGTAGGAAGAAAGAAAGGCCTTCTTTTTTGAAAAAAAGAAGCAAAAAACTTTTACTTCGGCTGTCGCGGACCTTTCCACCGGCCGCCGACAGGGAGCAAAAGTCTTTTGCTTCTTTTCTTCAGAAAAGAAGGCCTTGCTTGCCTAGACTGCCTTCTTAAGGTTCGGGCTAGCCTTGAACCGCACCGTCTTGCCCGCCTTCACCTTGACCGGCTCCCCCGTCCGCGGGTTCATCGCCTTGCGCGCCTTCGTCTTGCGCACCGTGAACGTGCCGAAAGACGGCAGCGTGAAACCGCCATCCTTCTTCAACTGCTTGACGATCGCGTCGATCAGCGTGCCGGCAGCCGCGTTGGCGGCCACACCCGTGCATTCGGTGCTTTCCTGGATTATACCGGCAATGAAGGCTTTGCTCATGATGTGGGTCAGACTCCTCTGTTGCACCAGCCGGGTGCGCGGTCGCGTACGATTGGCCACGCCAGGCTTGCACGTGACGGGAATCCAGGGGCTTTCAAGCAACCACCCAGGAACATCCCGTCCCAGTCACACGACTCCGGCAGCATCAACCTTTCGTGTGTCGCATTACGCGCTTCCGCAACCGTGCGCAACACCACGCTTGCAAAATCGTCAGCCCGGTGCTGCATCCTCGCCACATATCCAGCATAATGGTGTCAGGCGCGGCGGAAATGCCGGCGTGAACTCCCGCCCCACCTCAAGCGACGCCTGCAGGTTGTAGAAGCGATCTTCTGCAATCGCAGATTGCCAGGTGTTCCGCAAACGTTGCACTTCCACCGCTTCCAGCGCCGCGCGTGCCCCGCTGTAGTGCCGCCCCAGCGATACTCCCTCGTAATGATAGAGTTCAACCGAGGCCGCCATAGCAACAACCGCGCCCAGCGCGCCCGCCCGCAAGCAGAAATCCACGTCGTTCAGCGCAACGGCAAACCTCTCATCCATCCCGCCCGCCGCGTCCCAGACCGCGCGCCTTAGCAGCAGGCAAGCCGCCGTCACCGCGGACACCTGCCTGTCCAGCAGCGCAATCCCGTGCGGCCCGCCATCCCCGCGCGCCGTCAGCCGGAACGCATGCTCGCACAGATGCGCCAGCCCAAGTATCACGCCGCCATGCTGCACCCGCCCGTTGCCGTAAAGCAGCCTGGCGCCAACGATGTCTGCCCGCAACGGCGCTTCCGCCTGCGTGAAGGCCACCATCCGCCGCAGCCAGCCGGCGTGCACCGGCCGGACATCGTCGTTGAGCAGCAGGAGGAGCGTGCCGTCGGCCGCGCGCACCGCCGCATTGTTCACCGCGGCGTAATTGAACGCCTCCATGTCCAGGTCCAGCACCCGCACGCGCGGCAGGCCGGCGGCCAGCGCAAGGTTGCGCGCCTGCACCCGGTCGTCCGCGTCTCGTCTTGAAACAGCAAGCAATATCTCGAAATCCGGGTAATCCGTGCGCGCCAGCACGCCACGCAAACACCGCAACACGTGCGGTGCCCGGCAGGATGTCGGAACAACGATGCTGACTTTCGGCAATCCCGCCGGCACGGCGGCCGGCGCCACCGTCGCCAGCCGCACGCCAGCAACATGCGTTAGGATGAAGGGAATGTGCCCGAACCCCTCGGCCCGCCCGCCGGCCGGCTGGTCCGGATGCACCGCGCAGGCCCCCATCGCCAGCAAGCCGCTTCGCGCCAGCCAGGGATCCGCGCCAGGCTTAAGCAGCGGCGCGCCACGCACACCCCCCTGCAGGCAATCCGCATCGGCATAGAACCCGGGCGCGTCCGGCGCCGCCCGGATCGCCCGGGCAAAACACGCCACCGCATGCGCCGCCAGAACATCACCCGCCTGCAGGACAACCAGCCAGGTCCCTGCCAGCCGCGCAAACCCCGCCAACTGCGTCACGCAACGCACCCGCACCGGCGCCACCCACTGACCCGCCACGGACGGCAAGGACGCCGCCGCCCCCCTGCCCACGATCACAATTTCGATCGCCACACCCGCCACAGCCCCCGCTAGCGCCGCCCGCTCCGCCTCCCCCCAACGATCGAACAGCGCCACCCAGACATCATAGGGCGGCGCCTCCCCAGCCCGCGCCGGCGCCTGCCCCAGCTCCACCCGAACCCGCCCCGCCAGCCCCGTCCAGTCCCCGCGCAGGCACCCCGCCAGCTTCCCCCACCCGCCCGCCAGCAGCCGCACCGCCGCCTCCGCCCGACGCAGCACCCGCACCCGCACTTCCGGCGCCACCTTATCCGGCCCCACCACCATGACAACCAGCGCACGCGCCCCCGCCGGCACATGCAGCAGCATCCCCCGCCACTCCCCGCGCCTGCGCCCCAGGAACGCCTCCCGCACCACCTGCCCGCGCACCTCGTCCGTCACCTCGATCTTCACCCACCACGGCCCAGCCGCGCGCACGCGCACTTGCACGCGGCACCACTGCCCCGCAGCACCGGCCGGCAGCGGCACCTGCAGTTGCTTCATCCGCGGGACCTCATCTGAGAGGAAGGCAAGGCCTTCTTTTTTGAAAAAAAGAAGCAAAAAACTTTTGCTCCTGTCGCCTGCTCCAAGGCTCGGCCCGGTTCTCCACCGCGTTAGGCTGCATGAAAGGCCCTGGCTTGACGCAGGCGTTAGCCTGGTCACTCCCGCTCGCGTGCTTTTCCGGGCAACGGATCGCGGCAAGGCGCGTCAGATAGCCGCCACGCCGCTCTTCGGACAGGCACGCAAGAAGGCTGGCCTGCCTGCTTTGTGTCCAGACCCGTTTACGCGTCGCAGCCGCCAAGCCCATGACAACCCTTGGATCGCCCCCACGTAGGCATCCGGTCAAGACAGGATTTCGCTTGCATGTCCGCTTCCACGCGCCGCCGCCCCGCTAGTCCGCACCACAGGGGTGCCTCGCGTTGACCCGTCGCATTGCCATCATCGGCGCAGGCCCCGGCGGCCTGGCCTCCGCCATGCTCCTCGCCCGCGCCGGCGCGGACGTCACCGTCTTCGAAAAGGCCCAGCGCGTCGGCGGCCGGTCCGCCACCATAGAGGCCACCGCCCCGATCGGCCCGAACGGCACAAAGGGCCGCTTCCGCTTCGACATGGGCCCCACCTTCTTCCTCTACCCCCGCGTCCTGGATGACATCTTCGCCGCCTGCGGCCGCGAGATGGCCCGCGAGATCGACCTGATCCGCCTGGACCCGCAATACGACCTCATCTTCGAAGCCGGCGGCCACATCCGTTCCACCGGTGATCTCCCCCGCATGATGGCCGAAGTCGCCAAGATCGCCCCCCAGGATGCCGCCCAGCTCCCCCGCTTCATGGCCGACAACCGCGCCAAGCTCGCCGCCTTCCGCCCCGTCCTGGAAGCCGCCTTCCACGGCATCCGCGATCTCGTGCGTCCCCACATGATCAAATCCCTGCCATTGATGCGCCCCCTGCGCACCGTGGACAGCGATCTCGCCACCTACTTCTCCGACGACCGCATACGCCTCGCCTTCAGCTTCCAGTCCAAATACCTCGGCATGTCGCCGTACCGCTGCCCCAGCCTGTTCACCATCCTCTCCTTCATGGAATACGAGTTCGGCGTCTATCACCCCCGCGGCGGCTGCGGCGCCGTCATGGACAGCCTCGCCCGCGTCGCCGGTGACCTCGGCGCCAACTTCCGCCTGGGCGAACCCGTCCAGGAAATCCTCTTCCAGGGCCGCCGCGCCACCGGCGTGCGCACCGAAGCCGGCTCGGAATCCTTCGACGCCATCGTCGTCAACGCCGACTTCGCCCACGCCATGCAATCCCTCGTCCCGGATCGCCTGCGCCGCCGCTGGACCAACAAGAAGCTCGAGACCAAGAAATTCTCCTGCTCCACCTTCATGCTCTATCTGGGCCTGGAAGGCCTGGACGAAGAAGTAGCCCACCACTCGATCTATCTGAGCGCCGACTACCGCCGCAACATCGCCCAGATAGAAGCCGGCCTCGCCCCGCCCACCGAACCCTCCTTCTACGCCCAGAACGCATGCGTAACAGACCCCGAACTGGCCCCCAAAGGCCACTCCACGATGTACGTGCTTCTCCCGGTAGGAAACCGCACCGGCGCCGGCATAAACTGGGAAGCCGAAGCCCCCCGCCTGCGCGCCACCGCCATCGACCGCCTCAAGCGCATAGGCATCAAAGACGTAGAGCGCCGCATACGCTTCGAAAAGATGCTCACCCCGCACGACTGGGAAACGCAACTCTCGATCCACCGCGGCGCCACCTTCAACCTCGCCCACTCGCTCGACCAGATGCTGTGCTTCCGTCCCCGCAACCGCTTCGAGGACCTCGACGGTGTCTACCTCGTCGGCGGCGGCACCCACCCCGGCAGCGGCCTCCCCGTGATCTTCGAATCCGCCCGCATAACCGCCCGCCTGATGGCCGACGACCTCGGCCTGAACGGTCACTGGTCCGCCAATTCCGAAATGGCCGCCCCCGACTACACCCCGGTCCTCGCCGAAGCCCTGTAAGCAAACGCGACCGAACCAGCCGCAAGCAAGAAAACCCAACGGCCAGACGTCGAACAGAGAAAAAGTTTTTTGCTTCTTTTTTTCAAAAAAGAAGGCCTGTCTTACCTAACCTGTCCAGGACCCGCCCCATGCCAGACGGCCAGAACCTCCCGCCCCCCTCTCCACACCCGATAGCCGTAATCGGCGCCGGCCTGGCCGGCCTCTCCGCCGCCTGCACGCTCGCCGCCCGCGGCCACAAAGTCGTCCTGTTCGAAAAGAACGATTGGCTGGGCGGCAAAGCGGCCGTCTTCGAACAGAACGGCTACCGGTTCGACATGGGCCCCACCATCCTCACCGTTCCCCGCGTGCTGGACCGCATCTTCGCCGAAGCCGGCCGCAAGATGTCGGACGCGCTGGACCTCCGCCGGCTGGACCCGCAATGGCGCTGCTTCTTCGAAGACGGCTCCGTCCTCGATCTCCAGCAAGACATGGCCGAAATGAAGGCCACGCTCTCGAAATACGCCCCGGGCACTGAAGCCGGCTACGAAGACTTCATAGCCATGTCCGCCAAACTCCACGAAGTCAGCGAGAAGTTCTTCTTCTGGCGCTCCGTGGAAGACGTCCTCGACACCATGGACTTCAAGAAGAACATGGACCTCGCCACGCTGAAAGACGTGCTCTCCCTACGCATGGGCACCACCGTCGCCGGCCAGATACGCAAGCGCGTGAAAGACCCCCGCGTCTCCCAGATGCTGGACCATTTCGTCCAATACGTCGGCAGCTCCCCCTACGGCTCGCCCGCCGTCCTCTGCAGCATCGCCCACATGCAAACCAATGATGGCGTCTGGTATCCCATGGGCGGCACTCGCGCCGTGCCCGTAGCGCTGGAAAACCTTGCCCGCGAACTCGGCGTCACCATCCGCACCAGCACCGGCATCGCCCGCATCCTCTCCGAATCCAACCGCGTCACCGCGGTGGAAACCGACACCGGCGAAACCCTCCAGGTCTCCGCCGTCATCAGCAACATGGACGCCGTACGCACCTACCGCGAACTCGTAGGCGGCCAACCCGCCAAAACATTCGCCAAACGCTGGAAGCGCGAACCCGCCTGCTCCGGCGTCGTCATGTATCTGGGCCTCGACCGCGCCTACGAGCACCTCGCCCACCACGATTTCGTCTTCTCCCGCGACCCGGAAGAGGAATTCCACCATATCTACACCCGCGGCGAACCCGCCCCGGACCCCACCTGCTACATCGCCGCCCCCTCGCGCACCGAACCAGGCGTCGCCCCCCCGGGCGGCGAAGCCCTCTACATCCTCGTCCACACCCCCTACCTCCGCCCCCACCACAACTGGGCCGAGATGCTCCCCGCCTACCGCCGCGTCATCCTCGACAAACTGGCCCGCTGTGCCGGCATGCCAGACCTGGAATCCCGCATAAAAGTCGAACGCATCCTGACCCCCCAGGACATCCACGACCGCTACAGCGTCCTCGACGGCGCCATCTACGGCCTCGCCAGCCACGGCCGCATGTTCGGCGCCTTCAAACCCGGCAACCGCTCCCGAGACCTCGCCGGCCTGTACCTCGCCGGCGGCGCCGCCCACCCCGGCCCCGGCATGCCCATGGTCCTGATGTCCGGCTGGATCGCCGCCGACACACTGGACGCCGACGTGGCAGCGTCCGCTTTGGCGCGGGCAGGGTAAGGAAGAAAGCAGTTCTTTTTTGAAAAAAAGAACCAAAAAACTTTTGACTCCGCTGTCGCGCGCTACGCAACTGAGGCGCGACAGCAGACCCACATTGTAAGCGCCTGCAGATTAGTCCGTTGCCACAGAACGGTTATTCCCGGCGCGCCTCTTATGCTATTTGCCACATACGGTCTGAAACTCAGGTCCCACGACCAACGGCCTCTCTCCAATACAGGTTTTGCCCGAATACAGCAGGTGATCTTCAAGTCCTGCATCGCGTATGGAGATGTCGAACAGCGGCGAGAAGCCCAATTTGAGATATTGCTGATGCACGGCCAGGACGCTCTCGCTGCTACCGCCATTATATGCGACATGAACCCGGACCGGCACGTCGCTTTCATTTCGCACCACCGCATAGATTCGTCGCACGACACGCAGGAAAGCCCAAACACCAGTAGCACGCCCACTCTCCGGCCCCTGCTAAGTTGCCTGTCCAGACTCCGTATTTTCATTGAAACAAACGTTTTCTTCCTCCGGTAGTCTAAACCCACCCCAGCATGCCCTCCCCAACCCACCCCCTCACCCGCTACTCCCCCACCCTCCTGGCCCTCTTCCGCCTATACCTCCGCTGGTACGTCTGGCGCAGCTTCTCCGCCGTCCGCCTCACCCGAAACACCGCCCCGCCACCCTTCCCGAACCGTCCCCTCATAATCTACTGCAACCACCCCTCCTGGTGGGACCCGGCCCTATGCCTGCTGGCCCTCCCCGGCCTCATCAACCGCCGCGGCTACGGCCCAATGGATGCCGCCGAGCTCCAGCGCTACGCCCTCTTCCAGCGCATGGGCCTCTTCGGCATAGAACCCGGCACCCCCCGCGGCGCCGCCGACTTCCTGCGCACCGCCACGCGGATCCTCGCCCAACCCAACACCTGCCTCGTCATCACCGCCGAAGGCAGCTTCACAGACCCCCGCCTGCGCCCCATCCGCCTGCGCCCCGGCATCGCCCACCTCGCCCGCCGCCTGCCCAACGCGGTGATCCTCCCCCTCGCCCTCGAATACACCTTCTGGAACGAGAGCAAGCCAGAAGCGCTCCTAAGCTTCGGCCCCCCAGTCATTCCCCAGGCCGCGACCGGAGAAAAACCCACCGTGGCCCAATGGCAGCAAGCCCTGGAATCCGCCCTGACCGAAACCATGGACTCGCTGGCCGCCGCCTCCGCCAAACGAGACCCCGCCAGCTTCACCCGCCTCTTCGCCGGCACTGCCGGCATAGGCGGCCCCTACGACGTCTACCGCCGCGCCCGCGCCTACGCCGCCGGCCAGCCCTTCACCCCTCGCCACGAAGCCCGCCAAGAACCGGGCCAGCACTGAATGCAAACCCTGTCCTGGCTGGCCCTCATCCTGGCCGCCCTCCCGCTAGCCCTCCTGCTGGACAATTTGCGCCGCTTCCGCCGCCCCGCCCTCGCCGCCGACCGGCCCGCCATCTCCGTCCTCATCCCCGCCCGCAACGAGGCATCCAATATCGGCCCCGCCACCGCCGCCATCCTCGCCAGCCAGAATGTCGAGCTCGAGCTCATAGTCCTCGACGATAACTCCACCGACGCCACCCCCCAGATCCTCGCCGCCATAACCGACCCCCGCCTGCGCACCGCAACCGGCACGCCCCTCCCGCCAGGCTGGTCCGGCAAACAGCACGCCTGCGCTGGCCTGGCCCGCCTGGCCACCCATCCCCTCCTCGTCTTCGTCGACGCCGACGTCCGCCTGGCCCCCGACGCGCTCGCCCGCATGGCCCACCACATGGCCGCCACCAACAACGCTCTTGCCAGCGGCTTCCCCCGCCAGATCACGAGAACCTGGTCCGAAATCCTCCTCCTCCCCCTCATCCATTTCCTCCTCCTCGGCTACCTCCCCCTTTTCCAAAGCAACCGCTCTTGCGCCCCCGCATTGGGCGCCGGCTGCGGCCAGCTCTTCATCGCCCGCGCGGACGCCTACGCCACCGCCGGCGGCCACAGCGCGATCCGCGCCAGCCTCCATGACGGCCTCACCCTCCCCAGGGCCTTCCGCCGCGCCGGCTTCCCCACCGGCCTGTTCGACGCCACCAGCTTCGCCACCTGCCGCATGTACACGAACGCCGCCCAGGTCTGGGAAGGCCTCACCAAGAACGCCACCGAAGGCATGGCAAAACCCTTCGCCCTCCCCATCTGGACCGTCATCCTCGCCGGCGCCGCCATCCTCCCAATCACCATGCTGCTCCTGGCGCCCTCCCTCCTTACCCTGGCCGCCACCGCCCTGTCGTTGGCCACCCGCCTCATTCTCGCCGCCCGCTTCCGCCAACCCCTGATCAGCGCCCTGGCCCACCCGATAGGCGTCGCCGCCCTGCTCGCCCTGCAATGGGCCGCCCTCCTGCGCGCCGCCTCCGGCCGCCCCGCCACCTGGCGCGGCCGCGCCTACCCGGCCCAAAGCTGATGCCGCCCAGCCGCATGATCCTGGCAGCCCTGGCAATAACCCAACTCGCCGCCACCCAAGCCCAGGCCACCACGGTCCAGATCACCGTCACCAACATCCACAACAACCACGGCCAGGTCCTCGTCGCCCTCTGCCCCCGTGCGGACTTCCTGCGCCCCCACTGCGCCTGGCAAGGCCACACCCAAGCCCAGCCCGGCGCCGTCACCCTGACAATCCCCGACGTCCCCCCAGGCACCTACGCCGCCGAAGCCTTCCACGACGAAAACAACAACGGCCGCCTGGACCGCACCCTCCTCGGCCTCCCCCAGGAAGCCATGGGCTTCTCCAACAACGCCCCCCTGATCCTAGGCCCCCCCAGCTTCGCCGCCGCCGCCTTCCCCGTCTCCGGAGACGTCACCCCGATCTCGTTCGCCTTGCGCTACTACTGAAGCGAAGCAAGGCAAGGCCTTCTTTTTTGAAAAAAAGAAGCAAAAAACTTTTCCTCCGCTGTCGCCGACTCACTCATTGCGCCACCGCTGCTACTGCCTGCGCTCACCATCGCGCAACCACCATTCCCAACGCACGGTGAAAACGTAGACTTAAAGCAAAACAACCAGTCCTTATTTTGACAAGACTAGGAAAACGCTGCTGATGTTTTATTCGCGCAAGAGACTGCGATTCCGATCGCGGCTGTCGTCTTTTCTGCAATCAAACGCATTGTATCGTTATGCTGGTAGTACGTCGAAGTGTTGATCGGTGCTTCACCTAGAGGCATATAGCGTCGTAATTACCGTAAATAGTCTTTACCCTACCTGATTTGTCGGACCGCCAAAACACAGTTGCCTTGAAGTAACACACTCCAATCCCCCCATCGTCGCGCGTCGCGTAATGCTCATCATCGGGAGGGAATACTTTGTTGCTCTCGACAAAGCCCTCCTTCTTTAACTCGCGCAACATGTCCGTAGCCAAGCTGCCAACGGGAAAGCTTGCCTTAACGCGGGCGTCGAACACACCCTGCATTTCAACGGTTTTGTCCGGAAGCTTCCTTGTAAGCGGAACCGCTCCTATTCCGGAAGCCTGGGACCAGAAGCGGTTGCTAGTCAATACGACAACAGAGCCGCAAAGCAACGCAACGCAGAGGGCAATACGGGCGAGCCTAGACGGGGTCACTGATCATCCTGACGGGCAGAGCAAAGCCAGTCACAACGGACACTTGCATTCGCGAAGAAGGGCGAACTCGTCAAACTTGCGCAGCGACGCGCTCGTCGACGATTGATTCTCCGCAAAGCAGCAGACTCAACCAACAGCAGAAGCTACTCACGCAATATACGAAGCCTGCTTAATTCGTCTGCAAACGCATACCGTCTAGCTCCGTCCGAGGCATATGTGCGAATTGCATATTTGCCAAACTTTCACCGCCCCGCATCCGCAGCAGCCGTCTATCCCCAAACAAACACGCAAGCTGAAAATGCGGAGGAGCAAAAGTTTTTTGCTTCTTTTTTTCAAAAAAGAAGGCCTTCCTTGCTCGCTAACCCACCCCGCCCCCGCGCCAAACCCCTTGCCCAGTCCCCACGCTGCGTTCTACTAATGTTCCGCACACACCCAAGGCCACCAACCGTTGAACGCCTACACAGACATCCCGCAGCCCGACGAAGCAGAGCGCCGCGCGCGCCACCTCGCCGTCTGCCAGGAACTGATCGATCTCGGCATGGTGCTCGCCAGGAACGCCGCCCAGCGCGCGGTGGACGCCCACGAGGAAGCCCAGACCACCCCCACGCAGGAGACGCAGCAGCCGCGAGACCCCAACCTCGCCTTCACCCGCCTCGCCGCCTGCGTCCGCCACGCCGTGGCGCTCGAGGCGCGCATCGCCAGCAACGCCTTCGCCCGCCCGGCTCCCGCCAGCGGCCACGATACCGGCCCGGGCCTGGACCTCGCGGAAATATACGATGTCCTGCAACGCGAAACGCTCAACAAGGCCCTCATCCACCTGACGGCCGAGAGGGAAGACCGCTGGGATCTCCAGCAAACCTTCCATGACATCATCGACGACACGTTCACCGCCTTCCCCGCTGACCCGCTGCTCGCCCATTTCACCCGCGCCTGCGTGGCGCTGGACATTGCGCCAGACATCGCAGCCCTTCCGCCGGGCCTCGCCGGCGAACTCGCCCCCGCTCCGCCGGACCGCTGGCCCCGCCCGCTCGCCTAGCCAGCGCGTCGCCCGGGTTGATCTCCCACCCAACCCGAGGCAGGGTCCGCCGCACGCCGAACCGCGAAGGACCCCCATGCTCGCCCGCACCGAACTCGATCCGCAGGAAGCCCTCGTATGCACCATGGTGCTCGTAGGCGCCGCGGAAACGCGCGGCATCACAGACCGCGAGATCGGCGTCATGGCCACCCTCGTGCAAACCCTGCCCGTCTTCGAAGGCTTCTCACAGGAGCAACTTCAACACGCCATAGACGCGACGCTCTCCCTCCTCCAGGAGGAAGACGGCCTGGCCCACGCCGGCCGCCTCATACGCGAAACCCTCGAACCCCGCCTGCGCGAAACCGCCTACACCCTGGCCTGCGAAATCGTCGCCGCCGACCGCATCAGCGGCCAGGCCATCCTGCAGATGCTCGAATTCATCGGCACCGAACTCAAGCTGGACACCCTGGTGATCAGCGCCATCGAACGCGGCACCCGCGCCCGGTACCAGCGGGTCAGGTAAGTCAAGGAAGGCCCAGCACGGCACGACAGGACACTTTTTGTAAAAAGAACTGCTCCCTTGCCCGCCGCCAGGCGTTCAACGCCAAACAGCAGGACCCGCCTCCCATGTCCGACCAGCCCATGAACAACCAGGCCGCAAGCCCGACCCTCAACAACACCATCCAGGAAGTCCAGGGCGTCTTCCCCAGTGACGCCGCCCTGCAGGACGCCATCGGCCGCCTCGGCCGCGTCGGCTTTGACCGCGCCGCCCTCAGCCTGCCCGCCCCCAACCCCAACGCCGCTGAAGCCACCCCCACCCAGGGTGCGGACGATCCCAACACCGAGGACGACATCCGCCAGACCCGCACCATGCAGACCAGCATGGCCGCCACCGCCGCGGCCTTCGTAGGCGCCGGCGTGGTCGCCGCCACAGGCGGTGCCGCCCTTCTCGCAGTCGGGGCCGCCGCCGGCCTGGGCCTCGCCACGGGCGGCGCCGTCGAAGGCGTCCACCTGGCCGCCAACAACGCCTACAGCGACAAGCGCAACGCCTCCGCCGCTGCCGGCGAACTCGTCCTCTCCGCCACCGCCCACGACCCGGACGCCGTCATGAAAGCCACCCAGGCCATGCAACAAGCCGGCGCTACCCGCGTCGCCACGGTTAAGCGCGAGGGTGGATCAATCGTCTGAAGGAAGGTTGGGGCTCTGCCCCAAACCCTGCTGGGGCCTCGAGGCCCCAGACCCCCTCTCCTAGGCCGCGCTTAGCACACCCGTCACAAGGCCTACCGTGCCACCCACAACGCCGCGCAGCACCGCTCCCACCAACGCGAACAGGCTTCTCACCACGCCATGCTGCTCCGCCGGCGCCGACGCCACCCTGACTTCTGTATCCGCCAACGCCCGGCCCCACCCCCCGATGAAACCGGCAAACCCCTCGTTCGGCGTGGCCGAGCCGTCCAGCCCAGCCACATGCAGCCCCGCCGGATCAGGAATGATCATCAGGAGATAAGGCCCGCGCCCGCCAAGGCTTCCCTGTCCCGGCTGTATGGAAGCAATCAGCCGCCCCGCCCTTGCATAATCATAGACCCCCGTCAGGAAGTCACAATCCGCCGCCCGCGCCACCGGCACCTCAGGCACCTGCACCAGCCACCGCGTGTGTATGAGGTTAGGCGCCACCACACTGGCCGCCTCAGCCTGCTGCACGGTGGGCAAAGCCAGCGCCGCCCTGCAGAACGCCCGGTTCCGCTCCATGTCGTCCGGCCGCAGCAGGATCACCGCCGTGGGCAGCGGCGGCAGATACGTCTCCGGCCCCGCCAGTTCTGTCGCGAACATCGCCCCCGCGGCCGGCGGCGCCCCCGCCTCGGCAGGCGCCCGGCTCACCACCGGCCCGCCTGCAACCTGCGCACAACCCGCCACCGCGGCAACCAGCGCCACGGCAGCAAGCGCGCGCACCCGTCTCAGACCAGCTTGAGGTTGGTCGCAGCCGCCTTGCCGCGCTCCATCACCACCTCGTACGTCACTGCTTGCCCGTCATTCAGCCCGCGCAAGCCCGCTGCCTGCACCGCGGTGATGTGCACGAACACATCCTTGCCGCCATCGCTCGGCATGATGAAGCCAAAGCCCTTTGTGGTGTTGAACCACTTGACCGTACCGTTTGCCATGAAGCCTCTCCGTAACACCGCCCCACCATAGGGACGGCCTGGTGCCAACCGTGGCGTCAGGCAACTTGGCGGCGACCGGATAGAAGGCGCAGCAAGGCAAGCCAATGCGTCGATTTGCCCCCACATGGGGGCAGAAACCGAAACACCTGTCAAATCCGCAACCTTCATTTTCAGTAGAAACGAACCAAGAACACTGCTAAACAGGGTGGGCACCGGCATTTGGCAGCAACGGAAGACAGCAAGCCGTTCGTTCTTGAAAGAAAGAAGCAGAAGCTTTTGCTCAAGCCGTCGCGCCGCGAGGAAACGTCCACCACCGCGAAAATGAAAGTTTCTTGGTTCTACTCTCGAACGCACAGAATCAGAATGGAAAACAGTGGCTCGTGACTCCAACAACCCGAAGCGAATGACGCTTCTGAACTGGCCGATCACAGGCGTCGTAATTGTCGGGTGCGGGCTAACTTTGCTTCTTCGCCGGCTTGCCCAGACGTATCCGTTCCACAATCTTGATCCGAGCGAGAACTAAGACGCTTTCTGGTGCTTGCGAAATTCGAAATCACCGGAAAAAAGGAGCGCACCACGGGCGCGCCCCTCCATAAACCACAACGATAAAGGATCAGAAATCCATATCGCCCATGCCGCCGCCACCCGCAGGCATCGGCGCCTTCTTCTCCGGCTTCTCCGCCACCATCGCCTCAGTGGTGATCAGCAGGGATGCAATCGAAGCCGCATCCTGCAACGCCGTGCGCACAACCTTTGTCGGGTCGATGATACCAGCCGCCACCATGTCCTTGTACTCGGCAGTCTGCGCATCGAACCCGAAATCGTAGCTGTCGCTCTCCAGCACCTTGCCGGAGATCACCGCGCCATCTTCGCCGGCGTTCTCGGCAATCTGACGCAGCGGCGTCAGCACGGCGCGGCGCACGATGTCGATGCCGAACTTCTGGTCCGCGTTCTCCGAAGACAGGCCCTCCAGGATCTTCGACGCCCGCGCCAGCGCCACGCCACCACCCGGAACGATGCCCTCCTCAACGGCCGCACGCGTCGCATGCAGCGCGTCGTCCACGCGGTCCTTCCGCTCCTTCACCTCAACCTCGGTCGCGCCGCCCACGCGTATCACCGCCACGCCGCCGGCCAGCTTGGCCAGCCGCTCCTGCAGCTTCTCGCGATCGTAATCGCTGGTCGTGTCCTCGATCTGCGCGCGTATCTGCGCGCAACGCCCGGTGATGTCGCTCTTCTCGCCGGAGCCCTCCACGATCGTGGTGTTCTCCTTCTCGATCAGAACCTTCTTGGCGCGGCCAAGCATCTGCAGCGTCACGTTCTCCAGCTTGATCCCGAGGTCCTCGCTGATCACCTGACCGCCGGTCAGGATCGCAATGTCCTCCAGCATCGCCTTGCGACGATCGCCGAACCCAGGCGCCTTCACCGCGGCGATCTTCAACCCACCGCGCAGCTTGTTTACCACAAGCGTCGCCAGCGCCTCGCCTTCCACATCCTCTGCCACGATCAGCAGTGGACGCCCGCTCTGCACCACGCTCTCCAGCAACGGCAGCAGCGGCTGCAGCGTGGAAAGCTTCTTTTCGTGAATGAGGATGTACGGGCTGTCGAGGTCCGCCACCATCTTCTCGGCGTTGGTGATGAAATACGGGCTCACATATCCGCGGTCGAACTGCATGCCCTCGACCACGTCGAGTTCCGTCTGGATGCCCTTGGCTTCCTCGACGGTGATCACACCCTCGTTGCCAACCTTCTGCATCGCCTCGCTGATCATCCGGCCGATATCGGCCTCGCCGTTCGCGCTGATCGTGCCGACCTGCGCCGTCTCGCTCTGGTTGGTGATCTTGCGAGTCTTGGCGCGCAGCTCGGCAACGATTGCCTCCACCGCACGGTCCACGCCGCGCTTCAGATCCATCGGGTTCATCCCGGCGGCCACCGCCTTGGCACCCTCGCGCACGATCGCCTGCGCCAGCACGGTCGCCGTCGTCGTGCCGTCACCGGCCAGGTCGTTCGTCTTGCTGGCCACCTCGCGCACCATCTGCGCGCCCATGTTCTCGAACTTGTCGGCCAGCTCGATCTCCTTGGCCACCGTCACACCGTCCTTGGTGATCCTCGGTGCGCCGAAGGACTTGTCGATGACCACGTTGCGGCCCTTGGGGCCCAGCGTCACCTTTACGGCGTCAGCCAGGATGTCCACGCCGCGCAGCATGCGCTGCCTTGCATCGGCACCGAACTTAACTTCCTTTGCAGCCACGTCTTAGCTCCTCGAATAAAAAGACTTGAGGCTCTGCCTCAAACTCCGCCAAAGGCCAGTCGGCCTCTGGACACCATTGCGTTAGGCCGCGGCCTTTGCTGCCGCCGCGCCTTCTACGATGCCCATGATGTCGCTCTCCTTCATGATGAGCAGGTCCTCACCGTCGAGCTTCACCTCTGTGCCGGACCACTTGCCGAACAGCACGCGGTCGCCCGCCTTCACGTCCAGCGCCACGATCTGGCCAGCCTCGTTACGCGCGCCGGCGCCTGCGGCAATCACTTCGCCTTCTTGCGGCTTCTCGCGCGCCGTATCCGGAATGATGATGCCGCCCGCCGTCTTCTCTTCCGCCGTAATGCGGCGAACAACGACGCGGTCGTGCAAAGGACGGAATTTCGCCATGCAAATCGCTCCTCTGATGTGGTTGCAGCCCACTCACAACTGAGCCGCGGGCCGTTAGCACTCTCCGGTAGAGAGTGCCAGCCAGATAAAATCGCGCCACCTTCGTGTCAAGGGTCAGCAGCACTTACCGCGCTTGAGTGCTAACTCGCTGTTAACGCGATCTTTTTTCTTTGCCAAGATGATCATTCCTGCGTCATGCTCGCGGAACCCGCTACGCAGGGTCCGGTTCCGGGCAAGGCGGCGAGACAAAGAAACCACCAGGGACACCCGATGCCACACGGCCGTATTGGCCGAGACACCTAGACCAGAGGACACCCATGCGCCTGGACTCGCAGTTGAACGGATACCGCCTCACCACCGCCGAAATCCTCTACCACATGCCCGATCATCCCGGCCTGCTGCAGACATTCGTCTGGCAGGATCTGGACCTTGCCCCGCGCTTCCCGGTGCTGCACAAATTCCTGGATTTCTGGTCTCGCAAGCTGGACGGCAAACTTCATTCCGTTCGCCTCGCCGAGTCCCGCCTGATTACCAGCAGCGACTGGCGCCATGCGGAGTACCTCCGCCACGTCAATTAGCCGCCAGGCCTAAACAACCACCAGCGATCCGAACCGCGTCTGGCCCAAGGCGTTATACCTCCGTAACTATCGAAGGTTCACGCTGTGGGTACCATTCTTCTTATCCTCCTCATTCTGCTTCTGCTTGGGGCGTTGCCGACATGGCCATACAGTGGCGGCTGGGGCTACTACCCATCCGGCGGCTTGGGCCTGGTCCTGGTGATTGTGATAATCCTGTTGGTCATCGGCCGTATCTGATCGAGCGATCGCACAGCTTCCTATCCAGGAGGCTGTGCCTTCCTACAGACTTCCCAAAG
Organism: uncultured Acetobacteraceae bacterium; assembly: GCA_964247675.1. Lineage (GTDB taxonomy): Bacteria > Pseudomonadota > Alphaproteobacteria > Acetobacterales > Acetobacteraceae > BOG-908. The sequence goes on from CAXTVW010000008.1 coordinate 24,064, forward strand.
TGCGCACGCGAACCCGAGTGGAAATTTCGTTCTGCGATAGCACCGCAGTTGCCGGACGCAACCTCTCGACGATGCTTCGTACTGCAACCCTTATGCCGGGACTGGTCAGCAGCACAGGGTTCTCTCCCCCGTGCTGATCGAACAACTCGCGGAAGCGCCGCATGAAGTCGCCCAACCTGCTTGGCGCCATCGCCAACTGCCGGTCTTCGGCAGGCCCCACCAGGCTTTCGGCGAAAGCCATCTCCCACTCCGGCGACAAGGTGATCATCGGTATCGCCCCACTCGCGCCGGCGTGGCTGTCGCTGATCTGCCGTGCCAGCCGGGCACGCACCACGGCCACAATAGCCGCTATCCCCCGCGCGTTACCCGTACACGCTTCGTGCACACCTTCGAGTATCGTCGGCAGGTCGCGTATGGAGACCCGCTCCGCAAGCAGCGCCTGCAGAACGCGCTGCACCCCACCTACGGAAATGACACCCGGTATCAGGTCGGAGACCAGTTTCTGCTGCTCGCGCGGGAGTTCGTCGATCAGCTTCTGCGTCTCCGCGTAGGACAGCAACTCGGCCATCATCTCGCGTACCAGCTCGGTCAGATGCGTCGCCAGCACGCTGGGAGGATCCACAACCGTGCATCCCCGCACCATCGCCTCTTCTCGCTGGCTGCCGTCGATCCACAAGGCCGGCAGCCCAAAGGCCGGCTCCGTCGTGCGCTCGCCCTGCATTGCAGGCACACCGCCCCGCGGGTCCATCGCCAGCAGGCAAAGCGGCCGCAACTCACCCTTTCCGGCATCGATCTCCTTGATCTTGACGACGTAGCTGTCTGCGCCAAGCTGCAGATTGTCCTGGATACGAACCGGCGGCAGAACAAAACCGAATTCCGCCGCGATCGAGCGGCGCAGACCGCGTATCTGCTCGGTCAGCTTCGGCTGGTCGCCGCCCGCAAGCGGCAGCAGCCCGTAGCCGAGCTCCACGCGCAGCATGTCGATACGCATGGCGTCCGCCACAGGAGACTCCGCAGGTTGCGCGGCCGGCAGGACCGTCTCGTCTTCCGGGGAAGCCACCGGATGGGTGTAGCGAAGCCAGGCGCCACCGCCCGCAAGGCCCGCCAGCGCCAGGAACGGCAGCGCGGGAAGGCCAGGCATCAGCGCCAGGACCACGGCCGCGCCGCCCGCCAGTGCCATCGGCTTGTATCCCCCGCCGAGTTGCGCCACCAGCGCCGTGTCCGCGCGTCCCTCCACGCCACCTTTGGTGACCACGATACCAGCCGCGGTGGAGACAAGCAGCGCAGGAATCTGCGTCACCAACCCATCACCTACCGTCAGCGTGGTGAAGGTGTTGGCCGCGTCGCTAAAGGCCATTGCATGGCGGATCAGCCCTATCGCGAGGCCGCCCACGATGTTTATCGACGTGATCAGCAATCCTGCGATCGCGTCGCCGCGCACGAATTTGGCCGCACCGTCCATGGCGCCGTAGAACCCGCTCTCCTCCTCCAGCTCGCGCCGGCGGCGCCGCGCGGTCTTCTCGTTTATCACCCCGGCGTTCATGTCCGCATCGATCGCCATCTGCTTGCCCGGCATGGAATCCAGGCTGAAACGCGCAGCCACTTCGGCTATGCGCCCGGAACCTTTGGTGATGACCATGAAGTTCACCACAAGCAGGATGGCGAACAGGATCACCCCGATCACCACATCGCCGCCCATCAGAAAACCGCCGAAGGCCGCAACCACGTGGCCTGCCGCGGTTGGCCCCTCATTGCCATGGCTGAGGATGAGGCGTGTCGTCGCCACGTTCAGAGACAGGCGCAGCAATGTCGTCAGCAGAAGAAGCTGCGGAAAGCTGGTGAAATCCAGCGGCCGCTCCAGGAACAGCGCCACCATCAGCACCAGCACGGAGGCCGTAATCGACAACGCCAGTCCGAGGTCGAGCAACATCGTCGGCAACGGCAGGATCAGCAGGGACAACAGGCAGAACACCGCAAGTGCAAGACCGATGTCCGTGCCCGGACCAAAACGCTTGTAGCGCGCGCCGAGCCCGCCCCAGGTGAGTGCACCGGACATCAGGCTGCAGCCCGAACGCTTTGCGGCGGCGGCACGGTCACGCCGGCCTGCGCGTAATCCCGCAGCTTGTCACGCAAAGCGCGTATGGAGATGCCCAGAATGACCGCCGCATGCGTGCGGTTACCCAAAGTGTGTGACAGCGTCTGCAGGATCGCTTCCCGCTCTACATCCTCGATACGCCGCGCGACGAACCCGGCAGCATCTCCGCACGTGGTCTGCTGCTGCACCTCCCCGGACAACTCGATCGCCTCCGGCCCGATCTCGTCGCCGTCCGCCAGCAGCACGGCACGGTGCATGGTGTTCTCCAGCTCTCTCACGTTGCCGCGCCATCTTTGCGCGGCGAGCAGGCGATGGCTGGCGGGCGACAGCGGCCTGACCGACAATCCGTTCAGGTCGGCGTAGTGCCTTGCATAATGTGTCGCCAAAGCCGGTATGTCCGCCGGCCGTTCGCGCAACGCCGGCAGACGCAGGGCCACAACATTCAGCCGGAAATACAGGTCTTCGCGAAACCGCCTGGAGTCGATCTCCGCGCGCAGATCCCTGTTGCTGGTCGCCAGGATGCGCACGTCCACCCGCACCGGCGCACTGCCGCCCACACGGTCTATCTCGCGCTCCTGGATCGCCCGCAGCAGCTTCGCCTGTAGTCTGACATCCATCTCGCTGATCTCGTCGAGCAGCAGCGTTCCGCCCTGGGCCGCTTCGAACTTGCCGGTCCGCCGCGCCACCGCACCGGAGAACGCGCCTTTTTCGTGCCCGAACAGTTCGCTTTCCAGCAATTGCTCGGGAATGGCCGCGCAGTTCAGCGCCACGAATGGACCAGCCGCCCGGCGCGACGCGGCATGAATGTGGCGGGCCACCACTTCCTTGCCGGTCCCCGACTCGCCGGTAATCAGAACGGAGGCATCCGACCGGGCTACCTGCTCGGCGCGGCGCATCACCGCCAGCATCGCCGGATCGCGGACAACGGGCGCGTGCGGCGTCCCGGACGCGGCCAGCAGAATGGCGGCGATCAGGTCCGGATCGGGCGGCAGCGGCATGAACTCGCGCGCGCCGTCCCGGATGGCCTGGACGCCAATATGGGGCTCGAGTGAGGTGCTGCAGGCGACCACCGATATTGCCACGCGCTCGGCCGCCAAATTGCGGACAAGCTGTGCCACGCCGCACGCCACGTCACACAAAACGAGATCCTGTGAAGTCGCACGCAACTGCGACATCGCGTCTGCAACGTTGTCCGCCTGGCAGATTCGTGCGCCGCGCTTTGCCGCGATCTGGGCCGCGCGGCCCAGTTCTCCCGACATCGACCCGATGATCAAGACATGCATGGTATTCTCAGCCGCCGCGGTCGGCCTTGACGATTTCCGTCATGGTGATCCCGAGCCGGCTGTCATCGACCATGACCACTTCGCCACGCGCGACGAGCCGGTTGTTGACGTAGACGTCGATCGCCTCGCCGAGCTTGCGATCCAGCTCCACCACCGCGCCGCGGCCGAGTTTCAGCAACTGGCTCACCTGCATGGTGGTACGGCCGAGGACCGCGCTTACCGTAACGGGTATGTCATAGACCGCCTCGAGATCGCGGGCGTTTCGCGGCGGCGCTTCGCCGGACGAAAAGGGTGTTGCGGATTCGGTGAACTCAGCATCTACGGGCATCACAGACCTCCTCGAAACTTGGTAGTCCAAGCGGGGCGAGCACGCCCGCAATCGTCTTCCATGCCGACGCACAATCGCGCCGCGCCTGGCCGTCCTGCCACGCGATAAGCACGTCGCCTACCTGCAGCGACGGGTCCGCGCTGACGGAGAGCACGCAGTCTGTCGTCTGCAAGGCGCTCATCAGCGACTCGCGCACGAACTCCGCCAGATCGGGATGCGCGCGCACGCGCAGTTCCGGCTCGCACGCCAATCCTGGCGCCAGGGCCGCGATCATCGCTTGCAGCTCTATCGTGTCGTGCCGGCGCATCACCGCTGGCACTGCCGCCTGAAGCACGGCCAGGATGGTCTCCGTTACGCGTTCTGCCGAGTCGCCTACGATTTCTGCAAACGTCGAACGCGTGGCCGCAAGGCCGTCCACCAAGGACTGCGTCGCGGCTAGCTGCAACTGGGCCTGCAGGAGTTGCGCGTCAGCCAGCGCCGCAGCCAGACCCTCCTGCCTGCCTGCCTCGCGCGCCTGCAGCAGCTCGTCGGCGGAAAAGCCGGGAGCCGGAGGTTCGCAAAGGATTTCTGCACGCGGCTCACGCGGCGTCTCGTCGAAATCTTCGACATAGAGGATCCCGCAGGCAAGCGAACCGGCCGGCTCCGAGAACAATGGCGATTCAAACAGGAAGGCTGCATTTGATCCGTCCATCAGTAGAGCATCTCGTCATCCTTGCCGCCGCCAATGTCGAGCTCGCCGGTCTGCGCCAGTTCCTTCGCTGCCAGCACGATGGCCGCTTGCGCCTCGTCAACATCGCGCAGTTTCACCGGTCCTAGCGCGTCGATGTCCTCTTGCAACATCTTGCCGGCGCGTTCTGACAAGCACTTGAAGAACATCTCGCGAAGCTTCTCCGACGCACCCTTCAGCGCCAATGGCAGCTTCTCCTTGTCGACCGATCGCAGCAGCACCTGCATCGAGGGCGCCGTCAGGCGGCTCAGGTCGTCAAAGGTGAACATGAGCGCCTTGATGCGTTCGGCGGCCTCGCGGTTGCGTTCCTCGAGTGCCGCCAGGAACCGTGTTTCTGCCTGGCGATCGAGGTTGTTGAAAATGTCGGCCATCATCTCGTGCGCGTCACGACGCGTGCTGCGCGCCAGGTTGCTCATGAATTCTGCGCGCAGGGTGCGCTCCACACCATCCAACACATCGCGCTGAATGCTTTCCATGCGCAGCATGCGCATCACGACTTCCATGGCGAAGCTCTCCGGCAGCAGAGTCAGCACCCGGGCAGCATGGTCCGCGCGTACCTTGCTCAGCACGACCGCTACGGTTTGCGGATATTCGTTCTTCAGGTAGTTCGCGAGCACGGCTTCGTTCACGTTGCCGAGCTTGTCCCACATCGTTCGGCCGGCCGGGCCGCGTATCTCGTCCATGATCTGGCCGACACGTTCGCGTGGCAGGGATTTTTGCAACAGCCGCTCGGTGCTTTCGAAATTGCCGACGAGCGAACCCGCGGCACCCATGCCATCGGCAAACTGCTGGCACAGTCCTTCCACCGTCTCGGCCCGGATCGAACCGAGCTGCGACATGGCACTGGATACTTCCTTGATCTCGTCCTCGTGCATGAGGTTGAGCAGACGCGAGCAGTGCTCCTCGCCCATGGCCAGCATGAGTACGGCCGCCTTCTGCGGGCCAGTGAGTTCCTGCCGTTCCGCTGCGCGGGCCATCAGCTACGCTCCTGCGTCATCCAGCCACGCATGATTGAGAGGCTTTCCTCCGGGTGTTTCTCCACCATCTCCGCAAGCTTGCGAATGGAAGAAGCCCTTAGCTGGCCCTCGACGTTCATCATGTCCACCATGCTTTCATCGGCCAGCATCGCAGCTCCGCTTCCCGCGATCATCCGTGTGGCCGGCGTGATGGCCGCGCCGGCGTAAGTCCCGCCAGCCGGTCCAGCCAGCAGAAGCTCGCCACCACCCAGCATGTTCTGCGGCGTTACCGCCGACAGGCGGATTGCCATCGGCCGCAGGACGAACACCAGTGCCAGCAATACGACGACGGCCAGGATCGCCGACTGGCCAAGACCCAGAATATCGGCCTTTCCGACATCGAGCCCCAGCAACCCGGTCTGCGGCGAGGCAGCCATGTCTTCTTGGCCAGCCGCGAAACGCATCGAGACGACCTCAACCTTGTCGCCGCGTTTCTCGTTGTAGCCAATGGCACTTTCCACAAGTTTGGTGATGCGCGCGAGCTCTTCGGGGCTTCGCTCGGCCCAGGCCGGCTTGCCATCACGCCCCGTCTGCACGGCGCCATCCACCATCACCGCCAGCGATATGCGGGCAATCTGCGGCTGCTCGCGCACCAGGGTGCGGACAGTCTTGCCGATTTCGTAATTGGTCGTCTCTTCTTGCTTCTGCTGCGCCGTGCCGGATTGGCCCTGCCCCGCGTCGGCGTTGGGCAGGTTGTTCTGCACGGATACCGGCTTGTCGGCCTCCGTGCTGTTGTTCTTCTCGTTCGACGTCTGCGTGCTGCGCACCACCTGCTGGTCCGGGTTGTACGACTCGGCGGTCTCCTGCACCCGGTCGAAATTCATCTCGACCGCGGCTTCCGCACGCACCCGGCCGGCGCCCAGGCTCTGTTCCAGCATCTCTTCCACGGCACGCGAAATGCGCAACTCGGTCGCGCGGTGCAACTCTTCCGAAGTCTGTGCCACGGCCTCTTCCGTCGCTGGCTGCCCCGCGCGTGCGAGCAGGTTGCCGCGGCTGTCGATGATCGCGATGCCTTGGGGCTTCAAACCGGGAACCGCGGCTGCCACTAGGTTCAACACCGCCTGCACGGCCTGCGGATCAAGCTTGGCGGCACCTGCCATCGTGAGGACCACGCTGGCCTGGGCCGCCTGCACGTCACGCGAGAAAGGCTGGCGCTTCGGCAGCACGAGGTGGACCCTGGCGCCGCGCACCCCTTGCAGCATGCGTATGCTGCGCGCGAGCTCGCCTTCCATCGCGCGCGTCTCGTTGATGTCATGCTGGAACTGGCTGCTGGTCATCGCGTCGCTGCGGTCGAAGATCTCGTAGCCGATCGAGCCGCCGGAGGGGAGGCCGTCTTTGGCCAGCAGCAGCCGCGCCCGTGCCACATCGGCCGCGCCGACCATGATCCTGTCGCCGCTGCCAAGCTCCTGGTGGGTGATGTGGGCGCGGTCCAGCACCTCGGTCATCTGCGAAGCCTCACGCAAATCAAGGTCCGAATACAGCAGCGCCTGCTGCGCCGGCGCACCGCCGTGCAGCGCCAGCAAGGCCAGCATGACCAACATGCCGATGCCCACCGCCGCCAACGCCATGAGGCGGGCAGGACCGAGCGCGCGCAAACCTTCCAGGACGGGTTTCATGCCCGCTAGAGTGCAGCCGTCCTGATTACGCGCTGGTTAACGCGCGCCTGGCGGTTGGGCTAAGAAAGCAAGCAGTCCTTTTTTAAAAAAAGGGATCAAAAAACTTTGCTCCCCGCCTGCACCAGAGTGGGTGCCGGTTCTGCCAGGTGCGCATTTGCAGGACCATGCCGCTTGTTCATGCCAACGGGGAAGCGAAAGTTTTTGCTTCTTGTTTGCAAAAAGAAGGCCTCGCTTACTTTGATGTGATTCCTTGCACGCTAGCCAGGCCGACAGACAGCGCTCCCATCTCCAGCTGCAACCCGCTTGCATTGTTCGTAAGCCCAGTCGCCGTGCCCACCACGCTGAACGGCACCGCGGTGGCGTCTGCACTGCTGGTGCCCGTCTCCACCGCCACGCCGTACGCGCCGTCCGGCAGCTGGTTGCCCGCATTGTCGCGGCCGTCCCAAGTCCAGGTGTTGGCACCTGCCTGCGACGTTAGCGACACGTCGCGCACCGTCTTGCCCGCGCTGTTGGCGATGGCGATCTGCACCGGCTCGGACGCGGCCGTGTTGAAGGTCAGCTCGCCGCTGCCGCCCTGCAGCGCGATCTGGCTCGATGTGATCGTAGCCTGGTGCCCTACCACTTGCGCGGATTGCAGGACTTCCGAGCCCTGCTGCAACGAGATCAGCTGCGACAGATTGGTGTTTGTCTGCACCGATTGCTGCACGCCGGTGAACTCCACCAGTTCTTGGGTGAACTGGTTGCTATCGACGGGCGCCGTCGGGTCCTGGTTTTGCAGCTGGGTGGTGAGCAAAGTGAGGAACTGGTTGAAGTTGCTGCCAAGCGATTGCAGCGCATTGGTGCCGGTCGCACTCGCCGCCGAGGTGGCGGAGGTTGTGCCGGAGGCCGATGCGGCGGCGGCATTGACCGCAGCGGCCTGTTCGGCCGCCTGGCTCAGCGTGGTGGTTCCGATTGCGGTCATGGCTCTGGCTCCTGGGATGATGTCAGGCGGTGATGTCGATGCCGGTGTCGATCCGGCGGTAGCTTGCCTGGCGGCTCTCGGCGACCGGGCTCCCGATTAGCTGGTCGCCGGACACGCCGCCGGCGGCAGACCCGGCCATACGTGACGAAGACTGGAAGCTCTGGTTCTGGCCGCCCTGCCCGCCTGACGCGCCGGACTGGCTGCCGTTGAACGAGCCGGCGGACGCCGCGGCATTCTGGTCCTGGGGCGCCAGATGCAGCACCAGGTTCCGCTGCTCCGGCACGCCCGCCCGGTCCAGCGCCAGATGGAGATGGGTCAGGTCGGCTTGCAGCCGCCCGAGCGTGTCCACACGCTCCACGGCCACGCTCACGCTGGAGGCGCCGTCCTGGCCGCGCGTGATCTCCACGCGCACATGGCCCAGTTCGGCAGGGTCGAGCCGTATGGTGAGCTTGCTGCTGCCGTCGGCGCCGACATGCACCGCAGCCAAGGCGTGCCCGAGCTGCGCCGCCGGCGGAGACGCGGTTTGCGCGGAAGCTGGCGCAGCCCGGGGGTCAGGCGCAGCCGCGGATGCCGCGGCGGGCGCTGCCGTTGCAGGAGCCGCGGGCTGCCCCGCTCCGGCGGCAGGCACCGACTGCGGGTCGGTCAGCGCAGGTGGCGCGCCGGGAAGCGGGGCGGCGACGTCCGCCGCCTGTCCCGCACCGGCATGGGCCGGCTTGGCGGACGTGGCCGCCTCGGATTTGCCCTTGGCTGACGATGCGGGTGCCGCGTCCGTGTTGGCTGAAGCCGCGCGTGCGTTCGGCGCGCCTGGCGTTGCCGCGTCCGGCCCGTCTGTCTCCGCGTCATCGTCCGACGAACCGGGCAGCGTTGCCGCTGCTGCGGCACCATCACCAGTCCGGGCCGCTATTTTGCCGGCGGGGTCCGGCGCATGGCTGGCGCCGGCATCCGCTTCGGCTGAAGGGTTATGCAAGGGCGTGTCCGGTGTCCGCGCCGCCGCTGCCGCCGCCGGATCCGTCGGCGCAGGCGGCAGTGCTACCACCAATGTGCCTGCGTCGTCCGGTGCGGCTGCTTTCGGGGCGGTCTTCTTTGCGGCGGCGGGCGCGGCGTCCGGGCTTGCGGCTTTGCGCGTCCCGCTTGCCTGCGCTGGCGGGGTGGGTGGCGTGGCGCTGCCCGCAGGGTCGGTCAGCTCGCCCAGTACACTGCCGAAGTCGGGTCCCCGTCCCGCCGGCAAGGCACTCTTGCCTGCAGGCAGCGTGGTCGGCACGGCGAAGATGGCGGCGGCAGATGACAAACAAAATCCTCGGAGAAGACAGTACGGATATCGGCAGAATTCAAACGGACGGCCTTGAGACCGTGTGACGCCTGTTGAGCAAAAGGCGGGCCAGCACAGACGAGGCATCCGCGCAGACACCGCGCCTCGTTGTGCTTCGTGCTGCCGGCTGCTGCCAGGCAGGTTGCGCCCGGCAGAATTTGCCGCCCGGCACGTGAAGTTGCGCAAAAAGCTGTGCCGGATGCCGCGGAAACAGTTTTCAAGGAAGCGGTTCGCGTTGCGGGAACTGGCACGGTTCATGCTGAACGCTTTGGCAACGTCTGTGGAAACGTTTTGCGGAACCGGCAATCGCGCCACCCAGGCTGACGAAACTCTTCTCGGGAGTCACCTAGTATGTCTCTGTTTGGCGCAATGGACACCGCGATCAGCGGACTGAACGCACAAGCTGCGTCTTTCAGCAACATCAGCGACAATCTGGCAAACAGCCAGACTGTCGGCTTCAAGTCGATTGGCACGAACTTCGTCGATTACCTCACAGACAGCACGGCCTCGCTGAACGACTCAGGTAGCGTTGCCACCCGGCCGGAATACGAGAACGAGCTGCAGGGCACAATCCAGCAAAGCTCCGATCCCTTGGCCATGGCGATCAGCGGCCAGGGCTTCTTCTCTGTCTCCGAGCAGACCGGTGCGTCGCCCACAGGCAAGCCGGAATTGTCGTCCCAGCAATACTACACGCGAACCGGCGATTTCGCTGCCAACAGCAACGGCTATCTGGTCAACAGCGCGGGCGAATACCTCAACGGCTACCCCGTCGATCAGGCGACAGGCGCCGTCAACACCAGCCGCCTCGTTCCCATCCAGGTGACGCAGACCGAGATGCCGCCAGTCGCCACAAGCAACGTTGCCCTTGTGGCCAACGTGCCGGCCGCACCGACCGCCACCAGCAACCTTACCGCGGAGACCAGCATCTACGACGGCTCCGGCGTCTCCCACCAATTGCAAACCACCTGGTCGCAGAACTCCACGAACAACTGGACGCTCACCCTTGCCTCGCCTGACAATGTTGCGGGCGGCAGCACCACCATCGGCAGCGTCGGCGTCACCTTCAACTCGAACGGCACGCTGGCCTCGCTCTCAAACGCCGCGGGTGCGCTGGCCATCACCGGTTCGGCCAGCGAAGGCGCGGTGCAGATCGCGCCGAACTTCGGCAGCGGCACGCAACCCGTCACCCTCGATCTCGGTGCTTTCAACCAGGCGACCGGCGTCACCCAGTTTGCCGCTTCGAACTACCAACTTACCAGCGCTGCGCAGAACGGCTCGACCGCCGGCAATTTCACCGACATCTCCGCGAATGCAGACGGCAACATCGTCGCAAACTACGACAACGGTAGCTCCGTCACGATAGCGCAGGTGCCGCTCGTGACCTTCGCCAATGCGGACGACCTGCAGCGCCAGAACGGCCAGGCCTTCACCGCCACGCAAAGCTCCGGCGTGGCGCAGGTCGACCAGATAAACAGCAACGGTGCCGGCGGCCTGGTCGTCGGGTCCACGGAAACGTCGAACGTCGACATCGCCTCGCAGCTCTCGCAATTGATCGTGGCGCAGCAGGCTTATGGCGCCAATGCGAAGGTTATTACGACTTCGAACGAGCTGCTTACGACAACCTTGAACATGAAGCAGTGAGATGGAAAGCGAGAAAGCAAGCGGTTCTTTTTTGAAAAAAAGAACCAAAAAACTTTTACTCCTGGCGCTGCTGATGCGCGCTCGCGTGGTTCCGGACGCTACGCGCGCGGATGCAGGCGACGGAGTAAAAGTTTTTTGGTTCTTTTTTTCAAAAAAGAACTGCTTTCTTGCTTACGCATCATGAGCGGCTCCCTCTCCGGCGCCCTGGGCATCTCCTCAGGCGGCCTCGCCAACGTCGCCGTCGGCCTCGCCGTCATCTCCCAGAACGTCGCCAACGCCTCCACGCCGCAATACGCGCTGGAGAGCGCCACGCAGACCAGCCTGTCCGTCGGCGGGCAGGAGTTCGGCGTGCATTCCGGCCTGGTGGTGCTTGCGACAGATCCCGGGCTGCAAAGCCAGGTTGCCGCCCAGACGTCCGCGCTGGCGGCGGACACCGTCACCTCGGCGGCGCTGGCGACGCTGGAGCCGGTGCTGGGCACGGTTGGCGCGGGTACCGACCTGGGCAGCCAGTTGGGCGCGGTGCAGTCGGCGTTCAGCGCGCTGCAGGCGGACCCGGCCGACGTCACGCAGCAAGGCGCCGTGGTGAATGCGGCTACCAGCCTGGCGGCCAGCATCAACACGCTTGCAAGCGCTTACGGCAGCGCGCGCCAGACAGCGCAGGACAGCGTCGTCACCGATGTGGGCCAGCTCAACACCGCGCTGTCCACGCTCGGCACGATCAGCAAGCAAATCGTGGGTGACCGCGCACAGGGCCTCAGCACGGCGGATCTGGAAAACCAGCGTGCGCAGGCGGAGGCCACCATCTCCGGCTTGGTCGATGCGCGCTTCCTGCCGCAGGCGGACGGCAACGTGACCGTGCTGACGGCCGGCGGCGCCCAGTTGCCGACCGACGGCACCCAGCTCACCGCGGCGTCCGCCACCACGGGGCCCACGGCCTTCTATCCGGGCGGCGGTATCTCCGGCATCATGGTCGGCGGGGCGGACATCACCGCCCAGCTCACCGGCGGCACCATCGGCGCCAACATCACCCTGCGCGACCAGACGCTGCCGACCTACCAGGCCGGCCTTGACGAGTTTGCCGAAACTCTGTCGACCCGCTTCGCCGCCCAGGGCCTGACCTTGTTTACCAATCCGGCGGGCGCCGTGCCCGTCAGCACAGGGCCCAACGCCCAATCCGGCTACGTGGGCTATGCCGACACCATCACGGTAAACCCGTTGGTCAGCACCACGCCCTCCCTGGTGCGGGACGGCACGCAGGCGATAACCGGCTCCTCCACAGGCGCCAGCCCGTTCACGCCGAACACCGGTGGCCTTGCCGGCTTCAGCACGCTGATAACACGCGTGCTGAACTACGCGCTCGGCCCGGACGTGCAGGACGGCGTAGCGCAGGGCGCGGTGGCCACGACGGGGCTGGGCCCCACGGGCTCGCTTTCCTCCGGCTACGGCGCGCAGGCGACACTGACGCAAGCGGCCAACGCGCTGACCGCCGGACAGGCGGCTGACAGTGCGAACGCCACCACGCAGGCCGGCGACACCCAGGCGGTGCAGACCGCATTGCAGGGCAAGCTGACAGGGGTGACCGGCGTGGACATGGACACCGAGCTCGGCCAGATGGTGGTGCTGCAAAATGCTTACGGCGCAAACGCAAAAATCATAACTGCCGTCCAATCTATGTTTCAGGAAGCGTTGGACATGGTGGTCAGCACGTGATGAACGGCATATCATCGGCGACGGACGTCGGCACGCTGGCGGCGGTGCTCTACAACACCGCGCAGACCAGCGCGCAGATCGGCACGCTCACCGCGCAAAGCAGCAGCGGGCTGATCTCTTCGGATTATGCCGGGCTTGGCGATGCGGCGGGCGCCGCGCTGGACCTTTCGGGCCAGTTGGCACTCAACACCGCCTACCAGACGAACGCCACCCAGGCGGCCACCCAGGCGCAGGTGGCGCAGTCGGCACTCGGCCAGATACAGACGCTTGTTTCGGGCTTCGCCAGCCAACTGCTGGAACCCGCGTCCGCCACCCAGGTCGGCCTCACCACCCTGGCCACCAGCGCGAACTCCACATTGCAACAGGTCGCCACGCTGCTGAACACGAAAGTTGGCAACGTCTACGTGTTTGCCGGCCAGGACAGCAGCAACCCGCCGATCCCCGATCCCTCCACGCTGTCCAGTTCCGCCTTCGTAACCGCCATCCAGGCAGCGGTGGCCAACCTGGACACGGCAGGTGCGTCGGCGACGCAATCCCAGGTCCTCACGGCGGCCGGGCCGGGCGCCACCTCGCCATTTTCCACCACGCTGGAAGCCAGCAACCTTCCCGTATCCGCCGATATCGGCGACAGCCAGGCGGTGCAGACCAGCGTGCTGGCCGACCAGAACGCCAATGCGGTGTCCGCCGGCACGGGCACCACCAGCACCGGCTCCTACATGCGCGACATCCTGGCCTCGCTGGCTACCGTGGCCGCCCTGGGCACGGCTACCGCAAGCGACCCGAAAGTGGCCTCGCTGCTCAGCCTGACGCAGACCACCCTGAGCAACGCGGACGACGCGCTGAACACCGACATCGGCAGCCTGGGCGGACGTCAACAGATCATCACCAACGCGCAAAGCGAGCTGACGGCCACAGCGACCGCGCTTAACACGCAGCTCGGCAATTTGCAGGATGCCGACACCGCTGAGGTGGCTACCAAGCTTTCCACCGCGCAAAACCAGCTGCAGGCGAGCTATAAGATCATTGCTGATCTGGAGCAGTTATCGCTAGCCAAGTATATCTGAGGCAAGCAAGCAGTTCTTTTTTGAAAAAGAGAACCAAAAAACTTTTGCTCCCTGTCGGCGGCTGGCGGACAGGTCGCTGCAGCACGGACATGATACAAAAGGCCTTTCTTCTCGCAACGGAGGCGGTCTTAACTCTTGCTAAACCATCCTAGCGCAAACTGGCCAAGCCGGCAAAAACGCCGATAGCTGTCCAGAAGGGATGAAACCAAAATGTCCAACCTCGTGCTGGAGTTGCGCCAAGGCGACATGATGGTGGTCAACGGCGCCGCCATACGTTTCCGCAGCCGTACCCGCATCGAACTCACGGCGCATGCGCGCTTCCTGTTCGGCCGGCAGATCATGGCGCCCCATGATGCGGACACCCCGGCGCGCCGCATCTATTTTGCTTTGCAGACCGCCTATATCGGAGATGAAGGAGAGCGCCGCGAGGGCCTGGCCGATGCGATGAACCTCATCGAGGCGTTCAAGTCCGCAACAACGTCGCCGTCCGCAATGGCGTTGCTGGATGGCGCGCTGGCCTGCGCGCGCGCAGACAAATGCTACCAGGCGCTTCGGCTCGCCCGCCGCGTGGTGCGCCATGAAGATGCCGTTCTCGGCCGCCCTGCAGCAAGCTGATTGAGGCAGCCCGCCGCGCGTTCTAGACTGCGCGGCGGGACGCGGAGGCCATCCCGATCAGGGACACTCCGCCGATGACCAGGTCGATGCCTACGAGCATGCCCACGACCCACAGGAAGCTTCCCGGCATGCCGGAGATGATTACCGCCGCCAGCACGAAATCCACCAGCCCGCTCACCAGCATCCACTCCCACCTGCCGGCCAGTTCCCGCCTGTGGGACAGCGCGCCGGCGACTGAAAACACGCCGTCCGCGACGAAATACACGATCAGCACATAGGTCAGCGTCACCAATCCGGCCACCGGATTGATCAGCAGCACCACGCCTGCGATCAGGGACACGCAGGCAGACAGCAGCGACCAGGCAAAGCCCCCTGCACCGCGCGTGCGTATCGTTGCCACCAGCCCTACAAAGCCAGCAACCAGCAGCACCCACCCGAGCAGTATCGCTGTCGTCAGCCCGGCGAACAGCGGCAAGGCGATCGCCGCGAAGCCAAGAACTACCAGCAACACGCCTTCGGCCATGAACGCCCGCCAATGCGCGTGGATGGATCGCCGTAGCCCCGCTGTCACGTCACCCTGCGGTTGAACATTGATCGCCATGGTCTGGAACTCCACCCTGCCTGGTTCCATCCTACGGTTCGGCAATGCCGGGGTTGCAGCACGGTTAGCCTAGGCAGGTTTGAAGTTTGCGAGCCCTTCTCTGCTGAAGACGAGACGCACAGGACTCCTGGCCCTGCGTAGGTTCGGCGGCTCTCGCCTGACCTGAGAAGAACGGCCGCCGGATATCGAGGCCCGAGCAGCCTTTGCTACGAACGGTAAACGCGGCTCCATCGGCAGTTCGGCCTGCGGTATACGACGCACTTACAACCGAGGATGCCGACCATGCGTCTGTTGCCTTCGCTCGCCGTCTCGCTGTTGATCAGCACCGCTGCTCTGGCGCAGCCTGCGCCGGACGCACCGCCGCCGCCACCGCCGGGAATGGGTGGGCCGGGTTCGCCAGGCGGGCCAGGCGGGCCGCACATGAACATGCGCGAGCGTTTCGAGGCCGCGAACGTGACGCGTGACGGCAGGCTGACCCGCGAGCAGGCCGAAGCCGCCGGCCTGCGCGGCATCGCCCGCAACTTCGACCAGATCGACATGGACCGGAAAGGCTACGTGACGCTGCAGGATTTGCGCGCGTTTGCTCAGGCCCGGCGCGCGCAGAAGATGGGGCAGGCTTCTGGACAGCCGTCGCCGCCCGCGCCGCCGCAGTAAAGGAAGAAAGCAGTTCTTTTTTGAAAAAAAGAACCGAAAAACTTTTTCTCCCGCGCTGGTTCAGCTGACTAGTCTTGTTCTGACAAAGCACGACTGGCGCAGATGCGGGGGAACAAAAGTTTTTTGCTTCTTTTTCCAAAAAAGAAGGCCTTTCTTCCTACACTTTCGCCCGCAGTTTCGAATGCTTGTATCCGTAAAGCGCGTAAACCAGCCCGCCGAGGATCAGCCAGAACAGCAGCCGCACCCAGGTGTCGCCAGACAGCGAATACATTAGTGCCACGCAGGCCAGGACCGCGGCAATCGGGGTGAACGGCATCAGCGGCGTCCGGAAGGCGCGCGGCGCGTCCGGCATCGTACGGCGTAGCACCAGCACGCCGGCGGAGACGACGGCAAATGCCAGCAGCGTTCCGATCGAGACGAGGTCGCCCAGCAGATCGAGCGGGAACAGGCCGGCGAACAGCGCGGCCCCTACGCCGGTGACGATGCTGCCGACATAGGGCGTGCAGTATTTCGGGTGGATGCGGGCGAACGCCGGCGGCAGCAGGCCATCCCGGCCCATGGCGTAGAAGATGCGGACCTGGCCGAGCAAGGTCACCAGCAGCACCGAGACCAGGCCGAAAATTGCGACCACGCTGACGCACCAGCGCGCCCAATCCAGGCTGTGGCCCTGCTGGCGCATGGCTTCGGCGATCGGATCGGCGACGTTCAGCGTGCGGTAGTCGGCTATGCCCGTCATCACCAGCGCCACGCCAACGTAGAGCAGCACGCAGACGGCCAGCGAGATCATCAGGGCAAGCGGAATCGTGCGCTGCGGGTTGCGGGTCTCCTGGCCGAGCGTGGAAATGGAGTCGAAGCCCACATAGGCGAAGAACAGGATGCCCGCCGCGCGCATCACGCCGGAGACGCCGAAGCTGCCGGTGACGCCGGTGTTCGGCGGGATGAACGGCTCCCAGTTGTGGAAATGGATGAACGGCGCGGCGCCGATGATCACCGCGAGGATCGCCACGACTTTCAGCGACACCACGACGTCATTCACGCGAGCGGAGAGGCGGGTGCCGCGCATGATCAGGTAGGCGGTGAACAGGGTGATCAGCACGGCTGGCAGGTCGAACCACTTGCCGCTCCGCACGACGTGGCCGCCGACCACCGCCAACGGCGCGCCGGTGATGACATCCGGTAGATCCACGCCAAAGGAATGCAGCGTCTGGGTGGCGTAGCCGGACCAGCCGATCGCCACCAGGCTGCCGGACATCAGGTATTCCAGCAGCAGGCACCAGCCGATAAGCCAGGCGACGCCCTCGCCCATCGTGGCATAGGCGTACGAATAGGCGCTGCCGGCCACCGGGACGAGGCTTGCGAACTCCGCGTAGCACAAGGCGGCAAGCAGGCAGGCGAAACTGGCGAGCACGAAAGACAGGGCGACCGCAGGGCCGGCGTGCAAGGCGGCTTCCGGGCCAGTCTGGACAAACAGCGATACGCCGACCGCACTGCCGACGCCGAAGCCGACCAGATTGCGCAAGCCTAGCGTGCGCTGCAGGTGCCGGCCGTGACCGTCGCCTACGTCGCTGTCTTCCAGCATGAGGGAGACGGGTTTGAGGGCGAAAAGGCCAGGGGCTTTGCCCGCCGGCCGCCCTCGCTCGGACCCGTGGCGCTCGGGCGGCAAGCCCGTTGGGGCCTGGGGCCCCAAACCCCCAGTCTTGGCCAGGCTCATGTCAACCGTACGCTCCCACCCTGTGCGTTACCGCGGTGCCGATTTCGCGTAGCAGCTCGAACATTCCGGCCAGGGGACCAAAGATCTGCTCGTGCTCCCGTTCGTAGGACACCGCGGCCCGATCCCCCTTGGGCTCGGCGAAGTAGCGCCCCGCGGCCGGATCGCCGGCGCGCGGAAACACTTCGGCGAGAATGACGAGGGCAGCCGGCACGTCAAGTTGCACGATCCGTGCCGCCAGGGCCTCACGCGTGACGCCATGCCTGGGCGAGAACTCCGGGATGGCGGTGGCCAGCAGCCAGATGCGCCCGATCAGCGCGATGCGCAGCGCGTGCAGGAGCATCTCCGCGCTCTCCATGCAGGGCGCTTCGGGCCAGGCCTCGCGCAGACGCACGTGGTCCGCCTGGATGCGGCGGAACATCGCCTGCGCCGGTGCCCAGAGATCGAGCTGTTCGAGCACGCGGGCGACCTCTGCCAGCGCGCGTGCCCGGCCTGGCTTGCGCGCGTGGGCCGCGCGGTCCAGCCAGCTTCCCGGGTCCAGCATGGCGGTGACGCCGCGCAGCACGTCCAGGTCCGAATGGCGCAGCGCGTGTTCGGCAAACTGCAACGCGCGGCGGAAACGCTTGCTCTGGGCGAGCATGTCGCTGAACTGCTCAGGGCTCCTGGCCGCCGCCGTGCCCACGCCCTGCAGCGTGTTGGCGCACCAGCCGAGCTGCTGCAGGATCGCGTTGTTCGGGATCGCACGCAGTTCGCGGGGGTGGCGTATCACCGAAGGCCCGCCCGAATCGGATTGCCTGGCCGATGGGCGCGAGCCGGAGGAGTCGAGCAGCGCCGGGCCGAAGGCGCCGAGCAGGGCGGCGTAGCCCGGATCCTCCACCAGGCCCTGCATGGCGATGCCGACGCTGGTGAAGAAGTCCGCGGCGAAATCCGGATCGTTGTAGATCGGGTCCGTGGATTTGGGCACCGAGGCGAAGGCGTGGCGGGCGATCCTGGCCACCGTGGCGCAAGCCAGCTCCGGCGTGCCGAACAGCAGGTAGCCGTCGCCGCCCTGGAACGCGCTCTCCTCGCGGGTGGCGATGCCGGCCGCGGCGAAGGCCTGGCGCGCGACACTTGGCGAGAGGTAGCGAAGGCGGTCCAGCAGCGATCCGGGATGGGCGCCGCGGCCGATGCTCTCGCCATGGGTGTCGAACAGGATCAGCTCCACGCCTGTCAGGCCGTGGCGCACCAGCAGGTCCGCGACTTTCAGGCGCAGGCGCTCGATGAGGTAGCTGGCGGCGAGCTGGCCGACATAGCGGCCTGAGTCCGAGTAGCCGAACTGCAGGGCCATCCGTCCCGCGCGGGTGAGGTAGGCGCGGTAATGCGGGCTGCGCAGCGCCTCTTCGAGTATGCGCGCGCCGTGCTCCAGCGCATCGGCGGTCTCGAACAGCGGGCTGATCTCGATGCGGTCCTCCAGGCCGAACAGGCGGGCCAGCCAGAGCGCGCAGAGCAGCGTGTAGCCGCTCTCCGTCTCGGCGATGAGGAAGCGGACCGGCGAGGCGGTGTCGATGTGCTTGACGATCTGGGCGACCGTCATCAGCAGGCGGGCGGCCGAGGCCTGCTCGGCGAGGATGGCGCCGAAATCGACCGGAACGGCGGCCACGTTGCCCAGCGCCGTGTTGATGGCGGCGAGCAGGCTGCGCCGGCGCGCCCTGTCCTCCGGCACGCTGTCATGGCCCAGGCGCAGGCGCACGGCGTTATGGATCTGGCTGGCGTTCAGCCGGACATGGGTGTGCGCCAAGGACAGGCCGTGCGCCGCCAGGCCGGCGCGGGCCACGGCGTAATCCAGCCTGGCCGGCGCGTCCACGGCTTGCATGGCGGCGGTGAACAGCGGGGCCAGCTCGCCGGCGGAGGTCAGCGCTTCGGCGCGGTTCTGCACGAGCGATGCCGCGAAACGCTCGGTCTGCGCCGGATCGCCCGTTGCGGGACAGGCCTGCATCTGCGCGTCCACGGCCGCGATGGCGCCGGCCAGGCGGGCCGAGAGGGCGGCGCTTTCCGGCAGGGCGGCGACCTGGCCTTGCAGGCGTGCGAGCTGCAGCCGCTTCATGGTCAGGCGCAGGCGCAGGGTGTCCCACCAGCCGATGTCGGTGCGGCCATCGGTGTCGTAGCCCACCCAGCTCGCCAGGATCACCGGCCTGGGCTCGAGCGTGGACCACCTGTCGGGCCAGACCTTGGCGGCTTCCAGGAGCAGCGCGCGCGAGAGCGCGTCGAGCGCGTCGCGCGCGTGTGTGATTGCGTGGACGGAGGCTTCGAACTCCAGCGCGAGGGTGGGGCGCGTGGGCCGGTGGCTGACGAAGCAGGTCCCTGCCGGGCGTCCGCTGGCCTGTTCTGCCAGGGCGGCGAACACCTCCGGCGGCAGGGCGAAGGTGGGATGGGCGGTGAACACGGCTGCGAAGCGCGTGCGCTCCGCGGCGGCCCGGAAGTCCCGCCAGGGCACCGGGCTGTCGCCCGGGTCCGGCCGGACGAGGCGGGCAGCCAGGGCGGCAAACTCGGCTTCCGCGGTTGGTTCGGAGACCAGGCCTACATAGGTGGCGAGGTGGCGGGCGCGGCCGGCGAAGGCTTCGTCGCGCAAGTGGCGAATCAAGGCGGCGATGCGCGGCTGGGTGAGTTCGCCGTCATCCATCAGGCGGGTTATGGCGAGGGCGATGGCGAGGACAGGGTTGCCGAACGGGTCTTCCGAGGCGCGGGCCCGCGCGCGGTCGGTGAGGGCCAGGAGGGTTTGGGCGACGGTCATGCGGAGGCAAGGAAGGCCTTCTTTTTTGAAAAAAAGAAGCAAAAAACTTTTGCTCTCCGCAGTTGAGACGCGTGTGGTTGCCGGAGGCACCCGATTGCCGCAGATGCGGGGAGCACAAGTTTTTTGGTCCTTTTGTTTAAAAAAGGACTACTTGCTTCCTTACTTCGCCCAGGCCAGCACCGGCACGGACGGCACCGGCATGCCCGCGGAAACCCGGTTCCGGCCTGCAGCCTTCGCCTCGTAGAGCGCGCGGTCGGCCGTACGGAGAAGGGCGGCAAGATCGGCGGGTTCGGTGAGTGCCGCGGTGGCGACACCGATGCTGACCGTCAGCGCGATGGGTCTGCCGCAATGCTGGATGTCCAGGCGCTCCACGCTGGCGCGCAGGCGCTGGGCGAAGGCGATGGCGGCCGCCTCGGGCGTGGCGGGCAGGACCAGGGCGAACTCCTCGCCGCCAAGACGGCCGGCGATATCACCGGGGCGGCGGGCGGCGCCTATGGCCTGGCCGAGGGCGCGCAAGGCGGCGTCTCCGCCGTCATGGCCGTTCAGGTCATTGACGGATTTGAAATGGTCGGCGTCCAGCATAAGCACGGCGGCCGGCTGGGCGCGGCGCTGCGCCTGTGCGAGTGCCGCGGCTGCCTGTTCGAGGAAGCTGGTGCGGTTCAGCGCGCCGGTCAGGCCATCCGTGGTGGCCATGTGCAGCAGCTCGCTGGCATAGCGGGCGACACGGCGAACCATCGGGCGGAAGATCGTCAGCGCCTCGACTGCCAGGGTGACGAGGACCACGGCGAGGGTTATGGCTTGCAGCAGCTCGAGGCGGTTGAGCTGCTGTTCGCTGTCCTGCTGGTGGCGGACAACGACGGCATCCAGCCGTTTCAATAACGGCGCGCGTGCCTCGCGGAACAGCTGGTCCAGCGCCTGGCCGGTATCGGCCGCGTCGGGCTTCTGCGCGGCGACCTGGCGGGCGAGGGCGATGTAAGTGGCGACTTCGCCGTCCAGCGGCGTCTCGCCGCCGAAATAGATGTCCCGGAAGGCGGCGGCGCTACGGCCTGGCTGGGCGGCGGCCGTGCTTTCGGCGAGCAGCTTGTGGTGAGCGGATTCGAATTGGCTGATGGTTGCCAGCAGGTCCGCCTTCGCGGTGGGCGAGCCGAACCTGTATTGGGCGGCGAGGCTGGCGATACGTTGCGAAAGCATGCGCTGGCGGCCGCTGACGTTGACGATCTCCGCAGAGCCTTCGTGTTCGGCGAGCACGCGATTCAAGGTGATGTGCGAGGCGACGGTCAGCAGCGCCACCAGGCCCAGAGCTGCCAGATAACCGATGGTGAGGCGGCGTTCGGAAAGCATTCCTTGGCGCATAATGTGTCCGGCGTCTTCTCGCGGCTAGGTTGCCACGTTCTATACTGAACCGGAACGGATTACCAGGAATTACGTCGGGAGACGGCGGATTTGTCAGGCCAGAGGCACAGGGGCGCGCGGGCCGTGGTGCTGGCGGATACTGGCCGGCACCACGGACATGCGGGCTAGAACGCGCCGGCGGCGATGGTGGACATCACCAGGCTAACGCCTGAGAGGGTGGCGACGAGGATCGTGGCCTCCAGCGCTTCAGACAGGCGGGCGTTTGCGAAGGTGAGCGGGTTGAAGGGCATGTTCGGGTGCGTCGGGCGGCGGCTGGAAGCGGAAGACAGGTGCGCCAGGTCCGCAGCATGACGCTGGTCGGAAATGTAAGACATCGGTAGTAAACTTTCTTCTTTAGCCTAAAGCGGGAAGGCCGAATTAACTATTTGGCCGCGTCCGGCTATGGTGCGGCGCACACATGGAGGACTGCCGGTGGTTTGTCACCACCGCGAAAGCAGGTGAATACCTGACCTCTGCTGCGCGCATGGTGTGTCACGGCGGCGTGTATTGTGGCAGTTCTGTGGCAACCTGGCAGTTGTTTCAGCGTGGTCTTTGCGGGTATCGCGCAGGCCCTGCTTGTTTGGTGGCCATCCGGGCTTTCGCCCTGGCGGTTATCCGGTGCTTGGAACGACACGCTTGCTGACCCGTCAGGCCGGGTTTTCGAAGAGGCACTCAGGCTGGGCTGGTTAACATGTCAGTAACACTCCTTCTCGATACTGGCGTTGGCTTGCAACCGGGCGGTTGCACGCTACGTTGCTGAAATCAGTATGACTTCGAACCATTAACAGGGCGTTTTCCAGGGGTTGCCCAAATGACCGTGATCTATCCGGACCGGCTGTTTCACCGCCGCCTGTCCGACAAGCTGTTAATCGCGTTCGATCAGGCCTGCGCAGTTGGCGAATTGGCGGTGGCGCACGAGCTGCTGTGCAGCCTGGAGGGGCTGTTCAGCCGGCCGAGCCGGTACGCGGATCAGGACAGGCGGAAGAACCTCGAAAGCCTGGTGGAGGCGCACGAACGGCTTTGGACGCTTCGGCACAAGGCGGCCGGCGGACGGATGGTCGGTGCGCCGGCCGCCGGTTTCGAGGAGCACATGCCCTGACGCGCGCGCCTGCCCTGCGTCGGGCATGCGGCGGCAGGACGCCGGCATTGGTCAGGCACGAAAAGTTGGGCGGCGATCCTGGTTTGGTGGTTGTTTGGCATACAGCGCGTCGCCTGCTTGGTTCTAGAACATAATAGGAACACGCAGGTGGTTGGGCAAGCTGTTTCCGGATATGTGCGGGCGCGCTGCGGCAACCCCGGACGATGGCATCACGTTGCCGGACGCCAGCAAGAGGTCCGGAACATGACAATCGAGCTTAGATATTTGGCGTGGTCCATCGTGCTTGGGCTGGTGCATGCGATTGCCACGGGGCAGTTCACAACCGCCCAGAAAGGTGTGCGCTACGCGATGAGCGCGCGCGACGATCAGCAGAAATTGGAAGGCGTGGGGGCGCGGGTGGAGCGGGCCTTTGCCAATTTTATGCAGACGTTTCCGTTCTTCGCCGCGGCGGTGCTGGCGGCACACGCGGCGGGGCGCCATAGCGGGCTGACGACGGGCGGGGCGGCTTTGTATTTCTGGTGCCGGCTTGCCTACGTGCCGCTTTATGCCACGGGTGTTCCTGTTGTGCGGACGTTGGCGTTCCTGGGCGGGGTTGTGGGGATCGGGATGCTGCTTTGGGCGCTGACCTGAGAGGAAGGAAGGAAGGAAGGCCTTCTTTTTTAAAAAAAAGAAGCAAAAAACTTTTGTTCCTGACGCTGGTGCAGTCGTTTTGATTTGTCCGGACAAAAGCGACTGACGCCGATGCGGGGAGACAAAAGTTTTTTGGTCCTTTTTTTCAAAAAAGGACTGCTTTCTTCCTATTGCTTACGGCTCGGATCATCCGCGGGATTGACGTATTGCAGGCCGAACGGGCCGGTGCCGGAGACCTGGATCACCGCCTGCCCGTCCGTTGTCCAAAGCGAGTGCGGCATGCCTTCCGGGAGATAGACGAAGCCGCCTTCGGTCAGTTTTGTGCCTTGTGCACGCACGAGGGTTGGTCCGTGTTCGTGATAGATGGTGCCGGAGAGGATCGTGACGGTCTCCGGCTTCGAGTGGGTGTGCGGCATGATGTCCGTGTGGGCCGGGAAGATCAGGCGCAGGACGAACGGGCCGGGCTGCGACGGATCACCCAGGAGGTTGCTGATACGCGTGCCCTTGGGGAGGGACGCGGGCGCAGGGGCGTATTGGAAGCCGGCGTTGTCACCCTGGACGACCAGGCCGGTGGTGGCCGCGGCGCGTTGGACGGGCAGGAGCAGGCTGGTCAGGAGGGCTGCGGCGGCTACGGCGGCGACTCTCATCGGGGTTCCTTGTGGGTTGGGTGGGGAGCGGATGCCCGGCTGCGTGATGGCGCCCGACGCGGCATGCGGGCGCTGGTGTCCGGGTCAGGGACGGTAGTGTAGCCGGGTTCCGGCGGTTTGGTGAAGCGGTGCCTACGCCAGGGTGTTGGCTGGCTGGGCTGCGGCGTGCGTGGCGGCAGCGGGGGGATTGGGCGCGGGGTTGGGACGCGCAGTTTCAGGCGGTGTTCGTGGCGGATCGGGGACGGGCGTTAGTTGGTTGCTTCCCGGGTGGCGACCGTGGCGGGTGCGGGCATGACCAGGTTCCAGCCGTCCTGCCAGCGATCGTGCTGGATGGTGCCGGGCTGGTAGGGGTTGGCGGATGACGGGTCACCCGAGGCGGCGGCACCGCTGCCCTCGGCGAAGAAGACGAAGCTCAGGAGTGTGGGGCGGGTCATTGCGAGCATGACGCAGTTTAGCGCAATGCGGGTCGTTGCATACCAGGAAAATGCAATGATCGGGGTCGCGGGGGTGCGCGTGTGGCTTGGTGGCGTCAGTTGGGCGTGCGTGGGCTGCCGCGCGTTGGCGTTTGGCCTGGCGCGCGTTAGGGGCGGCGCTTGCTTGGTGGCGCGGCCGGTTCGCGGTTGGGGAGAGCGGCTGAATTGCGCCGGCGGGTCTCGGGCTGCGCCGCGGGTGGAGTTGCCGCGGCGGGCCGGTCAGTGGGGTGGGGGTGGCGGGCGTTCTGGGTGGTGGTTGGGGGGCGTGATGAGGGCGGTGGCTGGGTAGCCGGGGTGTTGGGTGATGGCCAGGTCGGTAGCGAGTTTTTCGTAATCGAGGCTGAAGGCGAGGTCTTCGCACATCGTGCCGAGGAGGTCCGGGAGGGGGGTGGTGCCGTCCGGGTCCAGCGCCAGTTCGGTTTCCAGCATGGCGTCGGCGTCTTCGCGGGTTTTGGCGCGGTCTCGACGGCCGGCGGTGGCGTGGCGGATGGCGAGGCGGATCTTGGCGCGGCGCGGGTCTGCCTGGGTCTGCGCGCCCAGGGTGGCGGCGTGGCCAGCGACGATGCGGCATTCCAGCTTGATGGCCTGGCGGACGGCGCTGGCGAGTTGGTTGAACAGGGTGGCGGGATGTGGCCCGCGCGGCGGGCGGGGCGCCGGGTCATTCTGCTGTTCGGGGCCGGGCGGGAGTTGGGCGAACGCCATTTCGGCGCGGGCGGCGGCGGCTTCCGCGAGCTTCATGCCGAGTTCGGTCAGGCGCTGGCACACGAACAAATGGCGCTCGGTGCGTTCGGCGGCGGTCTCAGGGATGACGACGATATTTGCGGACACGGGTGCGGCGCCTGGGCGGTGACCGGAACATATTAGGAACTTGAGCGGGAGCTGGGCAAGGGATTTGATTCGGGGTTGCTGGCGGCGCGCTCGGGGCGGCGGCGGGGCGGTTGGCTGGGTTTATGGGGTGGGGGCCGCGGTTGGCGGCGGTGGTTTATCGCCGAGAGACGCCGACCAGGTGTTTTCGGTTGCCAGGAGGTCGGCTTCACTCATCGTTATGCAGTAGCCGGTTTCGTGGAGGATGCGTTGCACGGCCTGGGATTCGGTCTGCGGCAATGCCCAGTGCTCGAGCTGGATGACGCGCGGGCGGTAGCCTTCGGCGATGACCTGGCGGAGGATGTTCAGTTCGCATCCTTCGGCGTCTATCTGCAGGAGGTCTATGCGGGTCAGGCCGTGTTGCCGGGCGAGCGAGCGGAGGGTCAGGCAGGCGACCGTTTCGCGGACGGTGTGTTGCAGCAGGGTTGCGTGCAGGGTTGCGTCTATGCCGACACCGCCGAGCGCGTTGCGGTTTGGGTGGAAGGAGCCGAGGCCTTCGGCCCAGTCGGGGACGGCGCCTGATTGGGCGGCGGCGCGGGTTACGCGGGTGATTTGCTGGGTGCCGTCGGTGTCCATCAGGGCGGCGTTTACGAGGATTACCTGGGGGGCGTTGGCGTAATTGGCGGTGAGGGCGGCGAAGAGGTCGGGGAGCGGTTCTAGAATTAGGCCGGACCAGCGGTAGTGTTTTGTGAAAGCGTAGATGGGGTCAAAGCGTTTGCCGTCCATGCCGCCGATTTGCAGGAAGCGTAGGTCGGGGGTGGTTTGGGCCAGGGCGTGCAGGGTTTTTTGCATTTGGTGGATGTAGGATTGGGCGTAGGCGGGGTCGGCTGCGGCTAGGTGGTTGTCGGCGGCGAAGCAGGCGGAGAAGTCCTCTTGGTTGTAGGCGTTGGATTGGGTTTGGCGGAGGGTGGCGATTGCTTCTGTTGGGCTGGCGCTGTCAGCATGCGTAGTGATGGCTATGGCCAATGGCGTTCTCCGGTTCCTTCGCGAGTATCTGGGAAGAGCTACTGCGGATTATTCCAGGCAGGTTACGTTTGGTGCAATCGAAATTACGCAACCGATGTTGAGGGGACAGCTGACGTAGGTATGCAGACTGTCTCTAGTTTTGGGCAGACGAACCGAGTGAACACTCGATTTCCACTACGGTTTTGAATGGACGTTGCAGGACTCGTCAGGACATTTTCAAAACTCTCGGGTCGTTCATGTTGTCTCGCTGTGCCAAACTAGCAGCAAAGGCAAGGCAGGATTGGGGCTACTTTTTCTCGTGCCACCCGATGTTGAAAGCTGTTAGACAATCGTCCCTGGCGCACGATTTACACAGAGCATCTAAGCTGAGCTGAAGCTCAGACGATGACTTTCGTCAGCCATGATACTGTTTGTGGTGCCGGCGCGCGGAATTGAACCGCGGACCTACTGATTACGAATCAGTTGCTCTACCCCTGAGCTACGCCGGCGTGCTCATGTGTTCTACAGGAGGGGATTGGGCGGGGCAACGGGGGTGTTGAAAGCACCCTGCCCTTCCAAAGCGCAGGGGCGCAGCCCAGGGGTCTGGGGCCAAGGCCCCAGCGGGGTCCAGGGGCAGAGCCCTTGGCCTTGCCTTGCCTGACCTTGCCTCTACGCCGCCGGGCTGACGTGCGCCTGCGCCGCGCGAGGGGCGGGTTTTTTTATGGCGGACAGCAGGGCGCGGACCTCGGCGCGGGCGGCGATGTGGCTCATGCCGAGCTGGATTTGTAGGCCGGCTTCGCGGACGTCCATCAGGGTGAGGCCCTGGAGGTAGAGTTCGCGGTAGATGACGCGTTCGCCGAAGCCTTTCACGGTGCGGAAGCCTATGCGCTTGGCCAGGGTCTCCAGCGTGGTGCCGACGTCCCGCTTGTTGCGCATTTCCGTGCTGCCCATGCGGTTGCGCATGACGATCCAGTCGATGCGAGTGCGGTCCCGGGCGAAGCGGCGTTTGCGGGCTTCCCACACCATCTCGCTGTAGGTGCTGGGGCTGATGACGGCGTGGTTGTCGGGGTCCACGCGGGCGAGCATGGCGAAATCGACGAAGCTGTCGTTGATGGGGGTGATCAGGGTGTCCGCGCTGGCGTGGGCCAGGCGGGCGAGGTTGGTGTCCGCACCGGGGCAGTCGATGACGATGACCTCGCAGCCGGCCGAGAGGGTGGCGATGGCGGCTTCGAGCTGGGCGCGCTCCTCGGCTTCGGCGTCCGCGCGGCTGTCCAGCTCGCTGCGGAAGACGCTGGCGGCTTCGGGGACGGGGAGCTCCACGCCGTGGCGCTGGGCGTAAGCGAGGCGGGAGGTGAGATAGCCGGACAGGGTGCCCTGGCGGGCGTCCAGATCGATGGTGCCGACCTGGTAGCCGTCGCGCAGGAGGCCGACCACGAGGTGCATGGCGGTGGTGGACTTGCCGGAGCCGCCTTTCTCGTTGCCCAGGACGATGAGATGGGCGCGGTGAGCGATGCTGATGGTGGACAACGGGTGACCTCGGGCGGGGCGCTGGGGCGAGTGATGACGTGGATCGGGCGAGTCCGTCAAAGGGGAAGGCTTACGCAAGGCCAGGGGCTCTGCCCCTGGACCCCGCTGGGGCCAGTCGGCCCCAGACCCCGGGCTTCGCCCCTCGCGTGTTTTTACTGAGGCATTGTCAGCGCCTGGGCGGCCGCCGTTAGTAATCGCGTCCGCAGCCAGCCGATCTCGCGCTCATGCTGTTTCTGCAACACTTGCAAATCTGCCGATAGCTGAAAGTCGCGCAGCGCCATGGCAGCGGGGTGCAGAATGCTGACCGAAACCTGCACGTCACAGACAAGCAAATAGATAGTCTGCAACGTTTCTAGTAACGCGAAGCCGGTCGGTGCCAGGGCCTTGCCTGACGGTTCCGCCAGCCGGCCGCTCACCGCCCGGACCCCGCCGAACCGCGCCTGTGCGGCCGCCATCCCCGCCGCTGCGGCGTCCGCCCAGCCGGCGAACAGCCGGCACGCCTCGGCCACGTCAGGCATCGCCGGAAAGCTGGCCGCCGCTTGAGTCAAGCTGCGCGCCAGGAGCGCTTCTCCCGCCGCCAGCCGAGCCAGGTAATCGCCCACATGCGCGCGCGGCGGCGCACCGTCCTTCGCCGGCTTCGCCAACGTTCCCGCACCTGCCAACGCCTCAGCCGTCCGGCTGCCCGGCGCGCTCTCCGGTGCCGCTATCGGGCGCGCCGCCGGATCCACGCGAACCGCGGCGTATTTGAACTGCGGCTGCTTGCTCACCGCGTCCCAGGCAAATACCGTCAGTTCGTTGGCCGCCCGCGCCTGCCCCGGGTGGTCCCAGTAGCCGTAATGGAACGGCACGAACACCTGCCCTGGCAGCACGTCGCCGATCTTGGCCGCGACCTCGATGCTGCCGCGCCGGGAGGTCACCGTCACCATCTGCCCGTCCACCACGCCGATCCGCCGCGCATCCTCTTGCGCCATTTCGGCGAAGGCTGCCGGCGCCGCGCGTGCGAGTTCGGGCACCCGGCCTGTTTTCGTGCGCGTGTGGAACTGCGTCAGCAACCGCCCTGTCGTCAGCAGGAAGGGATATGCCGCGTCCGGCTCCTCCTCTGGCGGCCGGTAATGCGCCGGCTTGATGAACGCGCGCCCGGCCGGCTCCAGCGCCTCGTAAGCCTGCCGCGTCATCAGCGCCCCGGTCAGCAGGTCATGCCCGAAGGTGGTGCATTCGTCGGGGTCGGTGTGGAATACGTGGTCGGTGTAGAGCCGCACCGCGCCGTCGGGATGGGCGTCGTTGCAGGGCCATTGCACGCCGGATCCCGCCATGAGCTTGGCGTAGCTCAGCCCGGAGTAGTCGCACGGCCGGCCGCGCGAGCATGCTTTCCACGCATCGAACGCCTGCTCTGGCGAGGACCATTTGACCAGCGGTGCGCCATCCTTGTCGCGGAAATCCATCCGCCGTGCGTAGTCCAGGAAGATCTCCAGATCCGGACGCGCCTCCCCGGGCGGCTCCACGGCCCTAAAGCTGATGTGCACCGTGCGGTCGAAATTGGTGAACGTGCCCGTCCGTTCGCCCCAGATCGCCGCCGGCAGAACCACGTCAGCCAGCCAGCCCGTCTCCGTCATGAAGCCGTCCTGCACCACCACGAAGACGTCCGGCCGCGACAGGATCTGGCGCACGCGCGGCAGATCAGGCATCGACACCGCCGGGTTCGTGCCTTGTATCCACAGCATCTTCAGCGTTCCGGCCTCGGCGTACTGGAATATCTCCAGCGCGGGCGTGCCCGGCGCCCAATGCGGGATCCGGGCGGCATCCACATTCCACAGCCTGGCGAGCTCGGCCACATGCGCCGGGTTCTCCCAGTTGCGCGACCCGCTCAGATCTTCGTACACGCCGCACTCGCGTGTGTTCTGCGCCGTCGGCTGCCCGTTCATCTGCAGCACGCCGCAGCCCGGCCGCCCGATCATGCCGCGTATCAGATGGAGGTTGTTCACCGCGCAGGCCGATGCCGTCGCCTGGTTGCTCTGGTAGATACCCTGCAGGCAGGTGGAGACCAGGCTGGGCGCCGCGCCGATCAGCGACGCGGCACGCAGCAGCAAATCCGCCTTTATGCCGGTGATCGCCTCCACCCGCTCCGGCGGGTAGGCGGCGACCGTCGCCTCCAGCCCGGCGAAGCCCAGCGTATGCCGCTCGATGAAGGCCCGGTCGACGTGGCCGTTGGCGATGACCAACCGCAGCAGGCCGTTCAACAGCGCAAGGTTGGTGCCCAGACGCGGCGCGAGCCAGACGTCGGCTTCCGCGGCGGTGGGTGTACGGCGCGGATCGATCACCACCAGCTTCGGCGGGTCGGCGCCGCGCCGGCGGTCCAGGATGCGCATCCACATCACGGTGTCGGTCACCGCTGCGTTGTGGCCGGCCAGCAGGATGCAATGCGTGGTGTCCAGATCGGCCACGCTGCCTGGCTGGCCGTCCGCCCCGAAGCTCTCCTTCAGCGCGGCACCCGCGGTCGCCGTGCACAGCCGGATGTTGCCGTCCATGTGCGGGGTGCCCAGCCCCGCCTTGCCGATCACCGCGAGGGTGTAATACTCCTCCAGCATGAGCTGGCCGCTGCTGTAGAAGCCGATCCCGCTCGGCCCGCATTGCGCCAGCGTCTCGCGGGAGCGGCGGACGATGAGGTCCATCGCCTCGTCCCAGCTCGCCTCGCGGAACCAGTCGCCGTGCCGTATCAGCGGCCGGGTCAGCCGGTCCGCGCTGGCGTTGGCCGCCCAGCCGTACAGGCCTTTCGGCCCCAGCCGCCCGCGGTTGATGCGGTCCACCAAACGGCCGCGCACGCCCACCATGCGTGCGCCGTTTGCGCCTCCATCTTTGACGCCGATGTCCAGCGCGCAGCCGTTGGAACACAGCACGCAAGCGGACTGCACCCACCTGTCCGGCGCCTCGGTTACCCGCTCGTCCTGGCGGGCCGGCCAGGCGCCCTCGCCCTCATACGGCGTCCGTTCGCCCCAGACGTCCCGCAGGCTGTCGCGCCCTGTCATGGCGGGCGATCAGGCGTTCTCCAGCAGGCTGAGCTTCATCGAACGGAACGCCGTCTTGAAGCGAGACGTGCGCTCGCTCTCCAGCATCTCGTCCAGCTCGCCGCCCAACTCGTGCAGCCGGGCATCGCTCAGCCGCTCCGCCTCCCGGAACATCGACCGCTCCTCTGATCCGGCATGGTGCAGGAACGCCGCCTGCAACGCCTCGAGATGTTCGCGGAACTGCGCGCTGCCCAGCGGCAACTTCACTGTGGCGGCAAGCAGGTCCGCCAGCACGCCATGTTCGGCGTAGGCGATCTCCGTGTCCTCGCTCACGCCGCGCACGGCCGGGTAGAAGATCGCGTCCTCGATCACCTCGTGTATGTCCAGCTCGGCGGCCAGCGCCCGCATCAGCGCATGCCGGTCGGCATTTTCGCCTGATGTGGCCAGCATCTTCTCGAACATCCGGCGCATCAGCTCGTGGTGCTCGTAGAGCACCTCCGTCGCCGTACGGCTCGGCTCGCCCACACCGGTCTGCGGCACGCCGCGCGCCGGCTTGCCCACCTGCTTTATCGGCTGACCTTTCATCGATTCTGACGTCACCACGTGGTCGCCAGGCTCCTGCTCGCGCTTCAGCTCCACCGTGCCGTCCACGATGCGCACCACGTAGCGCGGCTGCGGGCAGGTCGAAGGCCCGGTCGCTGGATAGCCAGTCTCCAGATTGAATTGCGAGCCGTGCCAAGGACACACCAGCGTGCCGTTGATCACCCAGCCCTCATCCAGCGGCCCGCCGGCGTGCGAACACCGCGCGCCCATCGCGTGCACACGCTCGCCTTGCCGGACCAGTACGATGCCTATTTCGCTGCGGGCCACCTCGTCCCACACGGCCACGCGATGGGGCTTCTTCTCGGCCAGCTCGGCCAGCTTCGCCACCGCCACGAACTCGCGCGGCTCAGGACTGCGGTCGGCATGATCCACCACCGCTCGCCGCCGGTAAACCAGGTGGCCACCGAGGTAACCGCCAACGCTCATCACCGCGTATGCCGCAGCGCTGGCCCACACGCCCGCGCCACGCCGCCCCTGCGCGCGCAGCGAGCTGGACCAGAGGTTCAGCCCCAACGCCACGCCGTTCACCGAGCCATGCACCAGCCCGACCCGCCTGTCGCGCCCGTTCAAATGCTGCCAGTCGGCCAGGCCGGTCGCGATGGCGGCCGCGGCACCGGCCGAACCGGCCCGCAGGGCGAGGTCCGCTGCGTCGCCGGCGCGCCGTTTGCCCAGCAGCCCTGCGGCGGAGAGCAGGTCCAGCCCGAGCGCCAGGGTCCAGGTGCCGATCGGGATGGCTACGATCAGCGGGTGTACGGGATGTCCGTACGGCCGGCCGTGCAGCGTGTTTGCCAGGCTCTTGCCCGGACGCCCCGTCAACTGCCCGGTTTGCGAGATCGCCTTGCCGAGCGCGTAGGCCGGCCTGTCCAGGCCCTCCGCGCGTTCGATGTGCCCGATGGCAGCGTCGATCATTCTCGCCATGCGTCTCACTCCGGCTCTTCATGAGCACTCATGCGAGACGTGACTGCTAACCTGCAGGTTGCATGCCTGGTGGTGATCACGAGTCACTGCATGGGTACATGTAACCCTTCGGCGGCATGCCGCGGAGGCGGCCGGCGGGCGCTCAGCAGGGCTCGGCTCCTCCGATCTCGCGGGATCCACAGTCAACCGCTGCGCGAAGCCCGGCTTTGTGACCTGAGGGGCTTGCATCCCAGGGTGGCTCGTCTCCGAGCCGCGCCGCCAGGACGTCGATCACCGAGCGTGACTTCGCCGGCAAGTGCCGGTCCGGCCGGAAGACCGCGTGGACATGTCCGACCGTCATCGTGGGCTGGTCCAGCGATATCGCCACCAGGCGTCCCGAGCGGAGATCGTCGGCGACCAGAAAGCCGGGCTGGTAGATCAGCCCGAGCCCGCCGAGCGCGGCCGCCCTCAGGGCGTCGCCGTTGTTGCTGCGCAACCCTGCCGCTGATCCAGCCGCGTCTCGCGGTGCTGTTGCCGTGGAAACGCAAGGAAGATCCCGAGGAGGGTGCGCGCCGGGTCAACCAGGCCATCGACTCGCTGTATTTCGAAACGGCGATCGTCAGCTATCCGGCCTCCCTGGCTGCCCTGCGGGCCATGCACGACACAGCGCGCCTGCTGACCGGCTACGACCTGCCGTTCTTCCCGGCGGACAAGATCGCGGTGTCACGGCGCAGCCTCGAGGCGTTCGACGGCTACACGGCAGCCGAGCGCGGGATGATGTTTTCGGGAACCGCGCTTCGCCTCTTCCCGCGGCTGGCGCGGATCCTGCCGGGCCGGTGAACGGGCGCGTCCGGACGCTGCGAGCGGGATGGCAGGGAGGGCCGAACCGTCGGTGATGCGGCGGCCTCGAGGTTGCTGGATTCGCGATCGCGACACCGGCTTAGCAGCGGCGGAGTGGGCCTAAGGGCGGCGGTGCCGGCGTAATCACCGAAGAGGGTGCGCATCGCCGGCTGCATCACAACTTCGCCGGGCGCCAGGCTTTGCTCACTTAACCGTTGACGATGCACACCCTGGCAGGGACCTTCAGCAGATAAAGAAGTCCGCTAGCATATTTTTGCCTTCTGGTAGGCCCGCCGCGACCGCGAAACCCGCCGCAGAGTCTTGGACTGAGAGGGCGGACGCATGAGGTATTATGGCTAATCGCGATGCGCCCGATCCGTCCGACGTCTCCAAACCAGCCGTGCCCGACGGCACGAA
Source organism: uncultured Acetobacteraceae bacterium (assembly GCA_964247675.1). Classification (GTDB taxonomy): domain Bacteria; phylum Pseudomonadota; class Alphaproteobacteria; order Acetobacterales; family Acetobacteraceae; genus BOG-908. The sequence continues at coordinate 57,498 of CAXTVW010000008.1, forward strand.
ACGCGAAAGCGAAAGCGGGGGCGAAAGCGGGGGCGAAGGCGGGGGCGAAAGCGGGGGACAGGCCAGGCGCGCACCCGCCACGGAAAAGGCGGGCCTGATCGTCGGCATCGGCTCGTCGGCCGGCGGGATCGATGCGCTCAAGGCGTTCTTCTCCAGGCTGCCCGCGGACGCCGGCATGGCTTTCGTCGTCGTCCAGCACCTCGACCCCCTCCACACCAGCTCGCTCGTCTCCATCATCTCCGGCCAAACTGCGCTCCGTGTCTGCCTCGCGGAGGACGGCGCGGTGGTCGCTCGGGACGAGGTCCACGTCATCCCGCCAAACGCGACCCTCACCATCAAGGACGGGCTGCTCCGGGTGGCGCAGCCTGCCGCCACGGCCGAACGCCGCGTTGCCGTGAACACCTTCCTGACCTCGCTGGCCGACGACCAGGGCGAGAACGCGGTGGGCATCATCCTCTCCGGATTCGGCAGCGACGGCGCGCTCGGCATCGCCGCGATAAAGGAACATGGCGGGCTCACGCTCAGCCAGGCCGAGTTCGACCACCATGCCAAGCAGGGCATGCCGCAAAGTGCGGCGTCCGGCGGCTTCGTGGACCATGTGCTGGCCGTCGAGGACATGCCGCAGGCGCTGCTGGAGTACCGGCAACACCGGGCGGCGAACGACTCGCACAAGGGACCCGACGGCATACGCCAGGACCTGCCGGCCAGGCTGGCCGAGATCTGCGACGTGC